>CALWMO010000009.1 GCA_944381965.1 uncultured Butyricicoccus sp.
AAATTTTTCAAAAAGACAGAAGAAATTTTTCCAACACTTGAGCTTTTAGAAGGGCATGGATATATACGAATAGAGCAATCAGAACGACAGTCAGCAGGCAGACCAGCAGATATAAAAATAAAGATATAGAAAGGTAAAACAAAACCGCCAGTTTTAGTTATATGTTATTACTGGTGGTTTGCTATGCTATAGTATAAAAATGATATTGCTATTATTCTAGTTTTAGAATATAATATCCAAGAGCATTATAAAACAGGAGGCACATATGGAATATATGTCTGCAAAAGATGCAGCTAATAAATGGGGAATTTCTCAAAGAAGAGTTGCTATATTATGCGTTGAAAAGCGTATTTTGGGTGCTGAAAGAGTAGGAAATATGTGGCTGATTCCTAAAAAAGCACAAAAACCTATTGATGCAAGAACCACTAGATATAATAAATGTGAGGAAAAAACAGTGAAACCTTTTTTAAAATGGGCAGGTGGAAAAACACAACTGATTGATGAAATAGAAAAATATTATCCATTTGATGACGGTAAGATTGTTAAGTATGCGGAACCATTTGTTGGTGGCGGTGCAGTCCTTTTTGACATATTAAATCGTTATAACATAGAAGAAATTTACATTAGTGATATAAATGCAGAACTTATAAACACATATAGAATAATTCGTGATAATATAAATGAGCTTATAGATTTATTAGAAATATATCAAACAGATTATACTTCACTTGATATAGAAAAAAGAAAAGAGTATTATATTAACAAAAGATATATATTTAATAAACTAAAGTCGAATAAAAATAATGACATTGAAAAAGCAGCTCTTATGATTTTTCTTAATAAAACCTGTTTTAATGGTCTTTATAGGGTAAATAAAAAGGGTGAATTTAATGTTCCAATGGGAGCGTATAAAAATCCTTTAATTTGTGATAAACAAAATCTTATAGCAGTTTCAGAAAAATTACAAAAAGTAAAAATAGTATGTAGTGATTATAAAGCATCAGATGATTTTATAGACGAGAATACATTTGTTTATTTTGATCCGCCTTATAGACCAATTACAGAAACGGCAAGTTTTACAGCATACACAGAAAATTCGTTTAATGATGATGCTCAAAAAGAGCTAGCTAAATATGTTAGTAAATTACATAAAAAAGGTGCAAAAATCGTTGTTAGTAACTCAGATCCTAAGAACACAAATGAAGATGATAATTTCTTCGATGAAATATATGCAGAGCATAATATAAAAAGAGTAGACGCTGCTCGTATGATTAACTGCAAAGGTAAAGCAAGAGGCAAAATAAAAGAATTGCTCATTTCAAATTATTAAGGAGTAAACTTATGAAATATATAGAAAAATACAAATCAATAGGAGTATTCTCTGCTGATGATGCATTTGATTATTTATTATCAAATTTAAAAGATACGATTCGCACTTATGATTTTTTTGTGGCTTGGGATAAAGTGCTTAGTAATGTATGTCAAATAGAAGTTGTGCTTAATATACTTAATGTTCTTATTGGTAAAAATGATATTAAAGTTCGTCTTAAAGAGCTTATCAAACAATATCCTGAAATAGTGCCAGTAATACCATTTTTAATTGCTGTTCGTGGAACGACAATTAAAGTTGCTGATATGGGCGGTGAAATTACATATTCTTTTTCAAAGAAAAAATCATATAGTGAAGAACAAATTGACAATATTATTACATTCGCTGAACAATGCGGTTTGTTGAAGATATTACAAGATAAAAATATTAAAAATCTTGTTGATTATGCTATTGGTGTAGAGGTTGGACTTGATACTAATGCTCGTAAAAATCGCAGTGGTACAGCTATGGAAAACCTAACAGAAGTATATGTAAAATCTATATGTGATAAATATAATTTTAGATATTTAACACAAGCTACTGCCGCAAAAATTAAGCAGGAGTTCGGTAAAGATGTATCAACAGATAAAGCGGACAGACATTTTGATTTTGCACTTGATGCTGGTGATATGCTTTATCTTATCGAAGTAAATTATTATGGTAGCGGTGGTTCAAAATTAAAATCAGTTGCTGGCGAATTTAGCAACCTATATTCCCTTGTTAAAAATGAGAAAACTGGATTTATATGGGTAACTGATGGAGAGGGGTGGCAAACTGCTAAACGACCACTTAGAGAAACATTTGATATAACAGATTTTATAATAAATATAAATATGATTGAGCAAGGTTTACTTGAAAATATTGTGACAAATGGGTTATAATATTCAAATCAGCAGTTCCTTATTTGATAAAAATGATGAAAAAATCATTGCTTGTCAAAGAATACAATATACATCAAGGTAGGGAAATGGTATAATACATCAGAGGTGATTAATGATGAAAACAATAGGTTTGCTGGGTGGTATGAGCTGGGAGAGCACAGTAACATACTATCAGGTAATTAACGAAACTATTAAGAATGAACTGGGCAGCTTACATTCTGCCAAATGTATTTTATATAGTGTTGATTTTGATGAAATTGAAAAATATCAGTCAAATGGAGAATGGAATAAGAGTGCGGATGTTCTTACTGAAGCTGCAATGGCATTGGAACGTGCAGGCACAGATTTCATTGTGATATGCACTAATACCATGCACAAAGTTGCACCTGAAATCAGCAAAAAAATAAACATACCAATTCTACATATCGCTGATATGACAGCCATTGAATTAAAAAAATCAAATATTAAAAAAGTGGGACTGCTAGGCACAAAATACACGATGCAGCAAGAATTTTATAAAGATGTTTTGAAAGCCAATGGAATAGATGTTATGATTCCAAATAGTGCTGATATTGAAACTGTAAATAATATTATTTATGATGAACTATGTATGGGGATAATATCAAAACAATCTCAGGATAAATATTTGAAAATCATTTCCGAATTATCCAAAAACGGAGCAGAAGGTATTATTTTAGGGTGCACAGAAATCGGACTTCTTGTAAAGCAGAGTGATACAGATGTTCCTCTTTTCGATACTACGCTAATCCATGCCAAAAGAGCTGCACTAAAAGCTATTGAGTAATAAAGAATACGAATCTTTTGTTATAAATGCAAAGGTGAAACAATAATTTACGTTAGTAATTTACAAGTGATAATTGCTAAAGAGTCAGACGAATAAGACGATAAGCCGATAGTTGTTTGAGATATTTAATCTCTTACAATTGTCGGATTTTTTTATGTAGTGCAAGATGACGAGAAAAAGCTGAAAAACTCATAATAGAAAAAAATAATTTGCCAATAAGGCAAATTATTTTTACTCAAATACATATAGATACAAATGGTGCAGGTAAAACAACACTGTTGAAGATAATAGTAGTGTTAATTGACTCAACAGAAAGCAGTGCTTATGTCTATTTAGAATTATATAGCAAATAAGAAATTTTGCTTGCTAATATTAGAGTTTTGATTTATCGCATTATACGCTCCATATGCACTGTTAGATATATAAGCTCTTCTTGTGGAATTTCAATATTTAGATTTTTTTGCATATAATCTGCAACTCGTTTTGCACAATTATATGCTTCTGGATTTTGCTCTAAAACAGGTTTTAGGACATTTATATCTTGATTTCCAAGCATTTTATCATCTAAAACACGTTCAATAAAAAATTGCATATGTGTTAAAAACCTAGAATAATGAATAGAATCTTGGTCTATTGGTTTTCCAAAGGAGAGTTGAATAATACCATATATATCTTTTAATAGTTTTATTGCAGACATGGTTTTTTCCATATTAGGATTTTGTGTGCGAGCATTAACAATATGAAAGGCAATATTTCCGCTTTCTTCTTCGGGTAAATCAATGTTTAATTGCTGATTTAGAAAATTACGGATTTTTTCACCCACAACATATTCATTAGGATAAAATCTTTTTACTTCCCAAAGCAGTCTATTAGGTAAAAATATATTTTTTTCATATCGCTCTAAAGCATAAACTAAATGGTCAAATAATGTTATAAATAATTGGTCACTTAACTTTTCAGGAAAGGCTTCATAGGCAATTTGCAGAGCTTCTTCAAGTATTTCGGCTGAAGAATTTGGAATATCTCTAAGTAAACGCATATATTGACTTGTGATATGTTTATCTTTCAATATATATATTTTTTGAATTTGTTCCTGTTTTAATTCTTCTCCGACAGTATTTATAAATCTAAGCCCTTTGCCCATAACAATCTGTTCAACTCCGTTTTCATCTGTAGTTAAAATCAGATTATTATTTAAGATTTTTTGTACAATCAATCTTATTCACTCATTTCCACGTCAAATCAATGCTTTTATTTTATATGTTTTTTCCGTTTTCTGCAATAGTTTTTTGATACCAATAGAAACTATCTTTTTCTATACGTTTCATCTGCTTTAAGTCTTGTTCATCACGGTCTACATATAAAAATCCATATCTTTTTGCATATCCTTGGTGTGTACTTACAACATCTAAAGCTGCCCATGGGCAATAACCAAGCATGTCAACACCATCTGTAATAGCTTCTTTCATAGCGAGCAAATGTTTTTCATAGAAATCAATTCTATATAAATCGTGAATAGTTCCATCTTCTTCAAGTTTGTCAGATGCACCAATACCATTTTCGGTTATAAGAATAGGAAGTCTATAACGTTCATAGACCTTTCTAAGCGTGTATCTAAAGCCTGTTGGGTCGATTACCCAACCATACTGACTTTTAGCTACATAAGGATTTTCAGCAGCCCTGTATACACCTTGTTCACCAAGCATAATTTGCTGGTCACCTGCACGAGCTGATACATCAGATGCATTGCCCTGACTTGCCGCAATAGTTGCAGTAGAATAATAATTCATAGCTATAAAATCAGGTTTTGCATTTAAAAGGGTTTGCTTATCATCTGGCTGTATTTCAGGCATTAAATCTCTATCTTCCAAGTATTTCACAGCAAGTGGGTGATAAAAGCCGAAAACAGGCACATCAGCAAAGTTCCAACAGCGAAGCACTTCCCAGTTATGTGCTGCAATAGCATCTTCTGGTTTACAGGTTTCTGCATACATAGCAGTTAGATTGAGTGCAGGGCCAATTTTAGCATTTGGGCAAAGTTTATGACAAAGCTTCATAACTCTTGCTTGTGCAAGCATCATATGATGGTTCATTTGATAAAGCTCTTTTTTTGTTGGAAGTGGCTTGTTTGGTGGTGTACCAATTGCACCAGGGTGCAAAATCATTGTATTTTGCTCATTTATTGTAAGCCAATATTTTATATCTTTACCGTATTCGGTGAATAATACTTTGCAATATTCTTCAAATCGGTCTATGGTTTCACGATTTAACCAGCCGCCTTTTTCTTCTAAATACCAAGGTAAATCAAAATGATACATGGTAACGATAGGCTCTATATTGTATTTTTTACATTCTGCAATTACATCTCGATAATGTTCTACACCTAATTTATTTATCTTCTGATTATCTTCTGGTATAATTCTAGTCCATGCAATGGAAAATCTATACGCTTTTAAGCCCATTTTTGCAAATAACGCTATATCCTCACGAAATCTATGATAATGGTCGCTTGCGATAGTAAAATCTGCATAGCCTTCTGGGTGCTTATACATATCAATTATTGATGGGCTTTTTCCATCTTCATTCCATGCACCTTCAACCTGATATGCAGATGTAGATGCACCCCAAAGAAAATTTTCAGCAAAATCGGATAGTTTATTATAAATCATTTTTTAAATCACTTCCTATTATTTAACACTTATAATTTTATCACCATGGTTTACAGCTTTATTTTCTACTAAATCAAATCCAGAAAATTCATCTGTATTTGTAATTAAAATAGGTGTTATTGTTTCAAAGCCAGCGTTTTCAATTTGCTCTTTATCAAAAGTAAGCAGTAAGTCACCTTTTTTTATTTTATCGCCATTTTTTACATGTGCATCATAGAATTTACCTTCTAAACTTACTGTATCAATACCAACATGTATTAATAGCTCTATACCTGTATCAGACATTAAGCCAATAGCGTGTTTTGTTTCAAAAAGTGATACAACTTCACCGTCAAAAGGTGCATAAACTTTGCCTTCAGTTGGCTTTATAGCGATACCATCGCCCATAACCTTCTGAGAAAATACAGCATCAGGCACATCAGATAAACAAACAGCCTGCCCTGTTATTGGTGCAAAAATTTCTTTTTTACTGTCTTTTATTTCGTTTTTTGGAGCTTGTTGTTGTTCGTTTGCTGGGTCTTCAAATCCCATAATCCATGTTGCTGCAAATGCGGCTGCAAAAGAGATTAAACAAGTGATTATAGCATGAACTATATTCATAGGATTTTCACCGATAAATGCAGGCAGAGCAGCAAGACCTGGGGATACAAATGCATATCTTACAAGACCAGATAAACCAGCATATATACCACCTATACCGCCGCCAATCATAGAGGCGATAAGAGGCTTTTTAAGCTTTAAAATTACGCCATAAAGTGCAGGCTCTGTGATACCCATAACCGCAGTAAATCCAGAGGAAAATGCCATCTGACGAAGCTGATGGTTTTTAGACTTCATAGCAACAGCAAGAGTTGCACCGCCTTGAGCAATATTAGATGCTAACATACCAGGGCCATTTACAATTTCATAACCAAGGGAGGATATTTGTACAGTTGCAATAGGTGTCATTGCCCAAGCTGTACCAGTAAGTACCAAGAATGGTTGGAATGCACCCATAAGCATTGGAAGTAGCCAGCTTGCATAAGAATTTATAGTATTTGCTGCATTTTCAATTACAGTGTTTAAAAATGCACCAAATGGGCCAACTATAATAAGTGCAATTGGAGTAGATATAAATAAAATAATAAGTGGTTTTAAGAAAAATTTAATAATAGATGGTGTGTATTTTTCTGCAAAACGTTCTACATAAGATAAAATCCATATGCTTAATATAATTGGAATTACAGAATAAGAATAATCTACAAGTTTTACAGGAATATTAAAAAAGTTAATAGGCTGACCTGCTGAAATCATACCGCTCCAAGTAGGGTGAAGTAAAGCACAAGCAAGTGTCATTGATAATACAGGGTTACAAGCAAATTTAATTGCTGCACCATATGCAAGTAAAACAGGCATAAAATAGAAAGCAGCATCTGAAATGAAATTCATAAGCTGATATGTTGAACTTTGGTCACTTAAACCGAATAAAACCAAAATTGATAATACCGCTTTAATCATACCGCCACCGATAAGGGCAGGTATTACAGGTGTAAAAGTGGTTGAAATAACGCTTACAATACGGTTTATTATAGAGGTTTTTTGCTGTTCTGGTTCAGGTTGATTGGAGTTTCCAACGACTCCTCCGATTTCATCAATTAAAGCACGATAAGTAATAGGAACATCATTTCCAACAACAACCTGAAATTGTCCGCCTTTTTCTACTACACTAATAACTCCGTTTGTTTTTTCGATGGCTGCTGCATCAACTTTGTTGCGGTCGTAAAATTCAAAACGCAATCTTGTTGCACAGTGAGTGAGTTTACTTACATTCTCTTTTCCGCCTACAAGTGGTAAAAGCTCATAAGCAAGTTTTTTGTAATCCATAAAAATCCCCTTTCTTAAATTAAGGCTATTTTGTAAAACAAAAAAGACCACAACAAGAAAACATCTAAGAAAATAGATGATTTACATGTGTGGTCTTGCCTGCATTACCAGTAACAGCCAAATTTAATTCATTTGTCGATATACATTTTATATTAATTATACATATAAGTCAACTATCAAGACAAACAAATTAGAAACATGAAACTTGTGCATAGTTAATTATAAATTTGTTATATATAATTGATTGTAACAATTTATATTTAAATACAAAAAACTGGTAAAGCTCTTTGTAAGATATGCCTACTTGACAAACTAACACTATTAGTTTTATACTAACAGCGTTAGTTTATAGGAGGATTGAATATTTATGAGTGTAAAAGGCTTAACAAAAGAGAAAATTATAACACAAGCGATTGAAATTATAGAAAACACAGGTCAGTCTGCTGTATCACTGCATGAGCTTGCAAGAACATTAGGCGTAAAAACTCCATCTTTATATAACCATATTAAAAACACAAAAGAATTGCAGTATGAGATTTTTAAATGTGCAATAGATAAGTTTGTAATAAATCAAAGAAAGGCAACAGAAGGAAAGACAAAAGACGAGGCAGTACAAGCATTTGCTGAGGCATATCATGCTTTTGCTACTCAAAACAAGGGGTTATATAGACTTATTATGTCAATTCCGTCAGAACAAGATGAAATGGCAAAGGAAATGGCAATCCCGCTTTTGCATACAGTTGTAGAAATATTATCAGATTATGGCTTAACAGAAGAAAGTATTGCACATTGGCAGAGAGTTTTTCGTGCTATATTACATGGATTTATTTCTGAGGAAGATTTAGGATATTTCTATTATTATAAATATATTGATTTAGCTAAAAGCAGACAAATAGCAGTTAAATGCTTTTTAGATGGTTTACATGCTGAAATAGGAGAGTAAGTTATGACAAAAAATAATGAATTATTTACTACTATGCCTGTAGGTCAAGCGGTTGCAAAACTTGCAATACCTACGGTTGTCAGTCAAATTATAGTAATTTTATATAGTCTAGCTGATACATTCTTTATTGGGCAGATAGGTGACCCTAATCAGATTGCGGCTTTATCAATTACATTCCCAATTTATACACTTTTAACAGCGGTTGCTAACCTTTTTGGTATAGGTGCTAATAGTATAATTGCCAGAAGCATGGGACAAAATGATGAGAAAACTGCTAAAAAAGCATCATCATTTAGTTTTTGGGCAAGTGTTATTGTAACAGGTATTTTATCAGTATTACTTGCAATTTTTATGAAACCTACACTGCTCTTTTTTGGTGCAGATGAGTTTACTTTAGGTTTTACTACAGATTATCTGTTTTGGGTATTTGTAATAGGTGGTATTCCTACTGTTGCAGGACTGGTTTTGGGTCATTTGGTTCGCTCGGTTGGTAAGACAAAAGAAGCAGGTATTGGTTTAACAATCGGCGGTATAATGAATATCATTTTAGACCCAATATTTATTTTTGTATTTAATATGCAAGTTGCTGGTGCAGCAGTTGCAACTATGTTGTCAAATGTTATTTCCATGATTTATTTCTTTTATGTGCTTTTTAGAATAAGAAAAAGTACAGTGCTTACTCTTTCACCTAAACATTTTTCACTGGAAAAAAAGGTTTCATTTGGCACATTATCGGTAGGTTTTCCAGCTGCTATTTCAGTATTACTGGTTTCCGTTTCAATATCACTTTTAAATGGACTTTTATTAAACCATGAAGGCGGTAATATTCTTTCTGCGGCTTATGGTGTAACTTCTAAATGTGGCACAATAGCACTTCATATTAGTATTGGTATTGCACAAGGTGTTATGCCACTTATCGGCTATAGCTACGGTGCAAGAAATCATAAACGTGTGCATGAAGTTTGCAGATTATCATTTATTATTCTATTTATTTTCTCGGTAATATTTTTGGTGATTGTACAGCTTATACCAGATGTTATAGTTAAAATGTTTATAGACCATAAGGAAACCATAGAGGTTGGCGGTGCATTTATGCGTCGTTGGTCATGGTGTGTAATCGGCATGAGTTTATTTAATATGTATAACTCTATATTCCAAGCAGTGGGCAAATGGAAAACATCACTTCTTTTGGCTGTACTTCGTTTAGGTATAATCTTCTCTGTTTTAAGCGTTGTGCTTGATAAGCTTTTTGGTGTAACTGGCCTTATGTGGGTACAGGCAATAACAGATACTTTATCATGTTTAATTGCTATGGCATTATATGCTCAGTTTAAAAAATCTATTATGGGTGAACTTGCTGTTAGCAATGAGGTACAGACTGTACCAGTTATCAGAAACCGAGTTATTACAATAAGTCGTGAATTTGGAAGCGGTGGTAGAACAATAGGTAAAGAAGTTGCTGAAAAACTTGGCATTCACTGCTATGATAGCGAACTTATTGATAAAATAGCAATAGAGAGTGGATTTGCTAAAGAATACATAGAGAAATATGGTGAATATGCACTTTCTGATAAATTATATGACAATGCACTTTCAAACAGAGATAGAGATGGTCAATCAAATGTAGATAAAATATGGTTTGCACAGAAGAAAGTAGTAACAGACTTAGCAGAAAGAGAACCATGTGTTATAGTAGGTCGTTGTGCAGACTATATATTAAAAGATATTGCTGATTGTTTAACAGTGTTTATTCATGCATCTGATGATAAACGTGCAGAACGTATAGTAACTGTTTATGGTCAGAGAGAGGAATCACCTGCGGAAAGACTTCATGATAAAGATAGAAAACGTAAAGCATATTATGAGCTTTACACAGGTACTGAATGGGGTCAAGCAGATAACTATCAGCTATGTCTGGACAGTGGAAGAATAGGTATTGAAAGATGTGTAGATATGATAGTACAACTTTATAACACAAAATAATTACAGTATAAATAAACAGTCAGATTTTGACTGTTTATTTTTTATCTTGATTTTATCTATATGTTCAAAGAGTAAATTGCAAGTATAGAAATCTGTAGATTTAAATAATTAAGAAATGTTTAATAAAATAAAGGATATACTTAAAACATATGGTATTATATAATTTAAAAGGATATTTAAAATATGAGTAAAAAGTTATATTTTGGCGGAAATATTATTACAATGAATGATAAAACACCATATGTACAGGCTGTATTAACCCAAAATGATAAAATAATAGCAGTTGGTGATTATAATGATTTAATAGAAAAGGCAGATGAAAAGATAAATTTAAATGGTAAAACTATGCTTCCAGCCTTTATTGATGCACATAGCCATTTTTCAAGTTATGCTATATCGCTTTTACAGCCATCAGTCGCTTGCTGTAAATCTTTTGATGATATTTTAAATGTTATAAGTGAGCATATAAAGAAAAATCATATTCAAAAAGACAAATGGATAACGGTTAAGGATTTTGACCCTAACGAGATTAAGGAAAAATGTTATCCAACTTGTAATATTTTAGATAAATTTGAAAATCCGATTTTATTAGAGCATAAATCGGGACACACAGGGGTTTTTAACAGCTCAGCACTCAAAAAGCTAAATATAGATATAAACACACCAGTTCCAAAAGGTGGGAAAATAGAGCAAAAAGACGGTAAACTCACAGGATATGTTGAAGAAAATGCACTTATAACATATATGCAGAAAATGCCAATGCCTACAAATGAGGAAATAGAGGGAGCATATTTAAAAGCAGGCGAGCTTTATGCTTCTTATGGTATAGCAACAGCACAAGAAGGCATGATAATGGATGCTATGGATTCTATGTTAGAGCTTTTGTGCTATAAAAAGTTGCTTAAAATAGATTTGATAGGATATTTAGACTTTAGAAGTTGCGATAAAACAAAAAAATTATTTTCAGAGCATATAGGTAAATACAAAGACCATTTTAAAATTGGCGGGTATAAAGCCTTTTTAGATGGTTCTCCACAGGCAAAAACTGCATGGCTTACTGAGCCTTATGAAAATAGCGATTATTGTGGATATCCTACACTTACAGATGACATGTTATATAAATATATAAAATATGCAATAGATGATGATAAACAGATATTAGCACATTGTAATGGTGATGCAGCGGCAGAACAATATTTAAGAGTATATGAAAAGTTAAATGTTAGAAAAGATATAAGACCAGTTATGATTCATGCACAAATGCTTAGACAAGACCAACTTCCAAGACTTAAAAAAATAGGTATGATACCATCATTTTTTATAGCTCATGTTTATCATTGGGGTGATACACATATAAAAAACTTAGGTTTTGAACGTGCAAGCCAAATAAGTCCTGCAAATTCAGCGGTTAAAAATGGAATGTTATTTACTTTTCATCAAGATAGCCCAGTTATTGAGCCTAATATGCTTGAAACTATATGGTGTGCTGTAAATAGAAAAACAAAAGATGGTGTGATTTTAGGTGAAAATCAAAAAATTTCAGTTATTGATGCTTTAAAAGCAATTACTATAAATGCGGCATATCAGTATTCTGAGGAAAATATAAAGGGAAGCATAGAAAGAGGAAAACAAGCAGATTTTGTGATTTTAAGTGAAAATCCAATCAATATTGATTGTGATAAAATAAAAGATATATTAGTGCTTGAAACTATAAAAAACGGTCAAATTATATATAAAAACAACATATAATTTGAAGAGATTTAGGACTTTATTGACATGAAATTGTTTGTGTCGTATAATTAAAAAAGTATAAATAGTAAATGAGAAGCATTTTTGAATGATTTAAAAATAAAAAAAGTCCATTTCACTTGCTTAAAAAAGAGAGTGTGAAAAATATATGGAGGAAAGGAAACAATATGAATAATACTACGGCATATAACACTATAGTACGTTTTTTTGATTATTATTTAAAAGAAAGAGATATTGACAAAGTATTATCACTTGTTTCTGATGATATTTATAGCTTAGGTACTGAAGATGGAGAAATAGCAATAGGAAAAAATGAGTTTTATAAATTACTTTTAGCAGAAATAGAATCGCTTCCAATGCCTATACAGTATGAAATAAAAGATTATCACGAAAAAAGCAAAATTGATGGCTGTTTTGATTGCTTTTGCAATATGAAGATGACTATGAAAATGCCAAATGGCAGTGATATAGATTATAGCACAAGATTTACAGGTTGTGTTTGTAATGAAAACGGCAAAATGCTTGTACAGTCTGTCCATATCTCAGAGGCAAGTAATCATCAACAAGAAGATAAATTTTTGCCTATTAAATTTGCATCAGAAAAAATAAAAAGTCTTAATAAAGATGATAATGAGTTTTGGGAAAATTTTTATCAAATATTACCAGGGGGAATTATAGTCCGATATATGGAAGATGGTTTCCCACTTTATATAATAAATGAATATACACTTAAAATAGCAGGATATAGTTCATATGATGAGTTTTTTAAAGATACAGATGGACTCGTTATAAATTCTATACATGAAGATGACAGACAAATGGTAATAGATTCTGTATCTGATGCACTTTCTAAAACCAATCAATATGAAGTACAATATCGTATGAAAACAAAAGATGGCGGATATATCTGGGTTTATGATATTGGCAGAAAAGTTGTGGCACAAAATGGTCGAGATGCGATAATAAGTATGCTAGTTGATATATCAGACCAAGTTAAAACAACGCAATATCTTATCGATGAAAATGCTAAAGATAGTCTTACTGGTATATATAACAGAAAAGGGGCTGAAAGCCGTATTGCCGAATCAATTCGTATATCATCAGAAAAATATGTGTTTATGATGGTTGATTTAGATAATTTTAAGATGTTAAATGATATCTATGGTCATGCAGAAGGCGATAAAGCTCTTTGCTTTATAGCAGATAGGCTTGCAAGCTCTTTTAGAAAAACAGATACAGTTTGTAGAATTGGTGGAGATGAGTTTGCTGTTTTTATTACAAATTGTACTGATATAGAGCCTATAAAACAAAAAATTGAACGTGTTATAGAAGAATACGCCAAAATGATTGAGCAAAATTATCCAAAAAGTCACTCCAGTGTTTCATTTGGTGGCATTTTTACAAGTGGAGTAAATAATTTTACAGAGCTTTATAAAAAAGCTGACAAAGTCTTATATGAAATTAAAAAATCTCATAAAGGCACATACGAAATAGAAAATATTTAAATTTTTTATTAAGGGAAAGTTTAAATTATGAAGTTACTATACGCTGAAGATGAAATAAGTATGTCAGAAGCTGTCGTTGATATACTTGAGTTTCATAAATATTCGGTAGATGCAGTGTATGATGGTTTAGATGCACTGGAATATGCTAAAACGGGTCAGTATGATGGCATAATACTTGATATAATGATGCCTAAAATGAGCGGGTTTGAGGTGCTTTGTGAACTTAGAAAATTAGGAATCAAAACACCAATTTTACTTTTAAGTGCAAAATCAGATGTTAGTGATAGAATAGATGGACTAAATATGGGTGCAGATGATTATTTGCCTAAGCCTTTTGTTATGTATGAGTTAATAGCCAGAGTTAGGGCTATGTTAAGACGTAGAGAGCAATTTGCACCCGATATTTTAAGCCTAGGAAATGTTTCGATTAATATGCAAAACCATACAATGATTGTAAATGATAATAGTGTATTACTTCCTAAACTCGAATATCAAATTATGGAGCTTTTAATGATAAATAAAAGCATTTATATCTCATCTGAAGATATTTTAACTAAAATATGGGGATATGATACAGATGCACAAATTGGTATAGTATGGGTATATATTTCATATCTTAGAAAACGTTTAAGCTCTATGAATTCAAATGTACAAATTATTGCTAAACGAAACACTGGATATTCTTTGGAGGTCATAGAAAATGATTAAATCATTGCAAAAGAAATTTATTTTCACTGCAATGATAGCTGTATCTGTTTTGCTGTTGTTTCTGCTTGGTGCTATAAATATAGCTAATATACTGCTTGTAAGTGGAGATGTAGAGAGAAATCTATCCATGATTGCAGATAGAGAACTTGGAATATATAATATTCCTACAAAACCAAAACAAGAGCCTATTTTCTTTCAAAGACCGAAAGAAGATGCGTTTATGTCAGCTAATTTTTTCATTGTAACATATGATAAAAATAACAAGATTATAAATATAGATGTAAGTCGGATACCATCAGTAGATGAAAATGAAGCACAGGAGTTTGCACAAAATATAAACGATATAAAGGGTAGAGTAGGCAAATTCAGATATGAAGTAAGGCAGAATGATTATAAAAAAATTATCGTTTTTCTCGATACTTCAGCCGAAATTATATCATATTTAAGAGTGCTATTGCTTTCAGGTGCTTTGGGGTTAATATGCTGGGGGCTTATGCTAATACTTGTTATTATTTTATCTAAAAAAGCAATTTGCCCGATAGCTGAAAGCATTGAAAAACAAAAACAGTTTGTTACAAATGCAGGACATGAGATAAAAACACCGCTTGCAATAATTTCAGCTAATACAGAAGCAATGGAGCTTTACAACGGTGAAAACAAATGGACGAAAAATATAAAAAAACAAGTTGATAGACTAAATGGTCTAATGAAAAATTTATTGTTGCTTTCCAAAATGGAGGAAAGTAAGATAGTTTATCAAAAGTTTTCATTAAGTGATATGGCTTTAGAGGTATCAGACAGTTTTTTAGAGTCAATAAAATTAAAAAATATAGAATTTGAAACTAAAATACAACCAGATATTTATTTAAATGCCAATAGTGAAAATATCAGACAGTTGTTTTCAATACTAATTGATAATGCAGTAAAATATACAGATGAAAATGGTTTAATATCATTATCAGTTTTAAAAAGTGATAAAAATATAATAATAGAGTTGCAGAACACATGTGAAAACTTGCCAGATATAAATCCAGAAAAACTTTTTGATAGATTTTATCGTGCAGATAAGGCAAGAACTCAAAAAACAGGTGGTTATGGCATAGGTTTATCGGTGGCTAAAGCAATTGTAAATGCACAAAATGGAAAAATAACCGCAAATTACATAGATAACAATAAAATATGCTTTAAAATTATCTTTTGATAAAAGGCTACACAGATTTTTTGTGTGGTCTTTTTGTTTTATGTATGAATTTTGTGTGTATCATGTAAAATTCTAAGTTACATTTAAGGTTGGGTGTATATAATACATACGAACTTAAAAACAACAACGAAAGGAGTAAAAAAATTATGAAATTCAGACATGAATGGAAGCATGAGATTAATTTTTTAGATATAATGGTGCTTAGAAATAGACTAAAAGCGATTATGTCAAATGATATTCATGCACAAAATGGCAAATATCTGGTTAGAAGTTTATACTTTGATAATTTGCAAGATAAAGCACTGCTTGAAAAGATAAATGGTGTAAATAAGCGTGAAAAGTTCAGACTTAGATATTATAACGATAACATTAATCATGTATCACTTGAGAAAAAAAGCAAAATAAATGGTCTTTGTTGTAAACAGCAGGTAAAATTATCAAATGAGCAGGTTAACGCTATCTTAAATGGTGATGAGATTAATTCAGATTCAGAGCTGTTAAATGAATTTATGTTTAAAACAAAAAGTCAGGGTTTAAAACCTAAAACAATAGTTGATTATGTTAGGGAGCCCTTTGTATATCCAGTAGGCAATGTGAGAGTTACACTTGATTATGAGATAAGAACAGGCTTAAACAGCATAGATTTCTTAAACCCAGACCGAGTTACAATTCCAGCTAATACAGGTGGGGTTTTAGAAGTTAAATGGGACGAGTTTTTGCCCGCTATGATAAGAGATATTGTTCAGCTCCATGGCAAAAGAACAACTGCTTTTTCAAAATATGCGGCTTGTAGAATTTATGGTTAAATAAGGAGATAATTTTTTATGACATTTCAAGATATATTTAAATCAAGCTTTTTAGAAAATGTTACAAGTGTATCAGTTTTTGATATGATTTTAGCACTTTTACTTGCCTTTTGTATAGGTATGTTTATATTTTTAATCTATAAAAAGACATTTGCAGGTGTTATGTATTCTTCAAATTTTGGTGTAACACTTATAGCCCTTACTATGATAACAACACTTGTAATTTTAGCGGTAACATCTAACATTGTGTTGTCACTTGGTATGGTTGGTGCATTATCCATTGTACGTTTCCGTACAGCAATTAAAGAACCTTTAGATATTGCATTTTTATTCTGGTCAATCGCAGCGGGTATTGTGCTTGCAGCAGGTCTTATTCCACTTGCTGTGTTTGGTAGTGTTGTTATAGGTCTTATTATATTAGTATTTGCCAATAAAAAAGCATACTATAACCCTTATATGGTTGTAATTCGCTGTGATAACCATGAAAGTGAAATAAATGCAAGTGAATTTCTTAAAAATCAGGTTCAGCGTTTTGTAGTAAAAAGTAAAACCGCTCAAAAAGATATGATAGAGTTAAATATTGAAATTCGTATGAAGGGTGATAACACAGACTTTATAAATGTAATTGCAAATATGCAAGGTGTAAATAGTGCTGTACTTGTAAGCTATAACGGAGAATATATGGGTTAATATTATGTCAACAAGTAAAAATATAAATAAAATCTGTGTGATTATCGCTTTAATTGCTATAATTGTTACAGCTTTATTTATGAACGCAGAGCAATTTGGTATTAAACCGACAAGCAACGTCAAAAAATATGAAACTACGCTTTTTGATACTTCAAAAGTGCATACAATAAATATAGAAATGGACGATTGGCAAGGTTTTCTTGATACATGTATAAATGAAGAATATGAAGTTTGTTCGGTTGAAATAGATGGTCAGGTGCTTTCTAACGTAGCGATTAGAGCAAAGGGCAACACATCACTTACACAGGTTGAAAACTATGGAAATGATAGATACAGCTTTAAAATTGAATTTGACCATTATGACAGCAGTATAAATTATGATGGATTAGACAAGCTTTGTTTAAACAATATAATACAAGATAACACATATATGAAAGATTATTTAACTTATCAAATGATGGGTTATTTTGGAGTAGATGCCCCACTTTGCAGTTTCGTAAATATCACAGTAAATGGTGAAAACTGGGGACTTTATTTAGCTGTAGAAGCAGTTGAGGACTCATTTTTAGAAAGAAATTATGGAAGTGATTATGGCGAGCTGTATAAACCTGATAGCACTGGAAATATGGGCGGTGGTGGAGGCGAAAAGCCTGATGATATGCCAGCAGAGCAAGGTGAAATGCCAGAAATTCCAACCAATGCACAAGTAGAGCAAGGCGAAGTGCCAGAGATGCCAACCAATGCACAGGCAGAACAAGGCGAAGTGCCAGAGATGCCGACGAATGCACAAGTAGAGCAAGGTGAAAGACCTGAGATGTCACAAAATCAGATGAATAGAGGTGGCGGAAGGTCAATGGGCAGTGATGATGTATCACTTATATATACAGACGATTCATATGACAGCTATTCTAATATATTTGATAATGCCAAAACTGATATAACAGATGCTGACAAAGACCGTCTTATTGATGCTTTAAAACAGCTAAATGAGGGTAGCAATATAGATGAAATTGTAAACGTAGAAGAAGTTATACGTTATTTTGTTGTTCATAACTTTGTATGTAACTTTGATAGTTATACAGGTTCTATGATTCATAACTATTATCTATACGAAAAAGATGGTCGAATGTCTATGATTCCGTGGGATTACAATTTAGCATTTGGCGGATTTGAAAGTAATACCGATGCAACTAGTATGGTAAATTTCCCTATTGATACGCCTGTATCTGGTGGAGATGTTGAATCCAGACCTATGCTTGCATGGATTTTTGCAGATGAAACTTATACACAACTGTATCACTCATATTTTGCTCAGTTCATCTCTGATTATTTTGATAGCGGGTATTTTGAGCAAATGATAGATGACACAAAAGCACCTATTGCACCTTATGTAGAGCAAGACACGACAAAATTCTGCACCTATGAAGAATTTGAAACAGGTATAGAAACATTAAAACAGTTTTGCTTATTAAGAGCAGAAAGTGTAAATGGTCAGTTGAATGGGACAATTCCATCAACATCTGATGAGCAACGTCAGCAACAAGTTAATTTGATTGATGCCTCATTCATAAGTATATCCGATATGGGTACTATGCATGGTGGGAATATGGGATTTGATAAAGGTGGCGGATTTAAAGGTCAAAATCAGGAGCAAACAGCAATAGATGAAACAAGTGAGATAGTAACACAAGAACAGACAGAGTTGCAACAAACTCAACAATCGGAAGTGCGAACACCACAAGATAAACAATCAGACAGACCTCAAATGGAGCAAAATCGTCAACAAGGTCAATCTTTAAATATGCAATCAAATAATAACACATATATAGTTGTAGCAATTTCATTCATAGTGTTATTTATAGGTTTAATAATTGCGGTTTTTTATAAGAAGAAGGTATAAAGAAACGTGCCATTTTATATGGCACGTTTAATTTTTTATTCAGATATAGTTTTTTGATATGTAGTTTTTTCAAATGAGCCAATAGCTTCACATACACTACAAACATCTGGACATTCTTCAAATATAGCACCACAGAAAACACAACGATAACCAGTAGCAGTTATAGTTTTTTCATGTTTAGGCTGTTCTACATAAGTAGTGTCTTTATCCTTTGAATAGAGTTTGGAAAGTGCAGTCATAAATCTAAACTCATGGTCTTTTTCAATTTTTGCAATATTATCAAAAAGCATTGCAATTTCTTCAAAGCCTTCTTCACGAGCTTTCTTAGCAAAATCTGGATACATAGATGTCCATTCGCCGTATTCGCCAGTGATAGCAGTTTGTAAGTTTGATGCGGAATCCTTAACGCCTTTTAGACGCTGTAAAAGCATTTTTCCGTGAATACCTTCATTCTGAGCCATACGCTCAAATAAATCTGCAACATCATTGTTTCCTTCTTTACGAGCTTGTTCAGCAAAGAATAGATACTTATTTCTTGCCATAGATTCACCACTAAATGCAGCCCATAGGTTTTTTTCAGTTTGAGTACCTTTAATGTTCATATATTCTTATCTCCTAATGAAACGCAAATAATAATTATTTTTATTTATAATATTACTATTTTTATAACTTGTCAATAGCTCAAAATATGTAATAATTTAAAATATTCATAATAATTTTGTTTTATTTAAGAAAGTTATTTTTTGTGGATTGTGTAAATTTAATAGAAATATAACCAAGTTTGTGATATACTAACTATAGTATAACAATTTAGTACAGGAGAATAAGAGCCATATGGTAGAAAAAATGTGGGAGGTTTACGAAAATCTTAATGAGATTGTATATGTTTCAGATGCAGATACATATGATCTTGTATATATGAATCGTAAAGCTCGTGAAATATTTGGAAATATATCAATTGATGAGCTTAGAAAAAGAAAGTGCTATAGTTTACTACAAGGGTGTAATTCACCATGTACCATATGTACAAATGATAAAATAAAAGTCGGTGAATTTTACGAATGGACATATTATAACCCTGTCATAGATACAAAATTTGCTTTAAAAGATACTATCTTTATTGAAAATAATAGACGTTATAGAATGGAAATTGCAATAGATATGACCATTCAGGAGCATCAAAAACAACTTATTGAATCTTTTGTTAATAATGAAGTTGTTATAAATGAAGGACTTAAAATAGCACTTGCAGAAAATAGTCCTGAAAAATCAATAATGGTTTTGCTTGAGTATCTGGGTAAAGCGTTTAAGGGTGAAAGAACATACATATTTGAACAGACATCTCCTCAATTTGTAGCTAATACATATGAATGGTGTGCAAATGGTGTAAGCGTACAAATAGAAAATTTAGAGAATATACCTGAAAAACAGTTAGAAGACTGGTATATACAGTTTAGACAGAATAAAAGTGTTATTATTGAAAACCTTGAGGATATAAAAGATACAAATCCAGATATATATGAGATATTAAAACCTCAAGATATAGTATCACTTGTTGTATGCCCTCTAATATATCAAAAAAAGATTATAGGTTTTTACGGAATAGATAACCCGCCTGCTCATAATTTACAACACGTTATGACCATGCTTAATGTTATGGCAAGTTTTATTGTTTCTATAATAAATACACGAGAACTGTTAAATAAACTTATGAAAATAAGTTATTATGATAGACTGACAGGTGCAGGCAATCGCTATGCAATGGAACGTGCTATATCAAATATAGATTTAAGCAAAAGTATAGGTATTGTATATGGAGATGTAATAGAGCTTAAAAGTGTAAATGATACACAAGGACATCTGGAAGGTGATAAATTGCTTTTAGGTTCTTATGAGCATCTTTGCAGATATTTTGATAAAAAAGATATTTTTCGTATAGGCGGAGATGAATTTGTTGTTATATGTAGCCCCATAACTCTTGAGGATTTTAAACAAAGAATCTCGTCAATTAAAAGTGATATGAAGAATAGTAATGCAAAAATAGCACTTGGCGAGATTTGGAAAAAAATCTGTGACGAAAAGATAGAAAACCTTATAATACAGGCTGACCAGCTTATGTATGAGGAAAAACGCAGATATTATAGCCAAAATCGTGAAAAGTGCAATAGAAATGATGATTTGCGAAGGGAAGTTCCGCTTGTAGGTGTCCATGAGCACTTTATGCAGAAATATAGCTTTCATTCAGAGGCATTTTTTAAATCTATGATGCAATTATCTTTTGGTTTAAGTGCATTTGTAGGAGATTTGCAGGGTAATATATACTATTTATCTGATAATTTAAGAGATATACTCAAAACAAAAAGTAATATGGTTTGTGGACTTTTAGAAACATGGTCGGTAATTTTACCTGATTATAAGAGAAAAGAGTTTTTGGATAAATGGCAATATTTATTGCAAAATAAACAAAAAAACTTAGAATGTGGTTATGATTTTATTTTAGATGGAATAAGAAGAGCAGGTGTATTAAGGCTTGAAGTAAGATGGAATGATGAAATTCCGCTTTTCTGCACAGGTATATTTATACATTAAAATCAAAAGCCACCGATTTTAGATTAAATCGGTGGCTTTTTTTTGTTTATAATAGATGTTTTTTGATTGAATGAGCTACGCCAAATTCAGTGTTATTTAATGTACATTCATCTGCGATTTCTTTTATATGTTTTTCCGCATTACCCATTGCAATAGAAAGACCACTCATTTCAAGCATAGTTAAATCATTATCGCTATCACCCATAGCCATTACATCATTCATAGTATAACCAAGATGTTCAGCAAGTTTTTTTAATCCGTTTCCTTTATGTACACCCTTGCAGTTTACCTCAACGTTTTTCATAAGTCCACCAAACAGAACAGAAGGTGCAAGCTCAAAACGACCAGTTTGATTTAGATTTTCGATTATTTCATCAATCGAATCTGGATTATCATGATATAAAATAGATTTAATGAATGGTTTATTTGATGTTGTTAAAAGAGTTTCCCAATCTTTATCGGTTTCTATAAATGATGAATGGCTACGTTCTGTATCAGGGTTCATATTTCTACGAATATTTAGCTCTCTAAAGAAACGTCTGAATGCATTGCCATAGAAAAGCTGTGAATCGGTATAAAGGCAAGGGTCAGTGTTATATTTTTTGCAAATATCTAAAAGTAGTTTGCAATCATCATTTGATAGATACTGAGCAAAGATATTTTGAGTTAAATCAGGTTTGCAGATATATGCTCCATTTGATGTTACAAGCCAATCAGCTGGAGCTAGAAGTTCATCAGAAAACATTTTAGCTTCTATTGGGTTTCTACCTGTGCATAACACAATTTGCACACCTGCTTGCTGAGCCTGTCTTACAGCGATTTTATTCTCCTCTGGAAGTGCACTTTCTTTGTTAAGTAGAGTACCATCGAGGTCAAGAGCTAAAATTTTGTATTTTGCCATTTTTTCACCTGCTAAATTATTTTTTTATTCTATTTAATTATAAACAAAATAACAGCTTGTGACAAGATATAAAAAGCCACTTGATTTGTAAAAATCAAGTGGCACAAAGAGTTTTTTTATTAATAGTTTTCAGCTTTAAGCTGGAAGTAAGCTTGTGGGTGAGCACAAACAGGGCAAACCTCAGGAGCTTTCTGACCTACATGAATATGACCGCAGTTAGAGCAGTGCCAAATCATATCGCCATCTCTGGAGAATACAAGAC
>CALWMO010000010.1 GCA_944381965.1 uncultured Butyricicoccus sp.
CAGTAAAGCCACGCATTAGATTTGCAGCTGCATCCCCCAGTTTCGTTGTATCGGAAACCTCTGTAACTTCCGGTTTAATCATTTCAATATATTCTATCTGAGATGGGTCCATTTTAACCATACCCAGCTCATTCTGTGCATAATTTTCCACATAACTTATGCTCAAAGTCTGTTCTTTACGAGCTTTTAGTGAAACATATTCACTTTGCACTTGCTCTAAAGCTGTTTCTTGCTCACCTATTTCCTTTGTAAGACGTGTAAGATTCATATTGCTATAAAGGAGCATAGCACAAAAACACGCTAATGCCAGTGCAGCCATAACTCTTGGAAAGGATAATATGCGGAGAAGTTTGCTTCTGGATGTACGCTTGCGAGCCGCGGATTTTGTTGTCTGACGCACAGTAGATTGTGTAATCTGCTGATTAGCTGTGCGAGATTTATCCATTTAAAGCCATTCCCTTCTTAAAAATCGAAAAATAAAATATCTACAGTTTCTGACAAACTCTAAGCTTTGCCGAGCGAGCTCGTGCATTTTCATCTATTTCGCCTTGTGAAGGCAAAATAGGCTTACGGCTTATCAGTTTTACCTTTGGCTTATTTCCGCACACGCATACAGGGAAATCCCTTGGACATGTACAGCCTTCAGCCGCCTTTTTCATAGTTTCCTTGACAATACGGTCTTCAAGTGAGTGGAAAGTGATTACCGCAAGTCGTCCATTTGGATTTAGTGCATCTATTGCCTTTTGCATAGCCTCTCTAACCGCACCTAGTTCATCATTTACAGCAATTCTTATTGCCTGAAATGAACGTTTAGCAGGGTGTTGTTTTTCTCTTAGAGCCTTACTAGGCATAGCACTCTTAATAATATCTACAAGTTCTATTGTTGTTTCAATAGGTTTTTGCTCACGAGTACGCACAATAGCACTAGCAATATTAGAGGCATAACGCTCCTCGCCGTACTCTATTAAGATTCTTCTAATCTCTGACTGTTCAAATGTGTTTACAACATCGTAAGCTGTAAGTTTTTGCTGTCTATCCATACGCATATCAAGTGGTGCATCTTGCATATAAGAAAACCCACGTTCTGCCTCATCAAGCTGAGGAGATGACACGCCAAGGTCGAATAAAATTCCATCAACACCAGAAAGTCCTAAATCGCTAATCACATTATCAAGATTGCGAAAATCGCTTTTTACAAGTGTTACACGCTCACGAACATCACTAAGACGTTTTTCGGCGTTATTAAGTGCAGCATCATCTCTGTCTATACAGATAAGTCTGCCGCCCTTATTAAGTCTTTGAGCTATTCTAAGCGAATGACCTGCACCACCTAGAGTAGCGTCCATGTAAGTTCCATCTGGCTTAATTTCGAGTGCATCTAAACACTCATTAAGCAAGATAGATATATGATGAAAATCACTTTGATTCATGTATACAAACTCATTTCTAAATATATAAGATAATCTTAAAAGTCAATTTAAAGTTTAAATTCAGACGTATCTACAAACATCCACGCATCTTTAAATTATTATAACCTTTTTGTAATCATTTTGCAACCCTAGTATATAACTTTTTTGAAATGCAAATGACCTATTTTTAATAAAGTGATGCAAATTTTGTCACTTTTCTTTTATCGAACACTTGTTCGATATTTTGCAATAAAAAACAGGAGACGATAAAAATGTCTCCTGCTCTTTATATAAAATATACAAATTGTTCTAAATAATTTTATAAAGTTTGTGATGCTATATCCTTAAAACGTTGACGAGCCTTTTGCACCTCTGCAAGACCTAAAGCCACAGATTCCTCTGTGCGTTTTAGTGTATCATCACAGTATTCGTTAGCCACCTTGCGAAGCTCTCTAGCCTGAATTTCAGCATTAGTTAGAATTTCCTTAGCCTTTGCCTGTGCAGCTTTCATAACTTCTGTTTCAGAAATAAGTGTGCGAGCTGCATCTTCCGCTTGCTGTTTTAGAGCATCAGCTTCACGCTTTCCTGCTGTTAGAAGTTCATTACGCTTTTCAACAATATCCTGTGCCATTTTAAGGTCTGCTGGCAGAGATACTCTAAGCTCATCGAGCATATCAAGCACTCTGTCTCGTTCTAACATACACTTATCGGTAAAAGGTACTGCTCCTGCATCTTGTACCATCTCATATAGGCTGTTTACCAGTTCTTCTACTGTTGCCATTGTCTTTATCCGTCCTTTCGTATTCTCGCTATAATTTCGCTCTCGATTTCAGCAGGCACAAAGTCTGCTATATTTCCGCCATGCAGTGCGATGTCCTTAACCATGGATGATGAAAGGTACATATATTCCGCACTTGTCATTAAAAATACAGTATCTACTTCTGGGTTTAACTTTCTGTTTGTCAGAGCCATTTGAAATTCATACTCAAAATCGCTGACCGCTCTTAGACCTTTAACAATTGTACAAGCACCTTGTTTTGCGGCATAATCTGCAAGCAAACCACCAAAACTATCTATTTCAACGCCATTTAAATGCTTTGTTGTGCGGCGGAGAAACTCTTTTCTTTCTTCAACTGAAAATATAGGTTTTTTAGATACATTGTGCATAACCACAACTATAAGCTTGTCAAATAAAGCTGAAGCTCTGTTTATAATATCTAAATGACCGAGTGTAACAGGGTCAAAACTTCCAGGATAAATTGCAATTTTCATATTTTTATTTTCCATATCTATTATTAAACATCTAAAGTGTCTTTATGATAAAGCACAGTAATTTTTATTGCACCGTAGCGGTATTCCCTACCGAATTTGTAGGGAGAAACTATCTCATCCTCCAGAGCACTTTCGCATAATATTATACCAGAGGGAGCTAAAATGTCAAACTGATTCAGCATAAAAAGTGCATCATTTAATATTTTTCCGCCATATGGTGGGTCTAACAATATAAGGTCATATTTATTTTTATCTGCTCGTTTTATAAATTCATTTGCATTTATAGGGTGAAGTTTTGCTCTGTCCTCAACCCTTGCAAGCGAAAGGTTTTTTCTTATTGTCTGCTGTGCATTTTTATTATGGTCTACAAAATCGCAAAATTTTGCACCTCGGCTTAATGTTTCTATACCGAGCTGACCTGTGCCTGCAAATAAATCTAAAACAACAGCATCTCTTATATGCATTTGAATTATATTAAAAACCGATTCCTTTACTCTATCGGTTGTAGGTCTTGTGTTCATACCCTGTACAGGCTGTAATTTACAGCCTCTGGCACTTCCTGAAATTACTCTCACGTTTTATTTTCTCCCGAATGAAAAAAGTCATATACCGCCTGTGCAGTATTTGCTGGCACAATGCGTTTAAGTTCATTTATATCAGCTTTTTTTATAGCATCTATTGTTTTAAAATGTTTTAAAAGCTCGTTTCTGCGTTTTTCGCCAACTCCAGAAATTTTATCAAGTGTTGAGGTTTTCATGCGTTTAGAGCCTAAATTTCTGTTAAAAGTTATTGCAAACCTATGAGTTTCCTCTTGTATTCGACCGATTAAAGCAAAAACCGCCGGCATTGTAGAAATACCGAATTCCCTTGAATCTGGTGCAACCAAACCCCTTGTTCTGTGGCGGTCATCTTTGACCATGCCAAAACATGGCACAGTTATATTAAATCTATCTAAAACCGCTTTAGCCGTTCTTACATGACCTAAACCGCCATCAATTAAGAACATATCCGGCAATGGACAGAATTTTTCATCACCAGCTTTAAATCTTTCAATGCGTCTTGTCAGCATTTCTGCCATAGCCGCATAATCATCTTGACCATTTGCTGTGCATTCGATTTTAAATTTACGATATTTACTACGTTTTGGCTGTGCATTTTCAAAAACCACCATAGAACCAACGGTATCTGCACCCGCAAAATTTGAAATATCATAACTTTCAAGCAAAATAGGTAACTTTTCAGTACCTGTTATATTTTGAAGCAGTTCAAGAGATTTTGCATATCTTTGCTCTTTTGTTTCGGTTCTTGATATTTCTTCACTTGCATTTTTTTCTGCAAGTCTGACTAAATCGTGACGCTTTCCACGTTTTGGCACACTTAAAATTATATTTTTACCTGCAATAGCCGATAAAAACTGATTTATAATTTCGATATCTTCTATTTCATAGTTTAAAAGCACAGTTTTAGGCACGACTTTTCTCAGTGAATAATATTGTTTTAAAAATGCACTTAGAACCTCGCTTATATCCTCTGTGCCTACGCCATCTATGATAGTGTATTCCTTATCTTGAAGTGAACCGCCGAGATAATGAAGTACAACTACACAGCCTTTTGTCTGTCCCTGAACAAATGAAACAACATCTAAATCTGCAAAAGAGCCTGCAACTACCTTTTGTTTTTGGTTTAAGCCTTCAATAGCTTTTATCCTATCTCTGATAATTGCCGCACGTTCAAAGTTTAAATCCTCTGCATAAATTTGCATTTGGTTATTTAGGCTTTTTAAAAGCGATTTATCATTTCCTTGTAATAACTCTATACCTTCATCTATAAGCTTTTTATAATCTTCCTGTGAAATATCGCCTGTGCAAGGTGCTATACATCTTCCTAAATGTTTATTAAGGCAAGGTCTTGCTTTGCCTATATCCCTTGGGAAAACCCGTCTGCATGTTTTAAGCTTTAATGTTTCGCTTATAGTGTCAATCGCCTGTTTTGCAGCACCTCGGCTTAAATAAGGCCCAAAATATCTATCCTTATCAGCTTTTGGTGCAGAAACTACTTCAAACTCTGGAAATGGCTTAGACGTAGAAACCTTGATAAATGGGTAACCTTTATCATCTTTAAGCAAGATATTATATTTAGGTTTATATTTTTTAATCATCGCATTTTCAAGCACTAACGCTTCAAACTCGGACTCAGTTACAATGATTTCAAAATCCCAAATATTAGACACCATAACTTTTGTTTTAGGGCTGTGTCTTGTATCACTTCCAAAATACTGTGAAACACGATTTTTAAGTGCCTTAGCTTTGCCTACATAAATAACTTCACCAGCTTTATTTTTCATAATATAAACGCCAGATTCATAAGGCAGCGAAAGCACCTTTACTTTAAGCTCATCGAATCTACTCATTATTCCTCCGCTATATAGAAAAATAACAGAAAAAGCACCGCTTTGCGGTGCCTTTTGGTTTTCCGAAAAAATTAGTCGGTAAAATTAGAGGTGATTAGCTCAACAAGTGCGTTAACAGCTTCTTCCTCATCTGGGCCGTCCGCAATCAGGTTGATTGTTGTGCCCTTAGTGATGCCAAGGGAGAGAATGCCTAGTAAGCTCTTAGCATTTACACGACGTTCTTCCTTTTCAATAAGAATTGTGCTCTTAAACTCATTAGCCTTCTGAATAAAAAAGGTTGCTGGTCTTGCATAAAGACCTACTTGGTTAGTTACCTGTACCTCTTTGGAATACATTTCCTCATCGCTCCCTATTGTTGGATTTAACCAGTTTAGTGGTATCGTTTTCAAAAATTTAGTCTACAAATAGAATACCTTTTTTTTAAACTTTCGTCAACATAATTATTGCCACAAAACACTTCTGTTTTGTAGAAAATTTTTAAAAAAAGTGACGAATATTGTAGCGTTTCAACAATATATAGGTTTTTAAGAGGTAATTTCTATTGTTTTAGTGTAAATTAAACATCATTAATTTTTATTTAAACTCAACAACGGTTACTCCATTTTCTCCTTCGCCATATACGCCATTTCTAACAGTTTTTATGCGTTTATTGCGTTTTAGATGTTGCTGTATAGCGTTTCTTAAAACACCTGTGCCTTTGCCGTGTATAATTCTAACAGATGGTAAAGATGACATCATAGCACTTGATAAAAATTGGTCAACTTCTATTATTGCTTCCTCTGCACACATTCCACGAACATCAACTTCACTTGCCGCCGCATTTAGTTTAAGCTCTCTTGTCGCACCGCCTGCATTAGGTCTTGGCATTTTAGGCTTTTGAGCATTTTGTTTTTTAACAGGACGAACTTCATTTATATTAACGCTTGTTTTCATAATACCCGCTTGTACTTGCATATTGCCATTGCTGTCTGGCTCTGTAAGTACAGTTGCTATAATATTTGACACATTTATAAGCTGTACTTCATCGCCCTTATGAATAGCTGTAGTGTTTTCAACTGTACGTTTTTCTTTTTTCTTGCGTAGCTCGGTTTCGGTCTGAGTGATTACTCCACGAAGTGCGGCTTTAGCTGCTGCCAGATTTTGCTCTTTGTTTTTGCTACTCTTTTTCTTGATGTCATCAAGCTCAGCAAATACAGTTTCAGCGGTCATTCTTGCGTCTTTTAATATTCTATCAGCCTTTAATCTCGCATTTTCAACTATACGGTCGGCTTCATCTTCCGATTTATCACGCAGATTTTCCGCTTTATCTCGCTCGCTTTGTGCAGCAGAGCGAAGTCTTTCAGCTTCTGCTTTATACTTTTCAAGCAGTCTGCGTTCTTTTTCAAGCTGTGCAAGCACATCTTCAAAGCGTGTATTTTCACTTGAAAGCTGCTCTTTTGCTCTTTCCAAAATCACAGGCTGTAAACCAAGTCTTGCCGCTATGGCAAAAGCGTTTGACTTACCTGGGATACCTGTTAAAAGTCTGTATGTTGGTCTTAATGTGCCTACATCAAACTCACAAGATGCATTTTCAACACCATCAGTTGTAAGTGCGAATGTTTTAAGCTCAGAATAGTGTGTAGTAGCCGCAACAAATGCACCCATTTGCCTTGCATAGCCTATAACAGATACGGCAAGAGCCGCACCCTCAACAGGGTCAGTACCTGCACCAAGCTCGTCAAATAGCACTAAATCGCCCTTTGCACATTTTTCCATCATACCAACAATAGTTTTCATATGAGATGAGAAAGTTGAAAGACTTTGTTCTATGCTTTGTTCATCGCCAATATCAGCATAAACATTTTCAAATACACAAACCTCGGAAAGCTCATTTGCCGGAATATGAAGTCCTGATGCAGCCATTAAGCTCAAAAGACCGAGCGTTTTAAGTGAAACTGTTTTACCGCCTGTATTTGGGCCTGTAATAACAAGTGTGTCGTAATCCGTGCCGATTGCTATATCTATCGGCACAGCCTTTTTAATATCTAAAAGTGGGTGTCTTGCACGTTTTAATGTTACACCATAACCGTCTTTTTTAAAATTAGGTGATGTTGCATTCATCTTAAAAGAGAGCTTAGCACGGGCAAAAATAAAATCAAGTGTTATAAGCTGCTCTAAATCTTGACGTATAATTTCAGCACAGCCCGAAACCTCAGCCGAAAGCTCGGATAAAATACGCTCAATTTCCGCCTGTTCCTTGCCTTCTAAAATTTTCATCTGATTGTTAATCTCAACAACTGCGGCAGGCTCTACAAAGATAGTCGCACCCGATGAAGAAGTATCATGCACAAGACCGGCTACATCTCCCCTATGTTCTGCCTTTACAGGTACAACATAACGCCCATTTCTTTGAGTTATGATTGTTTCCTGTAAATATTTAGAGCGTTCACCAGAGATAAGCTTGCTAAGTACATCTCTAACCTTGCCCGAAATTTGACGCATTTGTCTGCGGATTGAATGAAGTTCACTACTCGCACCGTCTGCAACTTCTTCTTCACTTAAAATTGAAGTGGTAATTCTCTGCTCAAGTGATTGATTGCCTGCAAGCAGACGATAAATAGGAGTAAGTGAAGTCTTTTTCTCCTCATCGGAAAAATAAGCTTGCATAAGCCTTGTGCACTGCAAAACTGAGGCAACATTTAAAAGCTCTTTGAGATTTAAAACACCACCCATTTCAGCACGTTTTAATGCTCCATTTATTTCTCTTATACCGCCAAGCGAAGGACTCCCCTTACTTACCATTATATTCTTTGCATCGCTTGTTTGTTTCATATAAATTTCTGCTTGTTCTAAATCTGTAACAGGTCTTAAAGCCATACATTGGTTTTTACCTTGACTAGATGCCGCTTCTTCAGCGAGAAGCTCCAAAACAGCATAATATTCCAAAGTTTTAAGCGATTTTTCTGCTAATCTATTCATTTAAAATCCTGTTCCTTAAAATAAAGTTTTATAAAAATCTAAACTTGCAAACCCTCTTGCCAAATGATACAGCATATATTGCTCACAAATTATCGAAAGCTGATTTAAACTGTCTTGTCCGAGGGTAAAAGCAAATATTTTTGACATATCTTTAGATAAAATATATTTCATAGACTGATATGTGCCTGAGCTTAAAGCGACAAAATCACCTTTTCCTATGCGGTTTTTACAGTTTTCATCTAATATAACACCCTCACGCACAGAAAAATAAACTTGACTTTCGATAGGCTTTAAACATGCACCACATACAGACAAATCGGGTGCAAAACCACAAATAGCCATAATTTTAAGTTCAAAAGCGGCTTTTACTAGTTTTTGCTCCCTGCTTTGCTCTGAAATTGCTCTTAAAGCATATAAAATAAGCTTTGTAATCTGTGGCTGATGTTCGGTGCTTTCTGTTAAAGCCATTACACATTCTGCAAAATAACAACTAAGGGCATAAATTTCTACATCTTGGGTCACACCCCAAAAGGAATGTATAAGCATAGCATCATTTAGGGTATATTTATCATTTTTCTGATATAAAGTGAACTCACTAAAGCAAAAAATCCTTATTGCTGCGGATAATTTACTGTTTCTTGCATTTTTGCATAGCACTTCTATTTTCATGCCTTGTTCAGTAAGTACGGTTATGTAACGATTCGCTTCACCGAAATTGGTTTCACGAATCACAATCCCTTTAATTTTTTGATGCTGCATTTTTCTCTCCATATGTGTTCAGCTTACAGTATTTTATATAATCCTGTACTGCACCTGTTTTTAAAAATTTATCCCAAGCCATTTGTGCCTGCATAATGACACACCTACCTTTCAAAGGTTAGTATGTGCATATATGGGCTTTTAACCACAGACAAAAAGAGCCTTTATTGGTTCTCATAGCCAAAATTACGCATTTGATAGGTGTTATTTCTCCAATCTTCCTTAACCTTAACCCAAAGCTCTAAGTATATTCTGCAATCGAGGTTTCTTTCAAGCTCTATTCTTGCAGTTTTACCGATTTTCTTTAACATTTCTCCATTTTTTCCGATAATAATACCCTTATGACTGGCTTTTTCACAGTAAATTGTGGCATTTATCTCGATAAGACCATCTTCACGCTCATTCCAGCGTTCAATGCCAACCGCTACGCCATGAGGTACTTCTCTATCAAGCATACGCAGCATTTTTTCTCTTATCATCTCGGCTGCAAGCACTCTTTCAGGCTGGTCAGACACCATATCCTCTGGAAACAGTGCTGGACCTTCAAGTGCAAATTTATAAAGCTCATCCATTAGAATATCTGTTCCCTTGCCTGTTCTTGCAGATACAGGGATAATAGCATCAAAATCATGTTTTTCTGCATATGTCGCTATAATAGCTAAAATTTCTTCGTGTGGCAGAGTATCAATTTTATTTATAACCAGAATTGATGGAATATGATTGTTTTTAATCTGCTCGATGAGCTGCTCTTCTGCATGACCTACATTTGCAACAGGGTCTACAACAAGCACAGCCACATCAACTTCTGCAACCGTATCATTCACCACTTTAACCATAAAATCGCCCAGTCTTGAGCGTGGCTTATGCAGTCCTGGAGTATCCAAAAATACATATTGACAATCATCTTTAGTGCAAACACCTGTAATTCTTGTACGAGTTGTTTGAGGTTTATTAGATACAATAGCTACTTTAAAGCCTACAAGTTTATTTGTAAGAGTGGATTTACCTACATTTGGTCGACCTACAACCGAAACGACCGCTGTTTTTTTAATTTCTGACATATAATTTATTTTCTCCAATTATTTATTTTTTTAAACCAAATATAAAACCTATTGCAATAGGTATTGATAAAATAGTTAAACCTAATACCCATAAATGAGTGTAAAGCGTGTGAAACGCCCTAAATAATGCACCACTTGGCACAAAAAACACTATACCGATTATAACACAAAAGGTCGCACATACAAAAACCGCTGCCGCCGCTATATCTTTTGCCTGTTTTACTGTTTGGTCATAACCTGTTGTCTGTTTATCGCAAAGCCTCTCTATTGCTGTGTTCATAAGCTCACCTGCCATCATAACCGCAAAACAAAGGCATAAAATAGAATATCTAACACTGTCTAGCCTGCCTAAAAATGCAAAAAGCGACACATAACAAGCAGCTGTTAAATGTATTCTGAAATTACGCTCGGTCATCATGCACATTTTAAGACCATGAAGTGCATAAGAAAAGCTCTGTCTTAACTTTCTTATTTCCCTATTCATATTTTAATCACGCACTAAACCAAGGCTTTTAAGCACTTTTTCCTCATTTTGACGCATTAAAATTCTGTCTTCTTCGCCACGCTCATGGTCATAACCAAGCAAATGAAATACAGAGTGTACAGTTAAAAATGCACATTCCCTTACTGGAGAATGACCATACTCTCTAGCTTGCTCTAAAGCTCTGCCGTAATTTAAAATCATATCTCCAAGCATAACCTTGTTTATCTCTGGGTCTTTTTCAAGTTCTTCTAGTGGCTCACCGTTTTCAAACTCATACATAGGAAAACTAAGCACATCTGTAACAGCATCTTTATCACGATATTCTGCATTAAGCTGACGAATATTTTCATCGTCTACTATTGTTACATCTATAAATGCATCAAAATCCACTTGTTCAAGCACTTTTTTAGCTGATTTTTCAATAAGTTCTAATACTTCCTTTTCATTTTCAAGCTCAACTTCGGCTGTCACACGAATTATATGCTCCATATAAAAACAATCCTCCAAATCTTAAATAAAAAAAGACAAAATCATTTTATCATATTTCTAGTTTTAAATCACTACCTTGCCTTTTGCGTGTGACTAAAATTTTACGCTCTATTCGGTTTCTAAGCTCGGATACATGAGAAATAATACCAATTTGTCTGTTATCACCAGCAAGGCTTTCTAAAATACGCATAGCTGTGTCAAGAGATTCAGCATCAAGCGAGCCAAATCCTTCATCTATGAACATTGCATCAATTTCAACACCGCCAGCACCAAGCTGAATAACATCGGAAAGCCCCAAAGCAAGAGAAAGCGATGCTTTAAAAGACTCGCCGCCCGAAAGTGTACGCACATTTCTCACCTTACCTGTGTAAAAGTCCATTACATCAAGTTCTAAACCGCCTTGAGCACGTCCATTTATGCCGTCTTTACGTCTGACCAGTTTATATTGACCCGATGTCATACGATAAAAACGTTCATTTGCCGCAGCTACCACCTGTTCAAAATAAAAAGCTAAAATATAGTTCTCAAATGTGAGCTTTTTGCCCGAAATTTCGCCATTTGCAGTATCAGAAAGCCTTTTAAGCATTGTGCAATATTTATCTTGCTTTTCAAGTGTTACAATTCCATGTTTAATCTTATTATAAATAGATTTATTAGTGCTTATTCTGTTAAATCTGTTTCTATGCTCTGTATCAAGCTGTTTTTGTTCTATTTCAAGACTATTATACTTATTTTCAAGTGCTGTTATATCTTGCTCTGGCATTTTTTGAAGTTGCTCTGAAAGAGTCCTAACAAGTGTAGTATATTTAATTTTTTGTTCGTTTGCATTATTTAATGCAGTTTGTGCAGTTTCAATTTGTTTTTGAAGTTCATCTAGCTTATTTTGTGCTTTTAAAAATGCCTCTTTTGCAAGAGCTTGTGAAATATATCTGGTTTGATTTTTGAGTGTTTCAAGCTGTGCATTTACTGAGGATAACTCGGCTGTACAAGTTACAAAATCAGCTTGACATTTTTGTTTATTTTGCTCATTTATATTTAATTCTTTGGTTTTTAACTCTTGCTCATTTTTATAATTTTTAATATCTTCTAGCTTTTTTTCACATTCTTTTATTTTGTTTTCACATTCTAAACGTTTATTTTGCTCGTCCTTATTAGCTTTTTCAAGCTCTACACCTATTTTATCATGATTTTCACCAAAAAGTTTAACAGCTTGTTTTTCCATCTGCTCCTTTGCAAGCTCATAAATAGACTTTATCTGTGCAGCCTTTTCGCTTGCTTGTGTCATTTTATTTCGTGCGGTTTCAGCTAATTTTTTAGCATCTTCAAGCTGTTTCTGACTTATTGCATAATTAGAAAGCGTTGCAGGTTTAGGGTGATGTAATGAGCCACACACAGGGCAAGGAGCGTTTTCCTTTAAATCCTTTGCCAAAATTCCCGCTTGCTCAGAGAAAAACAACTGCTCATAGTTTAAAAACTTACTGTTTACATCATCATAGATTGCCTTTGCATTTTGAAAATCTCTTTGTATTTTTTGATAATCTTTGTAAGCCTCGTATGCCTTTTCATACTGAGTCTGCATTTCATTAAGCTCATTTTTTCTATTATCCAGAGATGTTTTTATATTTTTTAACTGCTCTAGCTCTACTGCTGAGTTTTGCGACTCGTTTATAAGAGTTTCAAGCTCTGAAAGTCTTGTTTTAAGTTCTTCATGCTTTGAGTTTAGCTTTTCTTGCTCGGTTTTTAGATAATTTTGTTTTTCACTAGCTTTTTTTACTTGTATTTGTGCATTTTCAAGTGCTGTATAAATAGGCATCTCATTTTCAAGCTTTGCTATCTCTGATTTAAGTTTATCACATTCTGGCTCGTTTTGCTGTGCATTTTTGAGATTTTGCTCTAAAGACTCAAGTTTTATGTTTAATAAATCAAGATTTTGTTTTGCAGACTCATAATCTTTTTTTGTTTTTTCACATTCTTTTGCCTTATCAAGTTTAGTTGATAACTGCTCTAACGTTTTTCTTATAACATCAATGTTTATTTGTGACTGATTATATATTTTTTCATCAGCTTGTATAGAGTTTTCAAGCTCATCAATAAGTGGTTTAAGTTTATACACCTCTGCACTATCTCTTAGATTTTCAAGCTCTGGCGTATTACATACAATCTGATGAACATATTGCATAACGCTTTCTTTTTGCATATCAAGATTTCTTTTTTGCTCTAAAGCTTGCTGTTTTATATTTTTTTGAAATAGCTGTATTTTTTCGGTATTAAATATTTTTCTAAATATTCCAGAGCGTTTGACCGTATCAGCAAGCAGTAATTCTAAAAAATCACCTTGAGCAATCATAACTATTTGAGCAAATTGTTTGCTGTCTATACCTATAAGTTCTGTTATTGCAGTTGTAACCTGTTTTACACCTGTTAAAACTTTGCCATCTGGATAAATAAGTGTTGCACTTGCGACTTCTTTTGTAGTTCCGTCACCCCTTGCTTTAGCCCTTTCATATTGTGGTGTGCGTTCTACTCTGTAAATCTCGCCTTTATAAGAAAAAGTTAAACAAACCTCGGTTTTTTGATTAGAGCTTGCATAATCACTTCTAAGCATAGAAGAATCTCTAACTTTACCGCTTGACTCACCATATAAAGCAAAAGTTATAGCATCAAAAATAGTAGTTTTGCCTGCACCCGTATCACCTGTTACAAGATATAAACCGCTCTCACCAAAACGCTCAAAAGGTACTTCTATTTTATCTGCATATGGGCCAAATGCACTCATAGTCAAATGTAATGGTTTCAATTTTTATCCCTCCTCATTATAAAGCTCAGTATTTTTTAGAAAATCTATCATTTCATCAGATAACTCTTGTCCATTTTGTGCATCAAAAAAATCTGCAAATAATTTAGGTAAATCAAGCTGATTTTTTGAAATAAACACGGGTATATCAAGCTGTTTAGTCTGTGAATTTTCAAATTCTACTTGCATTGTGTTTGGATAAACACTTCTTACTTTGCTCATTGCGTCCATTACTGCATCATCTGTAAGCGTTATATGCATATAATCATCTGTTTCTTCACCCTGTTTAGGTGATAAAATTTCGGCTAAACTGCCTTTTATCTTTCTCATATCACGCTTTGGCTTTAAAGGAATAAGCTGTATATCTGCTTTACCGTCTGCATCAAGTTCTATAATTGGCACAGACTTTTTGTGATTTACCTCTGAAAAAGAGTATTTAAGCGGTGAACCAGAATATCTCACATGGTCATAACCTATTTTTTGAGCACCATGTATATGACCAAGTGCCACATAATTAAAATCCTTAATTAAATCCACATCTATACCGCCAAGAGTGCCAACAGATAACACTTCTGAGTCACATTGCTCTGGTTTCTCACCTCTGTAAGTTACAAACTGATGTGCAATAAGTACCTTGCGTGTGTTATTTATCTTTGTGTTTTCAAGTACAGTTTTCACTGCATCTGTTTCGTTTTCAATATCCTGATAGTATCTTCTCACCTGTGCGGGGCGTAAAAATGGCATTAACACAAAATCTATTTTGCCATGTTCATCATCTATTGTAACCGTTTTAAGTGTTGAGTCATAAACAGGAGATACATAAACACCCGATTTTTCAAAAATATTTACACCAAAGGCTAATCTTTCATCTGAATCATGGTTTCCCGAAATAATAAAGCATTTCACATTTAGCTCATTTAATTTTGTTAAAAAATCATCTAACAGGCACACTGCTTCCTGAGGTGGTATTTGTCTGTCGTATACATCACCTGCTATAATAACTGCCTTTATATCATTTTTATTTACTATTTGTATAATTTTTTCTAAAATATACTTTTGGTCATCTATCATTGATATCTCATTTACACGTTTACCTAAATGTAAATCCCCTAAATGTATAAATTTCATAATAAATAAACCTCACATTTTGAAATATATTTTTATTGTATCACAAAATTACAGTATATGTATAAAAACCTTTGCATAACTCAAAAATAACAGCTATAATATAAGTAATATATTTTAAGGAGTGTCTTTGTTTTATGTCTACACCTGAGCAGTTTTTAAAGCAATATTTTGGTTATTCTTCTTTCAGAGGACATCAAAAAAAACTTATAGATGCTTTGCTTGATGGTCAAGACGTATTAGCAGTTATGCCAACTGGTGCTGGTAAGTCAATTTGTTATCAAATTCCTTCTCTTTTGGTTTCTGGACTTACTATTGTTATTTCTCCACTTATTTCTCTTATGAAAGACCAAGTAGGTGCATTAAATAAAAATGGCATACCAGCAGCATATTTAAGTAGCACTCTATCTATTGAAGAAAGAAAAACTGTTTTTGCAATGGCATATACAAGTAAATTAAAATTATTATATGTATCACCAGAAAGACTTTTAGCTGATGGATTAATAAATTTATGTCAAAATATTAAAATAAACTATGTTGCAGTTGATGAGGCTCACTGTATTTCTCAGTGGGGACAGGATTTTAGACCAAGTTATAGCAAAATACATGAGTTTTTGCAATCACTTCCTGAGCGTCCTCCTGTCGGTGCTTTTACAGCTACGGCTACTCGCACTGTAAGAGAGGATATTATCAAATTTCTAGAACTTAAAAACCCTCTTTGTATTATTTCTGGTTTTGATAGACCTAATTTAACTTTTATAACCGAACAACCTCGCGATAAATTTGAGCATCTTATAACACTTTTAAATGAACGTCATTTCCAAGTTGGTATTATCTATTGCTCCACTAGAAAAATGGTTGATGAACTCTATGAGAAATTATCTATTCGTGGATTTAAAGTAGGCTCTTATCATGCAGGTATGAACCCTGATGATAGAAAAGCTGAACAAGATACATTTTTGTTTGGTGATACCAAAATAATGATTGCTACCAATGCTTTTGGCATGGGTATTGATAAACCTGATGTTGGCTTTGTTATACACTATCAAATGCCACAAAGCATGGAAAGTTATTATCAAGAGGCTGGTCGAGCTGGTCGAGATGGCAATAAAGCTGATTGTATACTTCTTTTTGAACCAAAAGATGTTAAAATTTGCGAATTTCTAATAAATCATAGCCATGAGGACAATGATGAATTAGATGATAATACTAGACTTGCTTTAAGAAAAAGAGAGCTTAAAAAACTAGAAGTTATGACCGAATATTCAACAACTAACAAATGTTTAAGACATTTTATACTTGATTATTTCGGTGAGAACTCGAAAAATAATTGCATGAACTGTTCAAATTGCTTAGCTCATTTTTCAAATGAAGATGCAACTATTGATGCACAAAAAGTTATTTCTTGTGTTTTTAGACTTGCACAGCGTAAAAGGTCTCTTGGAAAAACTACCATAGCTGAAATCCTCAAGGGTATAGAAAGCGAGCGTATTTTGCAAAGCGATTTTAAATCACTTTCAACCTTTGGTATAATGAGCAGCTCATCTTTAAAACATATTTATCGTGTTATTGACGCTCTTATAAACGATGGATATTTAGAGATAGAAAAAAATTCTTATCCAGTTATTAAACTTTGTAAAAAGTCCTCAGAAATCATGCACGATGATATGTCTTTTTTCTTAAATTCTCCGAGAGATGGTTATACTTTTAAATATAATTCTCTTTACGAAAAATTACGCTCTGTTCGTGCGTATATTTGTGCTAAAACTAATGTAAAGCCTGCGGATATAGTATCAGATATTGCACTTGAAGAGCTTTGCAATAAACTTCCAGAAAATACTGATAAAATGCGTCAAATACCAGAAATTTCTGACGAGCAAATAAACTTATATGGCGAGATTTTTGTTAAATACATAACTCCATATGTTACAAAGCCAAAGCAAGAAATATCTAAAACAATTAAAAATGCTCAAAAAATTTCACCAAGTAGCTCGGTTATTTCCAATCCATGGACAAAGCAAGAGGATAATTTGCTAAGAGAATTTTCATTAAACAAAACTCCTGTATCTGAGATTTCAAATGCTATTAATAGACCTATTAGCATGGTCATTGCAAGAATGAAACTTTTATGTTTACCGATAACCAGATAATAGAAGGATAGACTATGGATAAATATTTACAACAAAATTATTATAGAAACAAAGTTTTTAATTTAATACAAGTAGGTATATGGACAATAGAGCTTGAAAATGGCAAATTGCCTAGAATGTATGCAGATAATGTTATGAAAAAACTTTTGGGAGTTGATGAAAATATATCGCCTGAAGACTGCTATATGTCTTGGTATAGCCGTATATTCTCTTCTCACATAAATATAGTTGAGGAAGCTATTGGCAAACTAATATCAGGTAAAAAAGCAGAAATTACATACCCTTGGATGAATAATGAGGGTAAACTTAGATATATTCGATGTGGTGGTGAACGTGACTTTTCTTATAAAAAAGGCCTTCGTTTTCTAGGCTATCATCACGATGTAACAACCATAATTTTAGATAAAAAACAAAGACAGGATTCAGAAAAACCTGTGATTTCTGATTATATTTTACATATTCTTGCAAGTGTATATGAAGGCATACATCTTGTTGATTTCCGAACAGAAAAAGTTACACCTATAAAAGCAAGTAATTATAATGAATGGTCTGGAATGAATATCTCTCAAGATGAATATTTAAATATACTCAGAAAACTTGTAAGTAATGATATTGTTAATGTTATTTCAAATAGCATCAAAAAACAAGAAATTATAGATGAAAACGGTAATGAAAAACCTTATTTCACAAAAGATTACAATAAACCTATAAATGGCATCGACCACTGGTATAATGTTTTTATATGTATGGACGAAACAAGTTCAAATAATGTTATGCTTATCGCTTTTAGAGATATAAATGAAATCAAAAGCGAACAAGTAAACGCTTTAGAAACAATAAAAAAATTAAAATATCAATCTGAATATGATGCTTTAACAGGTATTTTTAATCGGTTCACTCTTGAAAACCATATAAAAACTTATCTTGAACAAAATAATCATACAACTGCCTTTATTTTAATTGACCTTGATAATTTCAAAAAAGTAAATGATACTCTCGGTCATATTGAAGGCGATGTGCTTTTAATGGAAGTTGCTGAAAAACTAAAACAACTCTGCTCACAAGATGATGAAGTAGGCAGACTTGGCGGAGATGAATTTGTAGTTTTTGTCAAAAAATTCAACAATACACAATACATTGAAAATCTTGTTTCTCAAATTATAAGCAAGCTAGAAAAAACTTATAATACAGATTCTGAACAAATACAAGTTACTGCATCTGTTGGTATTGCAATAAGTAACCAAGAAAACTGCACTTTTTCCAAACTTTATCACGCTGCTGATAAAGCACTCTATGCCTCAAAATACAAAGGCAAAAATACATATACTTTTTTCGCTTAATATAAAAACAGCTACAAAATAAACTGTAGCTGCTTTTTTTATACAAAAAACTTGCGTAATATACTATCTATTTTATTTATAACTCTTTCTTTGTCTATATCTTCAGTTTGCATCATCCAATGTTTCATCATTCCAAGGCATCCTGTTGACACAAAACAAATCTCCCACTCATCATTTTCTGTATAATTAGATATCTGTTTTTTGCAACACTCGGCTAGTAAAACAGTCATTTTATGCTCTAAATTGCCATCTTTTAATAAAACATATGCAAGCTCATGATTTTCCTCTAAATATTCGACCGATTTTTTTATGCTTGCTTTCATGCTATCTCCTTGAACTTCTGGAAGTGTGCTTTGTATAATCTGTTTTAATGACTCGGTCATTTCATTTTCAACTTTTTCCCTTAAATCGTATACATCTTGATAATAAGCATAAAATGTACCCCTATTTATATCAGCTTGTCTAACAATATCTGATACAGTTATGTTTTTAAATGATTTTTGTTTCATAAGCTCACAAAGCGACTGCCTTAAAAGTTTTTTTGTTCGTCTTATTCGTTTATCCTCTAACATATCAAAAATCCCCTTTCATTTTTTTGATTTTAATATACATATTTTTATAATTTGTATGTTAATATATATTATTACTATAATTATATATTGTGTGTGGTTATCTGTTGCAATATACTATATCACAGAAATAATATTCATGCAACGAGTAATTGCTCGTTATTAGAAAGATTGGTGATAAGTATATGAAAAAAAGCCGGTTTAGCCCAGTAGATATGTTGATACACAAACGTAAAATAATAGAAAAAATATTTATTATTTTATTTATTATAAGCCTCATTTGTGTACCGCTTGTAGGGGTAAATTATGACCTTACAAAATATCTGCCTGATGATGCACCTTCTGCCGAGGCTCTTGATATTATGGAAAAAGAGTTTACCTACCCAGGAATGGGACGTGTACTTTTAGAAGATGTGTCTATCTATGAGGCAAAAGCTATAAAGGATAAAATCGCTAAAGTAGATGGTGTTGATATGGTGCTTTGGTGCGATACAACAACCAATATTTATGGTGGTTTTATAGATTATTCAAGCATTACTGATTATTACAAAGACGGTGATGCTTATATGGATATCACTTTTTTAGAAAGTGACTCATCGGAAAGAACTCATACCGCTGTAAAAGAAATTGAAAAAATACTCGGTGATAAAGGAGTTTTAGCTGGCTCTGCTGCATCTGATACCATGCTTGGCCCAACTATTAACGGTGAAGTTGCAAAAGTTATGGCTCTTGCAGTTGTAATAATACTGATAATTTTACTTGTTACCACTAATTCATGGTTTGAACCTGTGCTGTTTTTATCGGTTATGGGTATAGCTATTGTAATTGGTATGGGTACTAACCTATTTTTCGGTGAAATCTCATTTATGTCTAATGCTGTTGGTGCAGTTTTACAGCTTGCATGTTCTATGGACTATTCTATTTTCCTATTACATGCATTCACAAGAGAAAAAGCAAACGGCATAGAGCCTGAACAGGCTATGGCAAACGCTCTAAGGCAGGCAATTCCTAGTATTGGTGCATCTGGTGCAACTACTATTGTTGGTTTTTTAGCTCTTGCACTTATGCGTTTTGGCATAGGCCCAGATATGGGCTTTGTACTTGCGAAAAGTATTGTTTGTAGCCTTGCAACCGTGCTTTTACTTATGCCTGCACTTATTTTGCGTTTTAGGTCACTTATTGAGCGTACAGAACACCGCCCATTTATGCCAAGCTTTCGTAAAATGGGTGAGTTTGCATATAAAATTCGTGTGCCACTCACAATTATTGTACTGCTGATTGTTATTCCTTGTTATGTAGGTCAAGGCATGGCAGACTTTACATATGGTAATGAAGCTATAACCAACTCAGAAGGCACAGATATACATGAATATGAGCTTAAAATGAATGAAAAATTCGGTCAAAGCAATATGATGCTTGCACTTGTGCCAAAAGGTGATAATGTAAGCGAAAAAGCACTTACAGAAAAACTTGATGATTTATCATACACAAGAACTGTTATGTCACTTGCTAACACTCTGCCTTCTGGTATTCCTGAAGATTTTCTCCCTAATAGCCTAACAGGTCAGCTTCACGGTGAAAACTGGTCAAGAATACTGATAAATGTACGCTCAGCTGGTGAGAGTGAACAAGCATTTAATTATTCACATGAAATTCAGGATATAGTTAATGAGTATTACCCTGATGATAAAACCTATATTTTAGGTGTAACCCCTGCAACCGAAGATATAAAACAAATTATCACAGCAGATTATAACTTTGTAAATATACTTTCACTTGTTGGTGTGGCTCTTGTAGTTGCTATAACATATAAATCTGTTGTTTTGCCGCTTGTTGTGCTTATACCTATTGAAGCGGCGGTATTTATTAACACTGCTTTACCTTACATTTATGGTCAAAGAACAATGTTTTTAGGTTTTATTATTGTATCCTGCGTGCAGCTTGGTGCAACAATAGACTATTCCATACTTATGACGGGAAATTATCTTGATGCACGAAGTCAAGGCGATAAAAAAGAAGCCGCTATTAGAACAGTTACACAAAGTGCATTATCTATTTTAACATCTGGTTTTATTCTAGCTGCTGCGGGTTATGGGCTTTATTTCCTGACCTCTATTGAGGCTGTCGGCAGTCTTGGCAGATTAATCGGTCGTGGTGCACTTCTCAGTATGTTCCTTGTGCTGTTTATGCTCCCTGCTTGTTTAATGGCATTTGATAGATTTATTATTAAGCCTAATTATGCAGACATAAAACACGCAAAACTCAATGCAATACACAAGAAAAAGCTATCTATACCAAAGCTCACCGATTTGCAAAAACAACGTCTTGCACTTCGTGAGCAGTTAAAACAAAATAGAATTGCCAGAAGAAAAACTCTTATTGCTCGTATAAAAAAATTAAACGCTAAGACCCCAAAGGAGGATAAAAATAATGAAGATAAAAAATAAACTCATTGTGAGTATGATTTTACTTGGTATGTTGAGCCCTATGGCAACCGCCGCTGCTCCTACTCCTCAAACTGATGAAGCCGTTTATGTAAACCTTGATGCCTATGGCACACAAAAAGAAATGCGTATAGTTAAAGGTGTAACTTTAAATGGTGCTACCAAATTATCGGATTTCGGAGAGTATTCTGAAGTTAACAATCTAACATCACACGATGAACCTATAAAACGCTCTGATGGTGTGGATTTTGATTTAAAAAACACAGACAGTGAACGCTTTTACTTTGAATGTATACCAGAAAACCCTGATACACTTCAAATGCCTTGGACTTTTGATTTATCATATAAATTAAATGGCAAACAGGTAAAATATGAAGATTTAGCTGGTGTTAATGGTCTTGTAGAAATAACTATTCATGCTATACCTAACCCAAACGCAGAC
>CALWMO010000011.1 GCA_944381965.1 uncultured Butyricicoccus sp.
CCTAAAGCAAGACTTGCAATAGAGCGTATTGAAAACAGCTTAAAAGAAGCTTTTCCAGAATATGATTTTTATAGAGCTTTTACATCTAAAATGGTTATAAATAAGATTAAAAGAGAGGAAAATATACAAATTCCTACACCTGAAGAGCTTATGCAAAAACTGCTCGATGATGGTTATGAAGAAGTTTTATGTCAAAGTCTTCATATAATGGCGGGTTTTGAATATGAAAAAATGCTTCATCAGCTTTATAAATTTGAAGATAAGTTTCAAAAATTATCTATTGGTGTACCGATGCTGTTTAGTGAATACGATTATGAGCATATTTGCACCGAGCTTTTACAGCATATGCCAAAACTTGACCAAGATGAAGCATATGTTTATATGGGTCATGGTACAGAGCATTTTGCAAACAGTGTATATAGTCAAGTTGAAAATATGTTTAGATTTTTAGGTGCTGAAAATGTTTATGTAGGTACTGTTGAGGGTTTCCCAAACTTAGATTATGTTATAAAAAGACTGAATAAACACAATATCAAAAAAGTCACTTTAGCACCTTTTATGATTGTAGCGGGTGACCATGCTCAAAATGATTTAGCAGGTGATGAAGAGGATAGCTGGAAATCTATACTTCAGAGCCATGGCTATAAAATCAATGTAAATTTAATAGGTTTAGGCGATTTGGATTGTGTATGCGATTTGTTTTGCAGACATGCAAATATAGCTTTGGATAAATAAGAACGGCAAAATTTTGTCGTTCTTATTTTTTGGCAAAACACACAAAAAATATTGCATTTTTTCTCCATTATAAAGAAAAATATTTAATTTTAGGGGTTGAAAAATTTTGGTCAAATGGTAAAATTAACTCAAACAAAGGCTTTAAGCTTCAACCTTTTAAACCAAGGAGAGATTTATAATGGATAAAATCAAATGGGTAAAAAATACCATGCCCAAAACCGATGATGTGCATCTTTCAGTTATGAGTTTAGAAAATGTAGATAAGGCTAGAGCATTTCACAAGAGCTTTCCTCAGTATAGCGTAACACCTCTTGCAAACCTTTCTAATATGGCTGAATTTCTAGGGCTTAAATCTCTTTTTGTAAAAGACGAAAGTTATCGCTTTGGACTTAATGCATTTAAAGTGCTTGGAGGTTCATTTGCAATGGCTCGCTATATTGCCGATGAGCTTAATAAAGATGTTTCAGAAGTTGATTATAACTATCTCACAAGTGAAAAATTAAAAAACGAGTTTGGTCAGGCAACATTTTTTACTGCTACCGACGGTAACCATGGTCGTGGAGTTGCATGGGCTGCAAATCGTTTAGGTCAAAAAGCTGTTGTGCTTATGCCTAAAGGCACTGTTAAATCCCGCTTTGATAACATAGCAAAAGAAGGTGCTAAAGTCACAATAGAAGACGTAAACTATGATGAATGTGTTCGCATGGCAAATAACCTCGCAGAGCAAACCGAACATGGCGTTATGGTTCAAGATACCGCTTGGGACGGATATGAAAAAATCCCTGCTTGGATTATGCAAGGATATGGCACAATGGCAAGTGAAGCCGCAGAGCAAATAACAGACATACCAACACATATATTTATACAGGCTGGTGTCGGCAGTCTTGCAGGTGCAGTACAAGGCTATTTTGCAAATCTTTATAAAGACAATCCACCAAAGGTTGTTGTTATTGAGGCTCAGGTTGCTGACTGTCTATATCAAAGTGCAAAAGCGGGTGACGGTAAAATCCGTTTTGTAGATGGTGATTTGCAAACCATTATGGCAGGACTTGCATGCGGTGAACCTAACACAATATCATTTGATATACTTAAAAATCATTCTGCATTTTTTGTATCATGTCCCGATTGGGTCGCTGAAAAGGGTATGCGAATTTTAGCAGCTCCTATAAAGGGTGATGCACAGGTTACATCTGGCGAATCTGGTGCAGTTGGCATGGGACTTATATATACACTAATGACAAATCCTGAATATGAGGAGCTTAAAAATAAAATAGGTCTTGATGAAAATAGTTCGGTACTCATGTTCTCAACAGAAGGTGATACTGACCCAGAAAATTATAAAAAAATCGTTTGGGGCGAATAACTAAGGAGGCACTTAAAAATGGATTTCACACTTATTAACAAAGCAGCAGAAAACTATAAAGATGATATGACACGTTTCTTGCGTGACCTAGTAAAAATCCCTGGTGAAAGTGCAGAAGAAAAAGGGCATATAATGCGTATTAAAGAGGAGATGGAAAAGCTCGGCTTTGATAAGGTAGAAATTGACCCTATGGGTAATGTTCTTGGCTATATGGGAACTGGTAAAACCCTTATTGGTTATGACGCACATATTGACACCGTAGGTATAGGAAATCGTGATAACTGGGAGTTCGACCCATATGAAGGCTATGAAACCGATGAGGAAATTGGTGGACGTGGCACATCTGACCAACTAGGTGGTATTGTTTCTGCTGTATATGGTGCTAAGATTATGAAAGACCTTGGTATGTTAAATGACAAATATCAGGTACTTGTAACCGGTACAGTACAAGAGGAAGACTGCGACGGTTTATGTTGGCAATATATTATAAATGAGGATAAAGTAAAACCAGAGTTTGTTGTATCAACCGAGCCAACTGACGGCGGTATATATCGTGGTCAGCGTGGACGTATGGAAATTCGTGTTGATGTGAAAGGTGTTTCCTGTCACGGTTCAGCTCCAGAACGTGGCGACAATGCTATTTACAAAATGGCTGATATTCTTCAAGATGTTCGCTCACTAAATGAAAATGATGCCGAAGACTCTACCAAAGTTAAGGGTCTTGTAAAAATGTTAGATGAGAAATACAATCCGGAATGGAAAGAAGCTCGTTTCCTTGGCAGAGGTACAGTCACTGTTTCTGAAATCTTCTATACATCACCTAGCCGCTGTGCTGTTGCTGATGGTTGCTCAGTATCACTTGACCGCCGTATGACAGCTGGTGAAACTTGGGAAAGCTGTCTTGACGAAATTCGTTCTTTGCCATCTGTTAAAAAATACGGTCAAGACGTAAAAGTATCTATGTATGAATATGCTCGTCCATCTTGGACTGGTCTTGTATATCCAATAGAGTGTTATTTCCCTACATGGGTAATTCCGGAAGACCATAAGGTAACAAAAGCTCTTGAAAATGCTTATAAAGGTTTATACGGTAATGAGCGTGTAGGCTCTCTAGTAACCGAAGAAATGCGTAAGGCTAGACCTCTTACAGACAAATGGACATTCTCAACAAATGGCGTATCTATCATGGGCAGAAATGGTATTCCATGCATTGGTTTTGGCCCTGGTGCAGAGGCTCAAGCTCATGCTCCAAATGAACACACTTGGAAAATTGATTTAGTGCGTTGTGCAGCAGTTTATGCCGCTTTACCTCAGACATACTTAGAATAAAAGGAGAATAATTATTATGGACGCAAAATTACAACAGTACATTGACAAATTAAATGCTCTTAATTTTAAAGAAATGTATGAAGGCGATTTCTTCTTAACATGGGAAAAAACCGATGATGAAATAGAAGCTGTATTTACAGTTGCAGATGCTCTGCGTTATATGCGTGAAAATAATATCTCCACTAAGATTTTTGAATCTGGTCTTGGTGTTAGCTTATTTAGAGATAATTCTACCCGTACACGTTTTTCATTTGCCTCAGCTTGTAACCTTCTAGGTCTTGAAGTTCAGGATTTAGACGAGGGAAAGAGCCAAATTGCTCATGGTGAAACCGTTCGAGAAACTGCAAATATGATTTCATTTATGGCTGATGTTATTGGTATCCGTGATGATATGTATATCGGCAAGGGTAATGCTTATATGCATGAAGTGGTTAATGCTGTTACAGAAGGACACAATGACGGTGTTTTAGAGCAAAAACCAACACTTGTTAATCTACAATGTGATATTGACCACCCAACTCAATGTATGGCTGATATGCTGCATATTATCCACCACTTTGGCGGTGTAGAAAACTTAAAAGGTAAAAAAGTAGCTATGACTTGGGCATATTCTCCATCTTATGGCAAACCTCTATCAGTTCCACAGGGCGTTATCGGTTTATTTACCCGCTTTGGTATGGACGTTGTACTTGCTCACCCAGAAGGCTATGAAGTAATGCCAGAAGTAGAAGAAGTTGCAAAGAAAAATGCTGAAGCTACTGGCGGTACATTTACAAAGACAAACTCTATGGAAGAAGCATTCAAGGATGCTGATATTGTATATCCAAAGAGCTGGGCACCATTTGCCGCTATGGAAAAACGTACAAATCTATATGCAGAAGGCGATAGCGAGGGCATTAAAGCCCTAGAAAAAGAGCTTTTAAAGCAAAATGCAGAACATAAAGATTGGTGCTGTACTGAAGAAATGATGTCCAAAACTAAGGACGGAAAAGCACTGTATTTACACTGCTTACCAGCAGATATAAATGGTGTATCTTGCGAGCAGGGTGAAGTTGAAGCATCTGTATTTGACCGTTATCGTGTGCCATTATATAAAGAGGCTTCATTTAAACCATATATCATTGCTGCTATGATTTTCCTTGCAAAATGTGAAAATCCTCAGGAAATGATTAAAAAACTAGCTGAAAAAGCAAAAGAACGTCAAATGAAATAAAAAATATTATATAATATAGAAGCGGGGTTATAAGCTGCCCCGCTTTTGTACTTTCAAAAATGGGAGATGAGAGATTATGAGGATAGTAATAGCTCTTGGCGGTAATGCTCTTGGAAATACACTTACCGAGCAAATGACAGCAGTAAAATATACAGCAAGTGCAATAGCAGATTTAATAGAGCAAGGACATGAAGTTATAGTGTCGCATGGCAATGGCCCACAAGTGGGTATGATACATCATGCGGTTAATGAATTAACCCATGTAGTGGAGCAAGATTTTCCTGTTATACCGCTTTCAGTATGTGTGGCAATGAGCCAAAGTTATATAGGATATGATTTACAAAATGCACTTCGTGAAGAGCTTTTAAACCGTTCTATACATAAACCTTGTGCCACTGTAATCACTCAGGTAGTTGTTGACCCTGATGACCCAGCATTTAAAAATCCTAGCAAGCCTATTGGCAGATTTATGAGCGAAGAGGAAGCTAAAAAATTAGCAGAAGAAAAAGGCTATCAAATAATAGAAGATTCCGGACGTGGTTGGCGTAGAGTTGTTGCAAGCCCTAAACCAAAGGCTATTGTTGAAATTGAAACTGTTAAAGCTTTATTGCAAGCCGGTCAGGTTGTAATTGCAGGCGGTGGCGGTGGCATACCTGTTACTGCACATGGTAATCATCTAAAAGGCACAAGTGCTGTTATTGATAAAGATTTTTGTTCATGCTTAATGGCTGAACTTGTTGATGCCGATTTGCTTATTATTTTAACCGCTGTTGAAAAATGTGCGATTAACTTTGGTAAACCTAATCAGAAGTGGCTTGATAATATAACAGCTGATGAAGCTAAAGAATATTGTAAACAAGGTCATTTTGCAGCGGGTTCTATGCTACCAAAAGTGGAAGCCGCTATAAAATTTGCTGAGTCTTCAAAGGGAAGAAAATCGCTGATTACACTTTTGGAAAAAGCAAAAGACGGTATAGAAGGCAAAACAGGAACGATTGTATATAATCCATAAGTATATATATTTAAATTTATATATTGTTCATCATATTGACTAATTATTATGAAGATGATATACTGTAAAAAATAACATTTTACTGTTTAACCAAGGCAACAACAGGAGGGCGTATAAAATGAAATACATTTTACATGGCGGTACAGTTGTAACCGGTGGAAAACAAAACAATTTAATAGAAAATGGTGCAATCGTTTGGGAAAACACCAAAATAATTGCAGTCGGCAATGAAAAAGAGCTTTTAAATAAATTCCCAGATGCTGATAGAATAAACGCAAATGGCGGAATTATCTTTCCTGCTTTTATAAATGCACATCATCATATTTATTCGGCCTTTGCCCGTGGTCTTTCGATACCAAACAATACACCAAGCAATTTCCTTGCAGTTCTTGAAGGTACTTGGTGGAATATAGACAGACATTTAACCAATTCTATGACACGTTATTCTGCTTATATGACCCTCATAGAATGTATTAAATCTGGTGTAACAACAATTTTTGACCATCACGCATCTTTTGGAGAGATAACTGGCAGTTTATCCGAAATAGCTGAGGTTTCAACCGAACTTGGTATCAGGTCTTGCTTATGTTATGAGATTTCTGATAGAGATGGTGAGCAAAAGGCAAAGGAATCTGTTCTCGAAAATGTCAGATTTGCAAGAGAATGTGAAAGTGATAAATCTGGTCTTTTATCGTCACTTTGTGGTATGCATGCCTCTTTTACAATTTCAGAAAAAACAATGGCTTTTGCAAGGGAACAAATGAATGATGGCTTCCATATTCATGTATGTGAGGGAAGTTATGACAGAGATGACTGCGAAAGATTATATCACGAAAGTGTTATTTCACGTTTAAAACGCCATGATATACTAGGAGAAAAGACCATTTGTGGTCACTGTGTATACTTAACGCCTGAAGATAGACAAATACTAGCTGATACTAATACTGCTGTTTTACATAATCCTCAATCCAATATGGGTAATGCTGTTGGTGTAACAGATGTTTTAAAACTATTCAATAGTGGTGTTACAGTGGGACTTGGCACAGATGGTTTTACTAGCGATATGCTTGAATCTATGAAACATGCAAATGTGCTGATTAAGCATGAAAACAAACACCCATCTGTCGGTTGGAATGAAACATTTGATATGGCTCTTACTAACAATGCTTTACTTGCAAGCCGTCATTTTGGTGGTGAATTTGGTGAGCTCAAAGCGGGTGCTAACGCAGACATTATAATTTCCGATTATATGCCATTTACTCCGCTTACAAAAGATAACTTTAGGGGACATATGTTATTTGGTATGAATGGCAAAAATATTATAACAACCATTGGCAATGGTAAAATCCTTATGAAAAACAGAGAGCTTTTAACCGTAGATGAGGAGAAAGTCCGTTTTGAATGTCAAAAACAGTCAAAAGAGCTTTGGAATATCCTTTGTGGAGGTGCTTAGATTATGAGTGATTTAATGCGTGGAATACCTTTTAAAAATCTGCTTATCAACACTCTTAATGAATATAAAAATACTAAAACTTGTTATTATGTGCCTGTTTTTGATTCTAAACAGAGTGGCTATACAGTTGCTGGAAAACCTGTGAGTTTACCTCTTGGTGCTGCTGCTGGCCCACACACTCAGCTTGCACAAAATATAATTGCAGGATTTGCAGCAGGTGCTAGAATTTTTGAACTTAAAACCGTTCAAATAATGGAAGGTGAGGAGCTTGGTATTATTAAGCCTTGTATTTATGTGAGTGATGAGGCTTATAACACTGAATGGTCTACCGAGCTGACCATTCCACAAGCAACAGAGGAATATATAAAAGCATATATTATGCTTCATATTCTAGCTAAAGAATTTAATTTAAAATCTGATTTTCAGTTTCATATAAGCGTTGGTTATGACCTTGCAGGTATTAAAAGTGCTAAAATTGATACATTTTTAAACACAATGAAAGATGCATCAAACAGTGATATTTGGAAAGCTTGCATAAAAACTGTTTTAGATAATATCAGTCTATTTGAAAATGTTAATGCTGAGTTTGTAAACAATATCTCTCCTAAGATTTCTGAGCTTGTAACCCTTTCAACCATGCATGGTTGTCCACCAGAAGAGATTGAAAAAATAGCAACATATCTCATAAATGAAAAGGGATATAACACCTATATTAAATGCAATCCTACCTTAATCGGTTATGATAAAGTAAGATATTTATTGGATAGCAATGGCTATTCAGATATTAGTTTTGATACATCACACTTTGAGCATGATATGAAGTTAGATGATGCATTAAACATGATAAATCGCTTAATAAACAATGCAAAAGCTAAAAATCTTATATTTGGTGTAAAATTAACAAATACATTCCCTGTTGATATTAAAAATAGTGAACTTACAGGCGAAACAATGTACATGTCTGGCAAACCTCTGTTTTTACTTGCTATAAATGTTGCAAAAGTATTATCTGAAGCTACTGACGGCACACTTCCGATATCATTTTCTGGTGGCATAGATACACATAATATAAATGATGTTTTATCTTGCGGTATATCTCCGGTTACAGTTGCGACTTTGCTTCTTAAATCGGGCGGTTATAAAAATCTGTCCAAACTTGCTCAGTTAGTACCTGAAAATATTCCTGATAAAGTGGATATAAATAAATTGTCAAATCTATGTGACAGCTTAACCAATGATACATACTATCAGAGAAAACAAGCAAAACAAAAGCCAGCTATTTCCACACTTCCAGATGCTTGCTTTAAATGTAAAACTTGTGTTGATGTTTGCCCAAACCGTGCAAATTTCCCACTAGAGGATATTAAAGCTTGTATCCATATTGATTCTTATTGTAATGAATGTGGTAACTGTGCTTGTTTGTGTCCATTCGGTTATGTACCTTATCGTGATAAATTCACTTACTTTGAAACCTTATCTGACTTTGAAAATTCAAATAATGACGGCTTTTTAAATAATGAAAAATATCGTTATAAAGGTGAAGTTTTTGAAGATTTAAACAAACTACCTGATGAGTTGCAAAAGGTTATTTTGCGATTTATGCAGGGAGGCGAAAAGCATGAGTAAGGTTATAAAAAACGGTACTTTAGTGTTTTCAAATCACACTAAAAAGACTGATTTGCTTATTGATAATGAGAAAATCATACAAATAGGTGATAACTTAACAGGTGATGAGATTATAGATGCTGAAAACTGCTTTGTATTTTCTGGCTTTATAGACGCTCATACACACCTTGATATGCCTGTATCTGGCACAGTAACGGCTGATGATTTTGCTACTGGTACAGCGGCTGCACTTGTGGGCGGAACAACTATGATTATAGATTTTGCAACACAAGACAGAGGGCATACTTTAAAAGATGCTTTAGATACTTGGCATAAACGAGCTGATGGTAACTCAAGCTGTGATTATGGTTTTCATATGGCAGTTACAGACCTTAATGAACAAACCAAAAAAGAACTTTTTACAATGAAAAAACAAGGCATAACATCATTTAAATGCTATTATGCATATGATGCATTGAAACTAGATGATAGGCAAATGTATGAGATGTTATGCATAATGAAAGAAATAAATGGCGTTTTAGGTGTGCATTGTGAAAATGGTGATATTATAAACTATTTACAACAGCAAGCTATAAATAATGGTCATTTAACTCCAGATTATCACCCTAAAACCCGTCCATCACTTTTAGAGGGTGAGGCAGTAAGCAGATTTCTAAGACTTGCAGATTTAGCTGGTGCTAAGGCTTGGATTGTGCATTTATCAAGTGCAGATGGACTTGAAGAAATTCGACTTGCAAGAAAACGTGGTCAAAATGTATACGTTGAAACCTGTCCTCAATATTTAACACTTGATGAAAGTGTATATAATCTAGATGGATTCGAAAGTGCAAAATATGTATGTTCTCCGCCAATAAGAAGCAGAAACGACCAAAATGCACTTTGGAACGCACTGAAAAACAATGAAATTGATATAATTTCAACCGACCATTGCTCTTTCGACTTCAAACATCAGAAAGAGCTAGGACTAAATAACTTTACAAAAATACCAAATGGTTTGCCTACAATAGAGCATAGACCTGTTGTTATTTATACCACAGCCGTTAGCACAAATAAAATAACAGTTTGTGATATGCACAGAATGCTCAGTGAAAATCCCGCAAAAATGTTCGGTTTATACCCTCAAAAAGGCACACTTTCGATTGGAAGCGATGCAGATATTGTAATTTATGACCCTAATAAACATAAAATAATATCCGCACAAAATCAAACTCAAAACTGTGATTATACTCCTTTTGAAGGCTTTAAAACAGTTGGAAGTGTAAGAGATGTATTTTTAAGAGGAAATCATGTAGTAAAAAACGGAAAGATAGTAAAACACAACCTAGGACTATATATAAATCGGGGTGATTGTGAATGTATACCATCACAGTAAATGGAAAAGATTATAGTTTTGAACAAGATTATAAGCTTTTAGATGTTTTGCGTAATAAATTATCTATTAAATCGGTCAAAGATGGCTGCTCTGAGGGTGCTTGTGGCACTTGTACTGTTCTTGTAGATGAAAAACCAGTAAAGGCATGTGTTCAGAAAATCTCCCGATTTGAAGGCAAGAAAATCCTTACAGTTGAAGGCTTTTCCGATTATGAAAAAGAGCTTTATGTGTATGCATATGGTGCAGCTGGTGCGGTTCAATGTGGTTTTTGTATCCCTGGTATGGTTATATGCACAAAAGCACTTTTAGACTCCAATCCATCACCAACCAGAGCCGAAATAGCTGACGCATTAAAAAATAATTACTGTCGCTGTACGGGTTATAAAAAAATTATAGATGCCGTTGAAATTGCAGCAGAGCTTAAACGAACAGGCAAACTTATCCCAAAACCAGAAAAGATAACTGGTATAGGTCAGCGTGCTGCACGAATAGATGTAAGAGAAAAAGTGCTAGGTGAAGGAAAATATGTCGATGATTATGACGAAAAAGACTTCCCAAATATGCTTTATGGTTCAGCACTTCGCTCTGCTTATCCTCGTGCAAGATTGTTATCCATTGATACAAGTGAAGCTGAAAAAGTGGAAGGTATTGTATGTGTTGCAACCGAAAAAGATATCCCTGGTCAAAACAAAATCGGTCATATAAAAAGTGACTGGGCAACGCTTATAAAAATCGGAAACATAACACGCTATTTGGGTGATGCTATTGCTCTTGTTTGCGGTGAAAATTTAGAAGCAGTTGAAAAAGCTAAAAAGCTTATAAAAGTTGAATATGAGGTTTTACCTGCGGTATTTGACCCTGTAAAAGCTATGGAGCGTGGTTCTCCATTTGTTCACAAAGAGGGCAACATATTGGCTTTTGAAAGTCTAAAACGTGGCGATGCTGATGAAGCTATTAAAAACTCTGCGTATGTTGTGACAAACGAATACGAAACTCCATTTACAGAACATGCATTTTTAGAGCCTGAATGTGCTATTGCTACATGTGAATCACATGAAAAAGGCGTTACAATTTATTCATCTGACCAAGGTGTTTATTCAACTCAACATGAATGTTCTATGATGCTTGGTTTAGAGCCTGACAAAGTTCATGTTATAAATGCACTTGTAGGCGGTGGCTTTGGCGGTAAAGAAGATATGACCGTTCAGCATCATGCAGCATTACTCGCTTGGCTTACACTTAGACCTGTTAAAGTTAAACTTACAAGACAAGAAAGCATACTAATTCACCCAAAACGTCATCCTATGAAGATGAAATTTACAACCGCTTGTGATGAAAACGGCTATTTAACAGGTATGAAAGCAACTATAATAGCTGATACTGGTGCTTATGCCTCTTTGGGTGGCCCTGTACTTCAAAGAGCATGTACACATGCAGCTGGCCCTTATAATTATCAAAATGTTTGGATTGAAGGCACAGCTGTTTATACTAACAATCCACCCGCTGGTGCATTTCGTGGTTTTGGAGTCACACAAAGTTGTTTTGCTACCGAATGTAATTTAAATCTTTTAGCCGAAATGGTTGGCATTTCTCCATGGGAAATACGTTATAGAAATGCTATAAGAGCAGGGCAAGAACTGCCAAACGGTCAAATTGCTGAAGAAGGAACTGCACTTGTAGAAACTCTAGAAGCTGTAAAAGAAATCTACGAAAAACATCCTAGAGCGGGTATTGCTTGTGCTATGAAAAATGCAGGTGTAGGCGTCGGACTCAAGGACTGGGGACGTTGCAGAATTACAATAGAAAATGGAAAAATGCATATTCGTGCGGGTGCGTCTTGTATTGGTCAAGGTTTAGGCACAGTTTTAGTGCAAATTGCTTGCGAAAGCACTGGTTTAGACAGTGATGATATAATTTATATGGCATCTGAAACAAATGCTGCACCTAATTCTGGCGACACATCTGGTTCACGTCAAACTCTTATTACAGGTGAAGCCTGTCGTAGAGCTTGTGTTAAACTCATGGAAGAATTAGGGGATAAGCCTCTATCAAGCTTAAATGGCAAAGAATTTTATGGAGAATATTTAGCTGTAACCGACCCTATGGGTGCACCAAAGAAAAACCCTGTTTCACATGTAGCTTATGGTTATGCAACACAGGTTGCATGTTTAAATGAAGATGGAACAGTTCAAATGATAGTTGCAGCCCATGATGTAGGCAAAGCTATAAACCCATTATCAGTAGAAGGGCAAATTGAAGGCGGTGTTGTAATGAGCCTTGGATATGCACTTACTGAGCATTTCCCACTTGAAGAGGGTAAACCAACAGCTAAGTTTGGTACTTTAGGTTTATTTAAAGCAAACAAGACCCCATATGTTCAATCAATTATTGTTGAGAAAAATCCATCTAAACTATCATACGGAAGTGTAGGCATAGGAGAAATAACGTCTATTCCTACTGCACCCGCAATTCAAGGTGCTTATTATAAACTTGACCGAATATTTAGAAACAAATTACCTCTTGAAAACACCCCATATAGTCGTAAATAATTTTATAAACAGGCTGTCATAATATTTGATAGCCTGTTTTGTATTTATTACTAAAAAATAATGTATTTGAAATGAAATAAATATATATATTACCAGTTGTCCATGGCTAACCTGACATGTTATTATATTTAAGCAGTGAGGAAATTTTTTAAAACAGAGTTAGCGATAGCTAATTCAATAGAAAGGAAATTTATGAAAAAACATCTTTCAACTATAATTTTATCAATTTTACTTTTGATAGCATCTTTATCGTCTTTATTTTTAGGCGTGCTAGAAATGAACGTTTCTGGCTTGCTTTCTGGAAATCTTGAACAAATAGAAACTCTTTTAATCTCAAGACTTCCAAGACTGCTTGCAATACTTTGTACAGGTATAGGTCTTAGTGTTGCAGGTCTTATAATGCAGCAACTTTGTATGAATAAATTTGTATCTCCGTCTACTGGTGCTACAATTTCTTCTGCACAGCTTGGCATTTTAGTCGCACTGCTTTTTATGCCTAATTCAACACTTTGGAGCAGAGCGTTTTTTGCTTTCATTGCTGCAATTTTAGGCACATGGCTTTTTGTGTGGTTTATTCAGAAAATCACATTTAAAGAAGCTGTAATGGTGCCTTTAGTGGGCATTATGTTTGGTAATGTAATAGGTGGTATAACAAGCTTTTTATCCTACAAATACGAAATGACGCAAGCTCTTTCAACTTGGCTTGTTGGCAGTTTTTCAACCATTTTAAGAGGTCAATATGAACTGGTTTACTTAACTGTTCCACTTGTAATTATTGCTTTTATCTTTGCAAATCATTTTAACATTGTTGGTATGGGCAAAGATTTCTCACAAAATCTAGGTGTATCATATAATACAGTATTATTTATGGGGCTGACTATTGCGGCTGTTTTAACTGCAAGTGTGGTAGTTGTAGTAGGTGCTATTTCTTACATAGGTCTTATTGTTCCAAACCTTATCGCTATGTTTAAAGGTGATAAAATTCAAGGAACACTAATAGATACTGCTCTTTTTGGTGCATTATTTGTTCTTGTGTGCGATATGATAGGCAGAACGGTTATTGCACCTTATGAACTACCAATAGAGCTTATTGTGGGTATTTTAGGCAGTATACTATTTATTGGTTTGCTGTTTTACCGACTCAAAAACGGCAGAAAAAGTATTCGTCTAGGTAATGCAAGCAACAATACAAGCTGCTGTAATTGCACACCTAAACTGGAGGAAAATTAATGAATAAAGCTATCTATTTGAATAGAAAAAAACTTTTAGGACTTTTTATATTAGTTTTAATTGCATCAGCTTTATATATGCTCGTAGAAGTTAACTTTGCAAATGAAAAGCTATTTAATTATGCAATGAAAATCCGTACACCTAAACTTATTGTTATGCTTATTTCAGCGTTTGCAATAGGTGGCGCATCAATTGTATTTCAATCAATTATAAATAATACTATTGTTACACCTTGTCTTTTAGGTATGAACTCACTTTATAGTTTGATACATACAGCAGTTGTGTTTTTTGTCGGCTCTGGAAGTGTGCTTGCTGTGAATGCTAACCTTTCATTTGTTGTCGATTTGCTTTTAATGGGTGTGATTGCAACACTAATATATAGTTATTTATTTAAGAAAACAAATCATAATGTGCTTTATGTATTGCTTATTGGCACTGTTTTAACATCATTTTTTACAAGTATACAAACAACCCTAACAAGAGTTATGGATCCAAATGAATATGATACATTACTTACAAGTTTAGTAGCAAGTTTTAATAATATAAATTCAGAAATTATAGTTTTCTCACTTGTGTTATTAGCTGCTTTAATTTTCTGGCTTAGAAAAGACTTGGCTTTACTTGATGTTATAACACTTGGTAAACATCAGGCAATAAATCTAGGTGTTGATTATGATAGATGCATAAGAAGATTACTTTTAGGTGTTACCCTATGTATAGCTATTGCAACTGCTATGGTTGGGCCTATTTCTTTCCTCGGGTTAATTATAGCTAACTTATCAAGACAATTACTTAAAACATATCGTCATTCACAGCTTATTCTCGGCTCTACATTTTTTGGAATGATAGTGTTAGTAGGCGGTCAAATGATTGTTGAGCATGTATTTACATATTCTGTTCCAATTAGTGTATTTATAACTGTAAGCGGTGGACTTTATTTCCTTTATTTACTTTTAAAAAGTAGGAGAGCTTAAATAAAATGATGAAAATAAACAATCTTATAAAAAAATACGGTGAAAAAACCGTTGTAAATGATGTAAGTTTTGAAATTCCAAAAGGTAAAGTAATATCTATGATTGGCCCAAATGGTGCGGGCAAATCAACTGTTATGGGTATGATTTCAAGACTAATCGAACCAGATACTGGTCATGTAGAATTTCATGGTGAAAAACTTCATCACTGGAAAAGCAAAGAGCTTTCTAAAAAACTTGCTATTTTAACACAGAGCAATAATATTCAAATGAAACTTACCGTTAGAGAGCTTGTAACTTTTGGTCGTTTCCCTTATTGTGGCGGTAGAACTACAAAGGAAGATGAACAGATAATCGATAAAGCTATATCTTATATGGAGCTTGATGAGTTTCAAGACCGTTTTATTGATGAGCTTTCAGGCGGTCAACGTCAAAGAGCATATATCGCTATGGTAATTGCTCAAGATACCGAATATGTTCTTTTAGATGAGCCTACAAATAACCTTGACATTTATCATGCAACTAATTTAATGAAAACAGTTAGAAAACTTTGTGATGAACTTGGTAAAACCGTAATTTTAGTTTTGCATGAAATCAATTATGCAGCATTTTATTCTGATTATATTTGTGCTTTTGTAAATGGTCAAATAGCTAAGTTTGGCACAGTAGAAGAAATTATGACCAAAGAAACCCTTTCTGATATTTACAAAGTTGATTTTGAAATTATGAATATACATGGAAAACCACTTTCCATTTATTATTAAAAAATATTTATGTTTTATATAAAAGGAGATTTTATATTATGAAAAAGTATGTAGTAAAAAGATTTCTTGCTCTAACCCTTGCACTTGCAGCAACTGCTTCTATGGCTGCTTGCTCATCTGCAAACAACAATACAGACTCATCAGCAGCAAATAGTAGCATTTCAGCTGAACAAAAACAGAGCATTACAATTACATCTTTAAATGCAAATAAAGAGGAGGTTCAAGTTGAAGTACCATATGATGCACAGCGTATTGCAATTTTAGATATGCCATCATTAGATATTCTGGATAAACTTGGCTTAGGAGATAGGGTAGTAGGTACAGCTGACACTTCTATTGAATATTTAACAGACTATGTTGATAATACAGAAAACCTTGGCACAATCAAGGAAGCTGACCTTGAAGCTATTATGTCAGTAGAACCAGATGTTATTTTCATTGGTGGCAGACTTGCAGAGTCTTATGATGCATTAAGTGAAATTGCACCAGTCGTATATCTTGCAACTGATACAGAGCTTGGAGTTGTTGAAAGCGTTAGAAAAAATGCAACAACCATTGCATCTATCTTTGGTAAAGAGGCAGAAGTAGAAACTTTAATGGCTGATTTTGATGAAAGAATTGCTAAATTAAATGAATTTGCAGAGGGTAAAAATGCTGTTATTGGTATGTGTACAAGTGGTGCATTTAATACCCTTGGTAATGACGGTCGCTTATCAATGATTGGTAAGGAAATCGGTTTTACCAATATTGCATCTGAAGATGTAACTTCTACACATGGTAATGAATCTTCCTTTGAGCTACTTGTAGATTTAAACCCTGAATATATGTTTATACTTGATAGAGATGCTGCTATTTCAACAGAAGGTGCTAAACTAGCTCAGGAAATTATGGATAATGAGCTTGTAGCAAAGACTGATGCTTATAAAAATGATAATATAATTTATCTTGCACACCCATCTATTTGGTATACTGCTGAAGGCGGTATTACTGCTCTTGATTATATGCTCTCTGACCTTGAAAGTGAGCTTCTATAATAAATTAAATCACCTGTGATAAATTCACAGGTGATTTTTTAATTAACAATATTTTTGTTTTAACTCATCTAAAATATTTAAATAATGCTCTCTATCATCTTTAGTATTATCTTCAAATTGCTTAGTTTCACTATTTAATCTTTCAAGTGTCTGATTAGATAATGTTCTCTGACCAAATGGATAAGCTACTCCATTTTCTTTTACAATGTGTCTTTCTAGTAAATCACAGTATGCCGATAAATTTGTTATAATTTGTAGCTTATTGTAAGTAGATTTTGAAAGATTATCTAATGCTTTTTCAAGCTCTGATAAATACAATCTGCCTAAATTATGCTCTACAAGCATACCATTTTGAATCATCTTTTGAGCTGGCCCACCAACTTCGTTTACCATCGCATCAAAAAGGATATCTTCTTCTTTTTTGTGATGCAAGTTATCTGCATAATTCTTGCCAAACTCAAGCATTTTCTTTAAATCTTCTAAATCGACATTATTACCGTCAATTATGCTGCAGCAAGCTTTTCTTGCTGCAGCTATAAAATCTGTAATGCGGTCATGTTCCTCTAAAAGAACATCAATACAATACATTTAATCTTTCTCCTTTAATCTATAACTTTGAGAAGCTTTTCCATTACTTCATCTACAGAAATACCATGAACAGCACATGCATCACTGAGTGCTTCTGCTTGTGCAGATGGACAACCTAAACAATGCATACCACATGACATTAGAACCTCTGCAGCCTGTGGATACTTACGAAGAATTTCACCCATAGGCATATCAGCAGAAATCTTGTTAATAACTACATCATCACCAAAAAATAGCTTCATATCATCTTCAACAGTTGTGATTCCAGCAATGCCAAAATTCTCAACAAGTACCTTTGCTACATTTTCAGATAAAAATGCTGGGAGTGTTGGCCCTAGGTGAATATTTTTAACGCCTAAATATAACAGAGAAAGCAGAACAATTACAGCTTTTTGCTCATACCAAGCGATATTGTAAATAATAGGTAAGTCATTAATATCATCAAGACCAAATACTTCCTTGAGCTTTAGTGCAATAACAGCTAGTGAGTAAGAGTCATTACATTGACCTGCATCAAGAACTCTTGGAATACCACCGATATCACCTAGATTTAACTTATTGTACTTATATTTAGCACAACCAGCAGTTAAAATAACAGTGTCTTTTGGTAGAGCCTTTGCAAAATCGGTATAGTAGTTACGGCTCTTTGCACGACCGTCACAGCCCGCCATAACAACAAATTTCTTAATTGCACCAGATTTAACTGCATCAACAACCTTATCTGCAAGAGCTAATACCTGTGCATGAGCAAAACCGCCGATAATTTCTCCCTGTTCAATCTGAGTAGGAGGTGCACAACGCTTTGCATGTTCAATTATAGCAGAGAAATCCTTGTTTTCTCCAATTTCACCCGCTATATGTTTACAACCAGCATAACCAGCTGCACCAGTTGTATAAATTCTATCCTTATAACTCTCACGAGGTGGAACAATACAGTTTGTGGTCATAAGAATTGGGCCATTAAAGCTCTCAAATTCGGTTGTTTGTAACCACCATGCATTACCATAGTTACCAACAAAGTTATCATATTTCTTAAATGCAGGGTAGTAGTGAGCAGGTAGCATTTCAGAGTGAGTATATACGTCAACACCTGTTCCTTTAGTCTGCTCAAGTAGCATCTCTAAATCTCTTAAATCATGTCCAGAAACAAGAATTGCAGGATTATTTCTAACGCCGATATTTACCTTTGTAATTTCTGGGTTGCCATATGCACCTGTATTTGCACTATCAAGCAGTTGCATACCATCAACACCAAACTTACCGGTTTCAAGAGTTAATGCAATAAGTTCATCAACTGTTTTTGAATCATCAAGTGTTGCTGCAAGTGCCTTTTGTAAGAAAGCATCAACTTCTTCATTATCCTTTAAAAGTGCGTTTGCATGCTTTGAATATGCAGAAAGACCCTTTAGACCATAGGTGATAAGCTCACGCAGTGAACGAATGTCTTCATTTTCAGTGGAAAGCACACCAACTGTCTTAGCGATTTCTTCCCAGTTTCCATCGCCATCCCATGTAGCTGCCTTTGGCAGGGAAGCCTTATCTTCAACCTTATTTAAAAGCTCCTTACTTACATTTAATGTATTTTCAATACGAGTGATAATCGCTTCTTTATCAAAGTTTGCATTTGTAATAGTGATAAACAGGTTAAGTGTGATTAAATGATTGATTTCTTTTGAAATAACTTCACCTTGCTCACGCAGTTTAACTGTAATAGCAGAAAGTCCTTTTGTTACATAAACTAATAAATCCTGCATAGCTGCAACGTCTGGTTTTTTACCACAAACGCCTGATTGTGTGCAACCCTTACAGCCAGCTGTTTCTTGACATTGATAACAAAACATTTTATTTTCCATCGTTTAAAACCTCATTTGAATTAATTTATTGTTTTCTTGATGAGCTAAGTATATCATTTAAATTTTCTTATTTCCGTAACATATGTTACATTTTTTATTTTTATTTAATTTCATCAAAAATTTTTAAATCCAATATTTTTACAGTATTCTTTTTAATCTCAATAAGTCCATCTGCTTGCATTTTCATAAGCTCACGTGAAACAGATGGACGAGTAGAACCTAAGAAAGCGGCTAATTGCTCTCTGCCAAATGGTATTTTAGAAGTATCACCATTGGAATACTGAAAAATAAGCTTTATTAATTTACCTCTTAGAGAGTTACATGATAGAATTTGAACTCTTTGATTTAAAAAATATGCTTTATCTGCCAAAATAGAAAGCATATTAGCTATCACCTGATTATGCTGTTTACATGAATTATGACAAGGTGAATATAAAAAGTGTTTAGGTATGCATAGTATATCGCAATCTTGTTCGGCATAAGCAGAATTTTCATATAATCTATTAAATGAAAATAAGAATACCTCACCAAACATATCTCCTATATTATTGAAAATATTTATTATATGCTCATTTCCGTTAATGGTATTATTTGAAACTATAACTCTTCCATCTAATAGTATATGTATAAATTCTGGCTCATCTCCTTGTGAAAATATAATACTTCCTTTTTTGTATTTACGAAATATTGCTCGGCTACAATCTATTAAACTTGTTACTTGTTCTTTTGACATATTATTAAATAGATTACAATTTTTAATCATTATATCTAAATTCTCATTTATCATATTACACCTACTTACATATAAGCTTATATATATAATAGCATATTATTATTTAAATATCATATCATATGATATTTTATTATAATAATAATTTTTTATAACTTTTATAGGCCTTTTATTAAAGGTTTATACCTTTACATTTGTGAATTATAGTAAACTATATTAATTTTTACTATAAAAAACACCTATAAAACATACAATCTATAGTTGAATTTTCGTCATTTTCCCATGTAATATATTTGCGGATTTTGTTGACATTTGAGAAATTTTTATTTATATTATTCTATAGTAAATTACTAGAATACAGAGGTTTTTTAATATGAATTCTAAACAGTTCATTTCTGGTGTTTTGAGTTTAGCAATTACAGGTAACATTTGCACTTACTCTATTGCTAATGCTTATGCAACAAATTCTCAAGACACACAAATTGTTAAGTCAACTAGTGCAAAAGGTGAGATTGCACTTACCATAAATTTTGCACTTCCACAAACAAAAGCTGAGGTGGAAAACAGAAATATTGAGCTTACTCTAACTAAAGGCTCAATTTCTAGCAAAATCACACTTTCAAACAATACAATTACTGGTTCTCTTTTATCATCAGCACAAGTATCAGTATCACCACTTCAGATATCAGATAACCAATTTGGTTCATATAATGTAATTTTATCTGGTCTTGAACTTGGTGAATATGGTTTCACTTTAACTGGTGATGGTTATACTAATATATCTGAAACAATTGATTTAACCGACTATTCTAAGCATATTATAGTAAGCACTGATGATGGTGTGTTTGCCCTTGGTGATTTTGATAACAATGGTATTGTAGATTTAGAAGACCAAAAAATGATTCAATATGCACTTGGTAGTCAAAAGGAAGCTGATATAGCTAAGTTTGATTTAGATGGCGACAATAAAATTGACATTACAGATTTATCTTATGTAAACAAAAACAAAAACCTTACTGCTAATGCAACAATTAAAGATACAAACTTTATAGCTATAGCTGATGTAAAAGTTGAAACTGACAATATTCAAGTTGTAGAAGGAGATATAAATGATATTTTTACATACAATAATGAAACTACTGTAAAAATATCTTCTAATCAGAGTGAATCTGGTGAAAATTCGCCAGTTAGTGAAGAAAAACCAGTTGAACTTCCTTTAACTCTATCAGAAACTAATGAAGGCATAGAGCTTAGTGAAATTAAAATCACAAGCCCTGTGGCTGAAGGTGCAATACAAGCTGGTATCGCAAAGGTAGAACTTGCTGATGGAACAACTCAAGATATTCCTTTTTCTCAGGCTGCTACCGATGCAAGAATGACAAGAGCATCTGTTGATAATATAATTACAATCAACTTAGGTCAGAAAGTAGCAGTTAAAAAGGTTACCATTACAGTTACTAAGGTTGAAGGTGATGTTGGTTATGCAACAGTATCACAGGTTGAATTCTTAAAAGATGTAAATGTAAATGCTGAGGAT
>CALWMO010000012.1 GCA_944381965.1 uncultured Butyricicoccus sp.
GCTCTCTTTAGACAGAAAGCGATAGTAAAAACTTGATATAGGGCAGTTTCTTGTGTTAAAATAACTCAGGTGCTGTCGATAAACGGCGGGCGGTTAGCTCACTCTCCCATGAAGGGAGGTGATAGCTTTATGATGATGAAATTCTTTAGAATTTTATTATGTGTGGCTTTTTTGCTACATATCTTTATCATAAACGCAAAGTAACCGCTCCATGTCCTAAGTAGAGCGGTTACTATTTCTTGTAACTAAAACCTATGGGGCTAACCGTCTGTCAGACAGCACCCTTTTTCTAATTCAATATTAACACAATAGTCTGCTCTAAGTCAAGAGTAGGCTATTTTTTTACATAAAATTTCAAAATAGGTGATAACTATGGAAAATAATATAATTTTAGGTTTTAAAACCGTTTGTGCTGCTTTTGGTGGCTTTTGTGGTTTGCTTTGGGGCAAGCTTGACGGTGTTATGATGGCTCTTTTAGCTTTTATTGCAATAGACTACATAACTGGCTTGATGGTCGGAGTTACTACAAAAACTCTTAATAGCTCTACTGGTTTTAAAGGATTAGCAAAAAAAGTATTTATTCTGCTTTTAGTGCTTATTGCTAATATACTTGATACTCATGTAATGGGTGGTTCTGGTGTGGTTCGTGGCGTTGTTATTGCGTTTTACCTTGCAAATGAGGGTATAAGTATTTTGGAAAATGCAGGAAAGCTAGGTGTGCCTTATCCACAAAAATTGAAAGATGTGCTTGAGCAACTAAAGGAAGGTGAGAAACAAAATGCAGATAAACTTTAAACAGTGTAATTCTGGTAATTATCAGAATTGTAATTCAAGGGATATTGAATATATTGTTGTTCATTATACCGCAAACAAAGGCGATACAGCTAAAAATAATGCAGACTATTTTGCAAGAGAAGTTACAAAAACATCTGCTCATTATTTTGTTGATAGTAAAGAAATATGGCAAAGTGTACATGATGTTGACATTGCTTGGCACTGTGGAGCTAAAAATTACAAGCACAAATACTGTCGAAACTCTAACAGTTTAGGCATTGAGATATGTATGCTTAACTCTAAAGGTGAGATTATACAGGATAGTATAAACAAGGCTGCTCAGCTTACAAGCTATTTAATGCAGAAATATGGCATAAGCAAGGATAATGTAATTAGACATTTTGATGTCACTGGAAAAGATTGTCCCGCTCCTATGGTCGAAAATGAAACTCTATGGATAAATTTTAAAAATAAATTATGTGAGGCTATAAAAATGAAAGTTTATAAATATGTTCCAGATATGCCTGATTATGCTCAGGACACTTTTACTAGACTTTTTAAAACTGGTGTTATTTCCACAGATAGCTCTGGTGCTATGGCTGTACAGGAAAGCTCTATTCAGCCTGTCATGTATATTGACCGCTTAACTGGTGGCCAAATCGAAAAACTACCAGAGCTGATTGCACTTCTTCCACAGATTACTAGATTACTTGAAAATAAGGAGGTTTGATTCTATGTTCGGTTTAGGTGCTATAATTAGCGGTGCTATCGCTGCCGCTGGTGCTGCAAGTGCAGTATCTTCAGCTAATAAAAATAACAACAGCTCTTCCAGCTCTTCAAATTCCTATAATAATAGATACCCTGGTTCAAGCAGCTCTTCTAGTTCTTGGGGTTCTTCTTCTAGTACGACTAATGTTCCTAAGTTTGATGTAAACACTGATTATCAAGCACTTATAAATGAAGCTGTAAGTAAAGGCGATTATCAAAGTGCTGCTCAATATGAACAGCTAAGAAACCAGAAAATTGATGCAGGTTATGGAAGCGGAAATGACAAAACAAACAACTATTCTCAGTTTTTAAACACTGGTAGCAACACCAACTGGTCTGGTCTTTACCAAAATACTGACTGGTCTCAGATGTTTCAGGATAGCATGGGTACTGCTAGCGTAGGTCAGCTCCAAAACATACTTAACCAGCGACTAAATAAGCTAAATGGTAAGGCTGACGCATGGCAAGAACAGGCACAAAGTTATGTTGACGGTCTTTATAACCAGATGTATGGGCCGCAGTTTGACACTATTAAGCAATATCAGGACGCTATGAACGGTTATATGAACCAATATGAACAGATGCAAGATGCTATTAAAGCTCAAAATCAGGCTGCTATTGAACAGAATGTAGCTCAGCTTGAAGCTCAAAAAACTGGTGTTTATCAAGCAGGGCAAAGTGCTAACACCGCTGCTCAGCAAAATTATATGAATCTTCTAAACCCTAATGGCTCAAATGCTGAGCTTTTAGCCGCTTTAGGTCTTTCTAATTCTGGTCTTTCTGAAAGCTCTGCTATTGCCGCTCAAAACGCTTACACAAATGCTGTAAACTCTAATGAACAGAACGTTAGCAATCAAATTCAGGCTATTGAGCTTGCCATTAAAAATGCTCAGCTTTCTGGTGACCTTGCTACTGCTGAACAGCTTCAAGGATATTATAACACCGTTTTACAAGCAGGTATGCAAAATGCTAATAACATTTTATCCGCTATGCAATGGGCTATATCTAATGGTCAAAGTATGAATCAGCAGAACATTAACAACGCATTCACTCAGGCGGGTATCACTGGCAGTCTGAACGGTAAGCCAACTATGGCAGGTCAGCAGCTTTCTTATACAATCGAAGGTTTAAGCTTAGACAACCAGATTAAACAGTTCCAGTTGCTCCTACAACAGGCTTACGGTATGAAACAGGCTGAAGCTGAATATCAGGCTCAATTACTCGCTAACAGTGGTGCAAGTTTAGAAAATGCTTATAAAGAGCTTTATAACAAATACTTACTTTGGTTGTAATTTAAAAAATTTCAGTTAATGGCTGTGGCTTGCCGGTTAAACATATTCCTCCTTGTTCACTTACAAGATAGGTATTTTCTGTGCCGACAAGCCCTATGCCATCAAGCTTTATTTTAGGCTCAAGTGCAAATACTTCATTAGGCTTTATTTCTAAATCAAAACCTTTTGCTATTGCTGGATATTCGTCCATTGCTAGACCTATTGAATGACCTAAAAATTTCTTACCAAACATAAAGCCAGCTTTAAACTCATCAGGTACTGCATTATATGCAAAATCATAAATATCAGACAATATTGTATTTGGTTTTAACATAGCTGATGCTTTTTTCTCGATTTCTAAGCAGATATTATATGCTGTTTTTATCAAATCACCATTTTTATGCTCGCTAAGTTTACCATAAAAATATGTTACACTTTTATCTGTATGATACCCATTAACTCCACACGCTATATCAGCAAAGACTATATCTCCCTTTTTTAACTTGCGACTGTGTGAACCAAGTGCCTGTATTGGTATACATGTGCCTTTGCAACCGTCTGGACTGTCAAATGATATTCCATTAAGTCCGCTTTCGCTAAATGAACATATCCCTCCAATAGCTTCTCCATGTGCATTCTCAAAGCGACAACTACCCATTGAACCTCGTCTTATTAAATCAAGCAACACTTCTCCGCAAAGCTCTGCTTCGCTTACTCCTTCTCTTAAAAATACAGGTAAAATTTGTTCTAGGCTTTCTGATTGTATTTTACCAGATGCTTTCATGCATTTTATTTCATATTCGCTTTTGAAGGCTCTTATATGCTGTAAAATAGGTAAAATATCTTTATGCTCTTCAAATTTTACATGTTTTGTAACAAGATTTAACCACTGTAAAGTAGCATATTTATACTCTAAATAGATAGTTTTTGGAATCTCATTAAAATATTCTGATATTTCTCTAAATGATTTCATAGAGCGTATATCTTCAAATTCACTCTCATTTCTTGCTCTGTCATAATCCCTACGCACCCATAATATAGATTGCTCTTTTGTTATTACAAGTAAGCCATCTGGTACTGTGCCTGTTAAATAATATAAATTCACAGGATTATGTATTAGTACCATTTGCCAACTATTATCTCTAATTTCTAGCTCTGACCTCAATGCACTTAATCTATTTTCTAATTCTTGTTTTGGTACGGGTGCATTAAACTTCATATATCAAAACCCTCTCTATAGCTAATTTATGAAATTATAACATAGCAGGGTTTTATAAATCAAATAGCTTTGGTCAAAATCGAAATATATATAAAATAGCATAGTATCAAACTAAGACCTTGCAGTTTGAAAAATTTACCATGAAACATTGGCGGAATAAGTGATATGCCTATAAGTATAACCGCAAATGGTAAATCTCTTAAAAACACTTCAGGTTCTACAACTAGTATTCCGCCACTTGCTACCGCACTTGCAGGAACTACAAGCGATAAATTTATTATATTAGCTCCTATAATATTTCCTACGGATAACATTCCATGCCCCTTTCTTATTGCTGAAAGGGTTGTCATAAGCTCTGGTAGGGAAGTGCCAAGTGCTACAAGTGTTAAACCTATTATACTTTCTGGTATGCCTAGCATACTTGCAAGCCTAGTTCCATGGTCAACCATTAATTTTGCACCAAGTACAACAGATATAGCTCCAACTATAAACATGAAAAATGTTTCAAGTTTATTTATCTTTATATCACTCGGTATGTTTTCTGAATTATTTGCACTTTGTAAATTCATTGCCAAAAATGCAAACAAAAGTGTAAATAAACCAAGTGCTTCTCCTGAGTTTATCACTCCATCAGCACAAAAACAACCTGTTAATACTCCTAGACATATCAAAACAGCTCCTTTGGTTTTAGCTTCTCTTATACTGAAAACAGATGGTGCAAGTAGTGATGAAATGCCTAATATTAGTCCTGTGTTACATGCAACAGAGCCTACTGCGTTTCCAACTGCAAGCTCAGATGCTCCTCTTAAACTTGCTAAAATTGATACCGTTAGTTCTGGTGCAGTAGTGCAAACACTTACAAGTGTTGCACCTATAACAAAACGAGGTATACCGCTAGCTTCAGCTATCTTTGCTGCTGAGTCTACAAAAACATCTCCTCCTCTCATAGTCAAAATAAGCCCAATTATAAAAAAACATAGCGAATATAAAATCACAGTAAATAATACCTCCTGTCAATTTGTCAATTAAATATATGTTAAGAAAATGCTTTATATGTTATCGCTTTTTCTATATCGTTGACACTATAACTTAAAAGAGGTATCATAAAATAAAGTTCCGTTTAAATAGAAATGGAGGAAATATGAAAAGCTTTTTAGGTAAAATAATAGGGGATAGACGTATAGTTGGCGGACTTATACTCATTATACAAATGTGTTTGTTTATATGGCTTTTAAACAACATTTTTCTTATATTCCCTTGGGTGGATGTAGCTTGTACAATTTTATCACTTTGTATTGTTGTTTGGATTGTAAGAAAAAATGATAATCCTTCTTATAAAATCCCTTGGATTATTCTTATTTTAATATTTCCACTCTTTGGTGGTCTGTTTTATCTTATGTGGGGTAACACTCCATTTAACAGAAGTAGAGCAAGTCATAAATTTGAGCCTGTAACTCCTGATTTTTCTCAGCATAAATCTACTCCAGCAAAAGATAGGCTTGTTGCTGCTATGCCAAGGCAGTCAAGACGTACTCAATATATAGAAAATGTCAGCGGTTTACCTGTATGGGGCGAAACTAGTACAAGATATTTTTCTGTTGGTGAACACCAATTTGATGCTATGTGCATAGAACTTAAAAAAGCTCAGAAGTTTATATTTATGGAATATTTCATAATTGAACCTGGTGAAATGTGGCAGCCTATTCTTGATATACTTTGTGAAAAAGTTAAAAATGGTGTAGAAGTAAGGGTTATGTATGATGATGCAGGCTGTATAACTAAATTGCCGCTAAATTATGATAAATATCTTAATTCTTTAGGTATTAAAGCGGTTAGATTTAACAGATTTATTCCAACACTTAACACTTATCTCAACTATCGTGACCACAGAAAAATCACTGTTATTGATGGTAATGTGGGTTATATGGGAGGAACTAATATAGCTGATGAGTATATAAACAGAAGCTCTCCTTTCGGTCACTGGAAAGATACAAGCCTTGAGCTTCGTGGTGCGGGTGTTGCTAATATGACCGAAATGTTTCTCGAAATGTGGGAATATGCAACAAACACCATAACCAATAATCATGCAAAATATAAGCCAACTATTGAAAGACCGGCTGATGGTTATGTTCAGCCGTTTGGTGATAGTCCTCTTGATGACTTTAACGTTGGCGAAACTGTTTATATGCAAATTGTTAACAACGCAAGAAAATATGTTTATATAACTACTCCTTATCTTGTACTTGATAATGAAATGATAACTGCTTTAGTAACTGCGGCTCAAAGTGGTATTGATGTTAGAATTATCACCCCAGGTGTGCCTGATAAAAAACTTGTTTATATGGTAACTCGTTCATTTTATCAGCAGCTTCATAAATTTGGTGTGAAAATATATGAATATACTCCAGGATTTCTACACGCAAAAATGATTGTTTCTGATGATGATGTTGCTGTTGTTGGTACTATAAATATGGATTTCCGCTCTTTCTTTATGCACTTTGAATGTGGTACTGTTCTTTATGGTGGAAAGGTCATAGATGAAATAAAAACAGATATAGAAGAAATAATGGTTCAATCAAGGCTTGTTGATGACAGATGGTTCAAGGATACCCCTTGGCTTGCATCAATTTTAGCATCGATTCTAAGATTACTCGCACCATTATTATAAAAAAATAGGCTGTAACGAAAAATCGTTACAGCCTTTTAATATATAGTTTAGTTTTTCTTTACCGCTCCGTCTTTTACTAAGTCCCAGTTCTTGACCATATAATCAATGCCCGCATAAATTGTAACAAGTGTTACCACCCATGCAACTATGTCTGTTATTCCAACACCAGTTGTTAAAACAGCTGTTGGACCATCTACACCACCGATAACTCCAATAGAAGATTGAATATTATTAATTTCTTCTAAAGTGTTGCTACTTAGAATTAAAACAAAGAAATCAATTATTATACCTGCAATCTGTACACAGGTCTTTACCTTGCCTGTCCATGAGGCTGCAAGCACTTTACCCTTTGCTGCTGCCACATTTCTAAGAGATGTGATGATAAACTCACGAGCCAGAACTATAAACACCATCCATGAAGGGAAGATACCCTTTTCTATAAAAATAAGCAGTGCGGCTGTGACTAAAAGCTTATCTGCAAGCGGGTCTACAAATTTGCCAAAGTCAGTAATCTGATTGTATTTTCTTGCAATATATCCATCAAGAAAATCTGTAACAGATGCAAGACAAAACAGCACAAGTGCTATAATAAGGCTTGTTTTGTCGTATTGCAATGCAAAATAAATGAAAAATGGTATCATTAAAATTCTTACCATTGTTATTTTATTTGCTGTGGTCATTTTTTATCCTCCTATTTTTACACCTTCAAGGTCTGCTCCAAGACTGTTTTCAATTCTCACAAGCACAAAATCACCAGCATTAAGTTCATTTTCAGATGAAAAATACACTCTGCCGTCAACATCTACTGAGTCGGCATATGTTCTGCCGTAATAAAGTCCCATTGTATCATCAAAGCCTTCACACAAAACCTGCATTGTTTCATGCATACGGGATAAATTATACTCGTCAATTACGCCAGACTGTAATTCCTCAACAATTAAACGGCGATTTGCTTTGGTTTCATCATCAATCTGATTTGGCATTTCAGCCGCTTCCGTGCCTTCCTCTGGTGAATACTCAAATACGCCAGCTCGCTCAATCTGTACTTCTTGCAAGAATTCACAAAGTTCGGTGAAATCTTCTTCGGTTTCATCAGGAAGTCCCACAATTATGCTTGTACGGATAACTAAGCCGTCAATTTTGTCACGCATTTTTTTAATAAGTGCGGTAAGACTTTCTTTATCACCAGGGCGGTGCATTGCACGAAGTATCTTCTTTGAGGCATGCTGAAGTGGTATATCAAGATACTTAACAATTTTATCCTCGTTTGCAATTACATCTATAAGCTCATCTGTAATCTGGTCTGGGTATAAATAATGTAGTCTTATCCATGTGAAATCAAGTTTGCAAAGCTGTCTTAAAAGCTCTGGAAGTAGGCGAGTGCGTCCTTCTAAATCAATGCCATACTTTGTTATGTCCTGAGCAATAACTATAAGCTCTTTAACGCCAGCATCAGAAAGTTGTTTTGCTTCAGATAAAACATCATCAAGCTGTCTGCTGCGATATTTACCTCTAAGTTTAGGGATAATACAATATGCACATGTATTAGAACAACCCTCAGCTATTTTTAAAAATGCTGTATAAGATGGTGTGAGTTGTTCTCGACTACCTTCAAGTGCAGCAGATGCCATATCATTCATATATACAGCTTTTTTACCTGCTAGAACATCACGCACAGCATCAACAATATTTGTATAACTACCAGTACCACAAATTGCATCAACTTCTGGCAGTTCGCTTTGGATTTCATCACGATAACGCTGTGCAAGGCAACCTGTAACAACTAGACCTTTTAAATTGCCTTCTTCCTTATATTTTGCAACATCTAAAATGGTTTCAATAGCTTCGGTTTTTGCCGCTTCTATAAATCCACAGGTATTTACTATTCCAATATCTGCATTTTCCATTTGCTCAGTTATTTCATATCCTGCATCTTTAAGTTTTGCAAGCATATGTTCAGAATCAACTAAGTTTTTAGAACAACCTAGCGAAATAAGTCCAACCTTTGTCAAAGGGTTTGTCCTCCTCATTAAATCATTTTGCTTTAATCATATCACATTTTAATAATATTGTCAGCTTTACACATTAAAAAGACAGCGAAAAATAGCTTTGCTACTCGCTGTCATTTGTGTAAATTTAATACTCTATATGCTCGTTTATATATTCATCAAGAGCTTTTTTGATTTCCGACCATGAAAAACCACGTCTTTGTAAAAATGCAATCGCTTTTTGTATTTCCTTTTTATCTGATACATCGCCTTTTAATTTCTTATCAAGTAAAGAATGTAAAACAGAATAGTCGGTTTCATATTCGCTATAAACTTCATCAGCATCATCATTTGATATGCCACGCTTTTTTAATTCTTGTTTTATTCTACGTGTGCCATAACCCTTGCGAGCATATGATTTTAAAAGCATTTGTGCATATCTTGTATCATTTAGAAAATTTTTATTTTCAAGATATGCAGCTGCATACTCAGCCGCATCTTCGCTATGACCTTTTGCAATCAGCTTTTCTATTAAGCTTGCTTTACTTAAATCTCTGTATGAAAGCTGTTTTGCGGCATCATTTAAAGCATTTTCGTATGCTTTTTCCAGTTGTTCTCTTGTCATTTAGAGCTTACATCTCCAAATCATCATCAAAATCATCTGCATCTATTGATACTGATTTACTAACTGGTTTTGTAGGTTTATTTGGTGGTGCAATTTCATCGTCATCAGGTTGTACACCAGCCTTAGATGCCGCTTTTTTACCACCCTTTGAAAGCATTTCTCTGCGTTCATTTTCGATTGCTTCAACAATTTTCTTGTGCAGCTGCTCAGCCTCTTCTGGGTGTTCTTTAAAATAAAGTTTTGCATTATCTCGACCTTGTCCAAGTCTAGTATCACCCATTGAGAACCATGCACCAGCTTTTTGTACTAAATCATATTTTACGCCTAAATCTACAAGTTCACCTGTAAATGAAATGCCTTCACCATACATAATATCAAATTCAGCTTCTCTGAATGGTGGTGCAACCTTATTTTTAACTATTTTACAACGTGTACGACTGCCAAGAAGCTCGCCATTATTTTTAATATGCTCAACTCTTCTAACATCAATTCTAACAGATGCATAGAACTTTAAAGCTCTACCGCCAGTTGTAACCTCTGGACTGCCATATATAACACCAACTTTTTCACGAAGCTGGTTGATAAAAATTGCAATACAGTTAGATTTTGCGATAGAACCTGCAAGTTTTCTCATCGCTTGGCTCATCATACGAGCATGTAAGCCAACAAATGAGTCACCCATATCACCCTCGATTTCTGCACGAGGTACAAGAGCAGCTACTGAGTCAACAACTACAATGTCAATCGCACCAGAGCGAACTAGAGCTTCAGCAATTTCTAAACCTTGTTCGCCAGTATCAGGCTGTGAAACAAGTAAACTATCAATATCTACACCCAATGCACGAGCATAAACAGGGTCAAGAGCGTGTTCAGCGTCAATAAATGCAGCCTCACCGCCTAGTTTTTGAGCTTGTGCAATAGCATGAAGTGCAACTGTTGTTTTACCAGAGGACTCAGGGCCATAAATTTCGATAATTCTGCCTTTTGGAAGTCCGCCTATACCTAAAGCGGTATCAAGTCCGATTGAACCAGTTGGTATATGCTCAATACTCATGCCATCATTTTGACCAAGACGCATTACAGAGCCTTTGCCAAAGTTTTTTTCGATAAGTCCGAGTGCTTGCTCAAGAGCTTTTTTCTTATCGGTTGCAGGTGCAACTCGCTCAGGTTGTTTCTTTTTATCTGCCATGTCAAAAGACCTCCTATATCAAAAAAAAGGGAGCGGTGCTTAGCCGCCCCCAGTGTCTAAATGATAGCACAGGTTAAATTTATTTGCAATAAAATATACGAAAATTTGTTCGAAAAAACTTATGCCAAAAAATTATATATTTTTAGCTTTTATAACAACAATACGTTGCACGCCAGATAAATCTTCGGCTAAGAAAATATCAGTCATACCAAGATTTTTAAAGATTTCAGCTACATCATTTGCTTGTTTATAGCCACATTCAAAGTACATTCTTCCGCCGTCGTTCATCATTTTAACCCAGTTTTTAGCTATGTTTCGGTAAAAATCAAGCCCATCTGTGCCGCCAAACAGTGCTAAATGTGGCTCATAATCAAAAACGCTTTTATCAAGCTCTTTCATTTCATCAGATGTTATATATGGAGGGTTGCAAAGCATTATATCAAATTTCCCAAGATGTTCGTCTGGTTTTTCAAGTGCATTTCCCATAGATGTAGAATATCTGTTTGTGACTTCTAATCTGCGGGCATTTTCACGAGCTACCGAAAGTGCATCTTCAGAAATATCGACTGCTACTACTCTTGCATTATGTACCTCTGCGGCTAGAGCTAGACCTATACAACCTGAACCGCAACATATATCTATGACTTTTGGGTTTTCAAGAGTTTTTGCATCTTCTATGGCAAGCTGACAAAGCGGCTCAGTATCAGAGCGGGGAATAAGTACATTTTTATTAACCATGAATGTATATCCATAAAAATCCCATTCGCCTAAAATATATGCAAGTGGTTCATGATTAAGTCTACGTTCTGTCAGTTGGCGAGCTTTCTCTACAGTATTGTCATCTAAATAACAATATGCCCAGTTTGCAGTCATACGCTTGTCTGTTTTAGTAACAAAAGCTGTAAGTTCTCTCGCTTCAAGTTCTGCCATGGAAATGTCAGCTGCTCTAAATTTTTTCCTTATCTCCATATATAGCTCATTTATAGTAATGCTCATTAAAATGTCAGTCCTTTTCTCTTATTACCAGTTATCACTGTCATCATCTGGAATAACCCGTTTCATACCCTCAATAGCAACTTCTATCATACTGTCATCTGGTTCGAAAACTGTTAAACGCTGTATCATTAACCCTGGCCAGCGTAAAATGCGACAGATTATATTATTATGTCTGCCCGCATATCTGTTAAACTCATAAGATATACCTACAACAAATGGAAGTAAAATTAAATGGGTTAAAGCTCTTAAAAATGGATTTGTGACTTCAACAATGGAAAACACAACACAGGAAACAAGAGTTGCAACTATAATAAGCACAAATAAAAAGCTTGTGCCACAACGAGGATGAAAACGTGGCATTTTACGCACATTTTCAACAGTGAGAGGAAGTTCGGCTTCATAGCAGAAAATAGTTTTATGTTCAGCACCATGATATCTAAAAGTACGCTCGATATCCTTCATATGTGATATTGTCCACATAAAAACAAGGAAAATTGCAATTCTAAGCAAACTTTCTGTGAGGTTTCTTAGAAAAATAGGAGTGTTTTCTGGAAGCAAACCGCCGATGAATGAAGGTAAAAGCATAAAAAGGCAAACAGGAATTATTATGCCTATAAGCATTGCAAAATTCATTATAAGTTTTTCTAGTTTTTCACTACCTAGTTTGCTTTCAAGCCATGCTTCAAAACGTGAAGGTTTTTCATCTTCTTCAGTTTCAAAGAAAGATGAGGAATATTCAATGTCGTCTAAACCATCTTTGAGTGCGGTAAAAAGGGAAGTAGCACCTCGCAAAATAGGCAGTTTTAAAATAGGGTATTTGTTTGCAGGATTATTTGTATCACGTTCTTTTATAGAGAGTTTACCGTTTTGTTTTCTAACAACTACACAGGTGCGTTTTGGCCCTTTCATTGTTATACCTTCTATTATTGCCTGTCCGCCGATTGTAGTTTTTCTTTTACATATCGGCATTTCGGTTTGATTTATCATTTTTTAGTTCTCCTCTTCGGTGACAATTTCGGGTTCAATTTCGGGGTCTATTGCAGGAATCTTAATATAAACTGCTGTGCCTGAACCCTCTCTGCTTGTTATATCAAGTGAGCCATTGTGCATTTTTACAATTTCATCTGTTACTGCAAGACCAATGCCACTGCCACGTTGTTTTGATGAGCCTTTATAAAATTTCTCTTTGACAAATGGAAGTTCGGCTTCTGGGATACCGTTTCCCCAATCTCGAACACAAGTTACAATAGTATTTTCTTGTCTATAAAGCGAAATTTCAATCTTTCCACCAGACATACCGTATTTTGCGGCATTATCTATTATATTTAAAAATACCTGTTTCATGCGGTGTTTATCGCCTGAAACAATATAACTGTCAGGCTCTTTTTTATAGTGCAGTGTCATTCCTGAGTTTTGAAGCAGATTTTCATACATATATATAGCTTCATAAAGCTCCATAGATAAATCAAAAATCTCGATATTAAGTGTCATTCTACCAGATTCCATACGGGCAAAATCTAAAAGTTCTTCGACCATTTGGGTGAGTCTGCGGCTTTCTTTTTGGATTATATCAAGCCCTAACATAACATCTTCTGGATTTTGTGCACCCATTGAAGTTAGTGTTTCACTCCAACCAGCAATGGCGGTAAGTGGAGTTCTAAGCTCATGGGATACAGACGATATAAACTCATTTTTTATTCTTTCTGCTTTAGCAATTTCATCAGACATATTGTTTATTGAGTCGCAAAGCTCACCTATTTCATCATCATATGTTTTATGAAGTCGCATACCATATTGACCAGCTGCAATTTCCTTTGCAACTTCATTTATTCTTGTAACAGGTATTAAAATAGAGCGTATAAAATAGCTATTAGACGCTATAACAAGTAGTAAGAATAAAAAACATGCTGCAATAGATGTTAAGATAACTATTGTTATCTGTTTTTCGGCCGTTTCCAGTGATGAAATCATACGCACAGCACCTATAAGCTCGCCACGAGATGAATAAATAGGCTCGCTAAGGCTCATTATACGTTCACCAGTCATAGGGTCATCACCAGACCAGCTACAAACCGTATTTTCCCATAATGCTCTATCAGCATCATCGGTTGAAGGCACAGAATCAGCTGTAAGTTCAGAAGTTGATAAAATTATTCTTCCTGATGTATCTATAAATTGAAGCTCCACCTTATCTTTATCTTCATAGCCTAGGGCATACTGTCTGATACCACTTAAATATTGGTCATATGTGCTTGTGAAATTATCTCTTATAGAAGACACTGTACTATGCACTCGATTTTTTAAATTATCTCTTATAGATGAATAATAATAACTCGATATGCCAACAGATACAAATATAATTATAACTGCAAGTATAACAACAACAAAGCTAAGTGAATTTACAAGCCATCTGCCTTTAAGACCACCAGGAGCGTGTTGCAAACGAATTTCTTTTTGCGGAGGGTTTTTTTTAGGTGGTGGATTTATTGGTGTTAAACGATATTTCATGACTGCCACATATACCCATATCCACGAACGGTTGTTATATATTGTGGATTTGCTGGGTCGTCCTCTATTTTTAGTCTGAGTCTTCTAATATTTACATCGACAATTTTAAGCTCGCCTACATAGTGATGTCCCCAAACCATCTCAAGAATATCGTCTCTTGAAAGTGCTTTGCCGATGTTTTGCATAAAGGTTCTGAGTATTCCATATTCTATCTGAGTTAATTCTATCTTAACCCCATTTTTTTGCACTTCTCTAGCTCGTAAATTGAGTTTAAAAGGTCCAGATTTTATTGTTTCATCATCTGCAAAAGGATTGCCTGCGACTCGTCTAAAAAGTGCATCAACTCTTGCGACAAGCTCTACAACAGAAAATGGCTTTGTTACATAATCATCTGCACCTGTCATAAGACCTGTTACTTTATCAGCCTCTTGAGTTCGTGCGGTAAGCATTATTATTCCTGCTGCATAACCTTGGGTTCGAAGTGTTCGACAAACCTCATAGCCATCTATACCAGGAAGCATTACATCTAAAATAGCTACAGCTATATCGGTGTTTTGTGGATATAAATCAAGTGCAAGCTCACCCGAATTTGCTTCTATAACCTCATATCCCCCTCTTTTTAGATTGAGGACAATAAAACTTCTAATGCTGTCTTCATCTTCTAATACTAAAACTTTTCTCTTCATATAAAATACTCCTTATTGTTTTTAATTGTTCCATGATTGCGAAATAATGGAAAAACGCTCTTTTATTTGTTCATAACTCAGTTTAAGCGGGCTGTTTACCGAATTTTCAGAAACCGAAACAGTGTATATTTCGGTGGATGTGCGAACAAGTTCAAACATAGATTCTTGCGATGCATAGTAATTTCTCATATCACCAGTTAATCTGTGAATAGTAAAAAGTTCGATAGGCTCATTGGTTGAGCTATAATCTAAAAATGTGGTCTTGGTTTCATCTTCGTCTGATGATTTAATAACTGTAACATTTGAACGCCAAGAATCAGGAATCATAAATTGCCAGTTTTCTGATACATTTTGATATGTTGTGCAAACCCTTACAGGTGCATCACCTGTGCTAAAAGCATACCAGTCAAGCATATATGCAGATTCTGATGTTGACTGTGAGCCAGATTGATTTTGGGGTGTTAAAGGCATTAATACAGCAAGTGGAACTTCTGTTACTTGGTCGTTATTGACATCGCTTGATGGTACAGAAACTGGTCTATATGTGCTGTGTTTTATGCCGTCCTCACTTTCAAGGGTTATATTTCTAAAACCTTCATCATCGTAAACAAAAATATCGGTCATAAGTCCTGCACTAAGCTCAAGCTTGCTTTCGGCAAAAATTGCAGGCTGATAACCTCTTAGCAATCCTTTTTTTATACTAACTATATTTTGTGTTTCAGGTGAAAGTATAGCTTCGCCTTTTAAAGTGAGTTTGCTTGAATTTTCTTCCTTTATATAAAGATGTGCAATTCTTCGGTTTGTTTCATCTTTTGTAAATAAAATTAAGTCATCTGTGCCATTGTTATCTAAATCTGATGTTGTGAACGATTGATATGTTGTTTCAAGTAGAGTTACAAGCTTTTCGTTTGAAAAGGCACAAACAGTCATACCAGATGTTGAGTTATCTCCGCTGAGTTTCCAAGAGATGAGTATACCTTTTTTACCATCAGAGGATAGAGTTGGATATGATACAGAAGTAATCTGTGCAGCAGTTGCAGATACACTGCCCACAGATATATATTCCTCATTTTCTCTTTCAAATACATAAATATGAAATTTATCAGGGTTTTTAGATTCGCAGAAAAATGCAACTGCTTCATCTTCTCCATCTAAGTTTAAATCCATCAGCTGAACAGTATTTCTGTTTTCTCCTCCTTGTGGAGATACTGCTATAGCTCCTTTAGATGTTATATTATTTATTTGTTTTTGTAATGATTCATATGTTGCACTTGGTCTAGGAGCTTTTAAAAGCTCATCACCTGATTTAAATGTGCAGCCACTTAACAGTGTAAGACAGGCGATAAATAAAAATAATCTTTTCATAATACTATTTTCCTTAAAAAGATTTAATATGCTATTACTTATTTTAACACATGAAATAAATACTGCATAGAAGGTTTTAGTTACAATATGTTTTTATTTTTAAGTAAAATGACGATTGAATATAATCAAAATGCTATGTTATAATATAAAAATGCATAATTAAGAAAAAGGAAATGTTATATGATTGGAACAATGTTTAATATATGTACAATAGTAGCGGGAAGTGCTATAGGTGGTACATTAAAAAAGGGTATAAGAGAAGATTGTCAAAATGCAATGATGACTGCTATGGGGTTGGCAGCGGTTGCTCTTGGAGTTAATACTGTCGCTAGCAATATGCCTAAAAGTGAATTTCCGGTACTTTTTATTATTAGCCTTGGAATAGGGGCTGTTATAGGTACAATGTTAAATCTTGATGAGCGTTTTCAAAATATAGCAAATAGAAACTCAAAATCCAAACTTGGAAAAGGTCTTTCTACAGCATTTTTACTCTTTTGTATAGGCACTCTTGCTATTTTGGGCCCTATTCGTAGTGCGTTATATGGTGACCATACATTTTTATTTACTAATGCAACACTTGATTTTATAACATCCATTGCACTTGCTGCAACATATGGTTATGGTATTGTGCTTATAGCTCCTGTCGTTTTGGTGTGGCAAGGCACTATCTATTTTTTCGCTGGTTTTTTACAGAACTTTTTGCAAGATTCTCTTATGACTGAGATTTCTATTGTAGGAGGTATTTTAATTGCAGCATCTGGTATTTCTATTTTACAAATAAAAGATTGTAAAACTATGAATATGTTACCAGCTTTGCTTGTTCCTCCTGTCTGGTTTATCATAAGAATGTTTATATAACAAAAAAAGCTGTTTTCCATTTGGAAAACAGCTTTTTTGTTTCTTAAAGCTCTCCGCACTGTATTGCAGCTATGGAATCTTCTATACTGCGATGACCAAGCGAAATAGCTCCAACTTCTTCCGCTCGTCTGCCTACTTCATATTTATGCAGGTCAACTTCACCTTCAAGGCATTGTGTGGTTATATATACTTTTGTGCCGTTTGATATGAGTTTTTGAACAACTTTTTCTAGGCGTACAGGTACACCACCAGCACCATATGCTCTCAAAATTACTTTATCATATCTGCTTAAAAAGTCAAAAATACTAGGGTCTAAGTCAGGTATAATAGGTAAAACTATAAAACTTGATTTAACTATATCAACAAATTCAGGTTCACCACCACGAAGTGGAGGAATGTTAAAATTAACAGTTCCATTTTCGCTTACAGTGCCAATAAGAGGTGCGTTTATAGACATAAATGGTGTCATGCTTTCGGTGTGTGCTTTAAATACATGATTTCCTCTTATAATTTGACCATGTAAAACTGCAGCAACACCAGTCCAGCCCGCACATGCAACCCTAAACGAATCTAAAAGATTTCGCTCTGCATCTGAATCTTCAACACCAATAGGTTTTTGAGCACCTGTTATAATTACAGGTTTATTTAAATTTCTTAACATATGATATAGAAGTGCTGATGTATATGCAAGTGAATCTGTTCCGTGTGCCACAACAAATCCATCATATCTATCATAATTTTGCCAGATAAGTGTTGCAATTTGCTTTCTTTGTGCAGTTGTTATATCAGTTGAATCCACACTAAATGGATTGTCTACAAAAACTCGGCAGATTTTTTTTATTTCAGGTAAAAACTCTAAAAGTTGCTCACCTGTGAGTGATGGTGCTAAACCTCGACCAGATTCACGGCAAGCAAGAGTTCCTCCTGTTGCTATTAAAAGTATATGTTTCATATTAAAACCTCGTTTTTATTAAAATTACACTCATACACCAATATTATATCAGAATTTTTTTACAATTAAAAGCGTCAAAAATATAGAAAAATAATAGTTTTTTTATATGTATCATACTGTTGACTATATGTTGTATAAGTGATATTATAATGCCACAGAAAGAAATACCAAGTAAGCGGGGTGGTAATAAACAGAGTGCCTCGATTATTTAAATATTTCATATGAAAGGAAGTGAGTCCGATGGGCTTAGAAGAATCTTGTTTCCAGCAGCAGACTCACTGTATGCACTGGTGAGTTGTTAGTCAGCTACATCCTCAAATTCTGACTCTGGTTAGCCGATGGGCATACCGATGGGTATGGGGCAGATGTTATGTGGAGTGCTGGTAAATATAAGTCTTTTTTGATTTAACCAGTGCATTACAGAAACTGCTTTGCTGAGATTTTGAATGGATTGCTATTATTTCGTTTTCATATAGAAAACGAACGCTGATTCTGGTACAGCGTACAGCCAGTTTATTTATATAGATTAAGTTAATTGTGTGATTTTAGATATGTATGCTGTGATGCGGTTGGTTTTAAGCTTACAGCTACAAGTGAAATGTAAATTGACATAGTTATTCTTTTTAGATAAAAATGGCTATAAAACTACATATCCTGAATTTTCATTAAAGGGCTTTGTGTGGGTTGCAAAGCCCTTTTTCTATGCTATAATATCGCTTGTATATATTTAAATGTAAGGATAATCAAGGAATAATTTATTATGAACTATGTTTATATGCTTAAATGCATTGATGATACATATTACATCGGTTGGACAAATAATATAAAAAAACGTCTTGCTGCTCATAATTCAACTTCAAGCGGTGCTAAATACACTCGTTCTCGCAGACCTGTAACTTTAGTTTATTGCGAAGGGCATAATGATAGGAGTTCCGCAATGAAAAGAGAAGCTGAACTAAAGAAGTTATCTAAAATTCAAAAAACTAATCTGGTAAATAGTATAAAATCTGGAGAACTGTTAACAATATATGATGCAAATGAAAATCCTTGCGGAAACCTTCCAAGAAATATCGTTCATGCACTGGGGCTTAGGCATCATGTTTGCCATTTATGGCTTATCGAAGAAAAAAACGGTGTAATTGGTATGTGGCTCCAGCAAAGAGGAAAAGACCGTCCGCTTAATCCTTCCATGTATGATTTGGCTGCTACTGGTCATATAGACCCAGATGAAACACCATTAAATGCAGCTCTTAGAGAGGCATCAGAAGAAATTGGTATTAAATTTAATGAAGATAGTGTTGCTGTTTTGGGTACAACAGAGCAAAGTTATCATAGACCAGATGGTGGATTTGATGACGAACTTGTGCATGCATTCGCAGTTAGAGTAGATTGTGAGCCTAATTTTAACATAGGTTCGGAAGTTGAGCGTATGGTTTGGATTTCATTTTCTGAATTTGCAAAACTTGAGCGAGGAGCAGAATTTGCACAGACATCAGCAGGAATGATTAAAGCAAATGAAGTTTGCTGTATAGGAAAAGGAGAGTGGCAGGCTTTTGAGAAACATTTGAAATTTAATGAAAAAAACAGTTGACAAAGGCAATATAATGTCGTATACTAATCAAGCTGTCTGGTGAGGACAGCAAAACAAAAGAAAAAACTTAAAAAACATCAAAAAAAGATGTTGACAAGTAAAAAGTCTTTTGATATAATAATTAAGCTGTCTTTGAGAGATGGCGAGTTTGCCAGAAAAGTTCAGAAAAAAGTCAAAAAACTTTGAAAAAAGCTCTTGACAAACTGGAATAAGTATGGTAAACTAAATAAGCTCTTTAAATTAGAGCAAACGGTAAAATCTTGTAAAGCATGAAGTGGTGGTACTTTGGTCGAACTTCTGATAAATTCGACACGCGGTGAAAAAATCGCTGAATGCAAAGATTTTTTGCACCTTGCAAATTAAACAACGAAATGCTTACTTTAAATAGTATGTGACGAACCTGAAAATTCTCGTTGAGTAAATACTCTAGTAGAATCCAAGCAGAAGTCGGAACTCTGCTTTAAAAGAAAAACCGACAAACGTCAGACTCTAAAGTCGATTTTAACAGTTTATACTGTTTAAATACAATTTTTAGAGAGTTTGATCCTGGCTCAGGATGAACGCTGGCGGCGTGCCTAACACATGCAAGTCGAACGGACTTATTTTGGAAAGTTCTTCGGAACTGGAATCTATAAGTTAGTGGCGGACGGGTGAGTAACGCGTGAGCAATCTGCCTCGGAGTGGGGGATAACAGTTGGAAACGACTGCTAATACCGCATAATGTATGAGAGTCGCATGGCTTTTATACCAAAGGCTTGCTGCTCTGAGATGAGCTCGCGTCTGATTAGCTAGTTGGTGGGGTAACGGCTCACCAAGGCGACGAT
>CALWMO010000013.1 GCA_944381965.1 uncultured Butyricicoccus sp.
ATAATACCTATACCACCTACTAAAAGCGAAATCATAGCTACACCGCCCATAAGTAAAGCATCTTGTTGAGCTGCTGACTCTTGTTGTTCCTGATATTGTGAATCAGAATAAGCATCAAACCAACCATCTGAAGAAGTGAATCTTGGTTCCATAAATTCTTTTAGTTTTTTAACCACTATATCAATATCATCTCTGGATGCAGCTTGAACTATATACTGTTTATGTGCATATCTATCTATTACCATCATTTGACTTTGTAATGTATAAGGCATAACTATCATTTGGTCTTCTGTGTTTAACTTTCCTTTATACTTGCCTTTGTATACACCTATAATTTCAAAGTTTTTTCCGCCTATTTTTATTTTTTGACCGATTGGACTCATAGCACCAAAGAAATATTTTTTTATAGTTTCACCTATAACACAAACTCTAGCACGTTGGTCACAATCGGCTTTTGTTATATCTCGACCTGCTACTATTACATTATTGGTAACTTTACTATAATTTTCGTTTCCGTAGTATATATTTGTATTATACTTTTGGCTATCTATTTTCATAGTTCTATATTGAACACCTCTATTATCACTATCGTAATATTGACTTTGAGGTGACCAACCATTTATATTATTTTTTAACTCAGTATCAAGCAACTTCTCCATTTCTTTCCAATCTTGAGTTTTAGCACCAGAACCATTAACACTTATTCTGTTTGTACCCATTGCCTCAAATTGAAGTCTTGTAAGCGTTGCCTTACTTTGAATAGATGCAACAAGTGTTATAACCGCTGCTACACCTATGATAATGCCGAGCATTGTAAGCAATGAACGCACTTTATTATCCATAATAGACTTTACAGCCATTCTGACTGTTTGTAGCCAGTTCATTTAAAATACACCTCCTCTGCCCGCTCTATCTGAAATAATCTTACCATCTTGAATAGTTATAATTCTCTGAGCTACTTCTGCAAGCTTATTATCATGTGTAATAAGTATAATAGATGTACCCCCCTTATTAAGCTCTATAAGCTGCTGCATAATTTCAGCACCAGACCTAGAGTCTAAGTTACCAGTAGGCTCATCGGCCATAATAATAGGTGGTTTAGCTGCAACCGCACGAGCGATTGCAACACGTTGCTGCTGACCACCTGACATTTCATTAGGGCGGTGGTCAAGTCTTTTTTCAAGACCTACTGAGCAGAGAGCATTTATAGCTAGCTCTCTACGCTCAGATACTGGCATACCTCTATAAATAAGAGGGAGTTCCACATTTTCAATAGCAGTTAACGCAGGAATTAAATTAAAACCCTGAAATATAAAACCTATTTCTTTGTTTCTTATGGTAGAAAGCACAGATGGTTTCATAGAGCTTACTGCATGACCATCTAAATTATATGTGCCATAAGTTGGTACATCCAGACAGCCTAAAATATTCATAAGCGTGGATTTACCAGAGCCTGATTGACCTAAAATACATAAAAATTCTCCCCAAGGCACTTCAAGTGAAATATTATCAAGTGCTCTAACTTCATTTTCTTTGCCTTCATTATATATTTTACTTAGATTTTTTACTTCTATTAAAAGGTTTTTATCAGGCTGTACTTGAGGCTCTATAACTTGTTTTTTCTTAAAAAACATAGTATTTTGCCTCCTTTATCCAAGTGATACATCACTGTTAAACTGCTCATACATATCTTGAGGGCCTGCAATAAATACCTCTGTACCCTCATCAATTCCGCTTATAATCTGAACATTAGAGCTATCTGACAAGCCTATTTGCACAGGCACAAGTTTATAACCCTCTGGTACACCTTCTGTACCTTCTGGTATTGGCAGAGTATTTTCAAATGTTTGACCCTCTGGTTCTTTTGCAAAAACTGCTGTACCATCTAATGTGTTTACAAGTGCTTTTGTAGGGATAGTTATGCAGTCTTCAATATATGCGGTTGTAATTTTGTATGTTACATAATAGCCCATAGATACAGAAACATTCTCTGGAAGTGGGTCTAAAACAATAATCGCTGTATATGTAGGCAAACTGCTGCCACCAGTGTTTTCATTTGCCTGAAGTGCTACGCTTTCAACTGTGCCTGTAAGTGTTATATCTTCTGCACCTGTTTGCAATGTTATAGTTGCAGATTGACCTGCTGCAACAGAGTTTACGTCATTCATAGAAATCTGTGCTTTTACAACAAGAGAGGACATATCTGCAACAACACATGGAGCATTGCCTCCAACAAGCTCAGCATCAACAGCTGTATCAATTTTTAATACTACACCATCCATAGGTGAAGTTACGTTAGAGTTTGCAACTTGTGCCTCAAGCTTTTGAATTTGTGCTTGTTTTTCTGTTATTGCCTGCTGCTGATTTGCTAAAGTTCGTTGAGCTGTTTCAACTGCACGAACAAGTTCATCATTTTTCTGTCTTACAAGCACTGTACCTGCTGAAAATCTATAATAATCAAGGGTGCCTATACTTGTAATTTCGCCTGACTGTTTTACAGTTACGGTTTCTTCTCGTGAATATTCAAGTTTTCCAGATTCAGCTGGCATAATACTTCCATTTGCAGTTGGAATTTCTGCACTTGCTACCATACCGCTTGTGAGTGTGCCCGCATTTTTCATAGCGATAACAACCTTAAATAATCTTGTTCCACTAGCTGATATTTTTTCTACTCGCTCAATAGAATCTACCCAACCAGATACTTGTGACATACTAGCTGGAATAGAAACATTAGCAGCTGCACCATTTGAAATAGAATCAATATAGGCATAGCTAAAATAAAGAGGTAAACGCATAACGGTATCATCAACCATAGTGCCTAGTACAGTGCCACTAGCAAGGTCATCACCATTTCTATATGTTTTTACAGTTTCTCCTTCTGCTGCTGACTGAGGAATAAATTTCCCAGTAAATGGTGCAGTGGTTGAAAGCTCATTTACGCTTTTCTGTGCTGCATTTACTGCGGAAACCGCCTCATCAACAGCCCTTTGTGCTTCTGATAAATCTTTTTTAGCATTTTCTATCTCTTTTTTAGTTTCTGTAGGGTCTACTGTAAATAACACATCACCTGCTTTTACATTTTGCCCTGGCTCAACTAAAACATCTGTAACTTTGCCTTTTAAATCCTTGCCTAATTCGACTTGTTTTCTTGCAGCGATTGAACCATCACCTTCTATATATGTTTCAAGCATTCCCCTTGAAGCAATAGCTATTGCAGGTTGTTCTTCTTGTGATGTTTGGCGTGTACGCTTTACCATATATACACCACCTGCAACAAGACCACTTATAACAAGTAAAGTAACCGCCATTTTTATAGGTTTTGGTATTTTTCTGCCTTTTTTGTTCATTATATCAGCATATTTATTACGCTGAGGTTTATCATTATTTTTCACCTGATTTTCTGCCATTTTTCTTTCATCCTTTCTTTTTTATATAAAGAAATAATACATTCTTCTAATCTGATGTATGTTAACATTTTTTTGCATCAAAAGTGTATCGAAAATATACAATTTTTGAGAAAATATGTATATTTGACTTTAAGCTTTTAGCACATTATAATTATACAGGATATATAAAAATAAAGCTAGGAAAATTTTTTTATGAAAAAAACACTTAAATATGCATTTATACAGACAATTCCTGTATTATTTGGCTATTTGTTTATGGGGATTGCGTTTGGTATTTTATTTGAAAAAGCCGGATATAATTTTATATGGGCATTTTTTGTAAGTCTTACATGTTATGCAGGCTCTATGCAGTTTGTACTTATAACACTTTTAACTGGCGGAGCAAGTGCCATTCATTCAGCATTTATGACACTTATGATTAATTTTAGACATATGTTTTATGGTTTAAGTTTAATTGAGCGTTTTAAAAAAGCTGGGAAAACTAAATTTTATTTAATACATGCCTTAACAGATGAAACATATTCACTTCACTGCCTAGTAAAACCAAAAGAAGGTATGAGTGATAAAAAACTTATGTTATATATTTCGGTTTTAGACCATATTTACTGGATAACTGGCTGTGTGCTTGGTGCTTTAATCGGTCAGATTATACCTTTTGACACAACAGGAATAGATTTTGCAATGACCGCTCTATTTGTTGTAATATTTGTTGAGCAGTGGAAGGAATCAAAAAAACATTTACCTGCTATTATAGGCGGAGTATGTGCCATAATTTCACTTTTAGTTTTTGGTGCAGATAATTTTCTTCCACCTGCACTTATAGCAACAGTTTTGATGCTTTTATTTTATAGAGCAAATATGGAGAAAGAATAATTTTTAGAGGTGAGAAAATGCCTATTTCATTTGGTCATTCGGTTATGATAATTACCGTTGTTGCAGTATGTACATATTTTACAAGGGCTGCTGCATTTGTGCTTTTTGGGGGTAAAAAAGAAGTTCCAAGTTCAGTAAAATATCTTGGCAAAGTTTTACCTCCTGCAATTATTGCAATTTTGGTTATATATTGCTTAAAAGGCATAAATCCTACGGTTTTTCCATATGGACTTGCTGAAATAATAGCTGTTATATGTGTAGCATCCTTACATATGTGGAAAAGAAATAATTTGCTTTCGATAGGTCTTGGAACAATTATTTATATGCTGCTTATACAAGTTGTATTTGCAAGCTAATTATAATTTATCAACAGTTTATTGTTCGTATAGAGAGCATATTTCATATATATTGCATTATATCTTTACGATTTTTTAACATATTTTTTACAGTTTGTTGTGCCTGTTTTATGTTATACTATACTAAAATACTGAGGTGACGGAAAATAATGTCACTTCTTCAATCTGGAGGTTTACCTTTTTTTATGGACAGTAGTCATCTTGTTACTCTTGCAGTGATAGCTTTTTGCGTTATAATGTCAGCATATTTCTCTGCAACTGAAACTGCTTATTCATCTCTTAGCCGAGTGCGTATGAAAAACATGGCTTCAGATGGAAACAAACGTGCAGCACTTGTACTTCGTCAGTCGGAAAATTATGATAAACTAATTTCAACTATTTTAATCGGTAATAATATCGTAAATATACTTGCAACATCTCTTGCAACTGTATTTTTTATGAGCCTTTTCCCTGTAACAGGTGCGACCATCTCAACCGTTGTTATGACACTCGTTATACTTATCTTTGGTGAAATATCTCCAAAAAGTATAGCTAAAGATGTGCCAGAGCGTTTTTCGATGTTCTCTGCCCCACTAATGAACATTCTGCTCACAATACTTGCTCCACTAAACTTTATTTTCTCTCAGTGGAAAAGACTTCTTACAGTCGTGTTTAAAATACCTGAAAGCCATGGTATAACAGAAGATGAGCTTTTAACTATTGTTGACGAGGCTCAAGACGGTGGCGGAATAGACCATGAAGAAGGTGCTATGATTCGCAGTGTTATAGAGTTTAATGACCTTGAAGTTGCCGATATCTGCACACCTAGAGTTGATGTATGTGCTTTAGATATTGAAACTTCTAAAGATGAAATTCTTGACACTTTCCGTCAAAGCGGATTTTCAAGACTTATTGTATACAAAGACAGCATAGATAATGTTGTTGGTGTACTTCATGAAAAAGATTTCTATAACAATTTTATACATGAAAATAAGCCACTTGAGTCTGCACTTCAAAAGCCATTTTTTGTTCCTTCTACAATGGATATATCAAAGCTTCTTCGCCAGCTTCAAAGCCGTAGGTCACATATCGCTATTGTAAGTGATGATTTTGGCGGTATGATGGGTATTGTGACCATGGAAGATATTATAGAGGAGCTTGTCGGCGAAATTTGGGACGAACATGATGAGATAATAAATGAAATCACTCAAATTGATGAAAATTCTTGGCGAGTTGATTGTGGTATGCGTGCAGAAAAACTGTTTGAGCATTTTGAAATTGAAAATGCACCAGAAGATATATCCACAGTCAGCGGTTGGATTTTAGATTCTTTTGGTTTTATTCCTCAATGTGGTGATTCATTTAAATTTGGTAATTTAGAAATCACTGTAACTGAAACAGATGGTCAAAGACTTCGTTATGCTGTTGTAAAGAATATAATAGATACATCTAATGAACCTAAAAACGAAGAAATAACCGCATAAAACATATAAACAGTGCTCACTAAATAGTGTGGGTACTGTTTTTTTATTATAAATTTTTTCTATAAAGAAATAGTAAAAAAAAATTCCATTATAGAAAAAGTTTGTGAAAAAAATATTTATAATATTTAAAGTGTGTGTTATCATATTGATGAAGAAAAAATCATATAAAATATAAACTTGTTTATATGATTTTTAATAAATACTGATTGACTGTGAAAAGGAATGGGAAACAGTTATGAAAAAAATATCAATTACAGAAACCGTCCTTCGTGATGCAAACCAATCACTGATGGCAACCCGCTTACCTCTTGATGATTTTAAAGCAATTCTTGATGATATCGACAAGGCGGGTTATCACTCCATAGAGTGTTGGGGTGGTGCAACATTTGACTCTTGCCTACGTTATCTCGGCGAAGACCCTTGGGAGCGTTTGCGTACTATTAAAAGCCATATGAAAAATACAAAACTTCAAATGCTTTTAAGAGGTCAAAATCTCTTAGGTTATCATCACTATTCTGACGATATGGTTCGCCGTTTTGTGCGTGCAGCAGTTGAAAATGGCATGGATATTATCCGTATTTTCGATGCACTCAATGATTTAAGAAATATTAAAACTGCTGTTGAAGCTTGTATTGAAGCTGGTGGTCATGCTCAAGGCACAATCTGTTATACTCTATCACCTATTCATAACCTAGATATGTATGTAGGTCTTGGTAAAGAAATAGAAAAAATGGGTTGTCAGTCGCTTTGTGTTAAGGATATGGCTGGCATTATGAGCCCTAAGGAATGTTTTGACCTTGTTTCTGCTCTTAAAAATGAAATCAATATTCCGATTTATGTTCATACCCATCAGACCACTGGTCTTGGCTTTATGACATATTTAAAAGCAGCTGAAGCTGGTGCAGACGGTATTGACTGTGCAATTTCAGCTTTTGCTGGTGGTACAAGTCAGCCTGCTACCGAAACCATGGTTTATACTTTAAGTCAAATGGGCTTTGATTGTGGTGTAAATCAAAAAATATTAAAGAAAATAAATGATTTCTTTATTCCAGAACAACGTAAATTTATAGATAAAGGCATATTTGACCCTACTGTACTTGGAGTAAAAGCTGATGCTCTTGTATATCAAATCCCTGGTGGTATGCTGTCTAACCTTATGGCACAGCTTAAAGCTCAAGGTGCTTTAAACCGTTTAGATGAAGTTTTAGATGAAACTCCTAGAGTCCGTGCAGATTTAGGTTATCCACCTCTTGTTACCCCTCTTTCCCAGATGGTAGGTGTGCAAGCTACTGTAAATGTACTTGTAGGCGAGCGTTATAAGAATATTGGCAAGGAAATCAAAGCATATATTCGTGGTGAATATGGTAAAGCTCCTGGTCAAATTGATAGCGAGCTTATGAAAAAAGTTTTAGGTGATGAAAAGCCTATGACTGGTCGTTTTGCAGAAACTCTTGAGCCTGAATTTGAAAAGGCTAAAACAGAGCTTGGTGATAAGGCTACAAGTGACCTTGATGTACTAAGTTACATCTGTTTCCCTGAGCAAGCACTTAAATTTTTTGAAGAACGTGAGCTTAAAAAAGCTCTTGTCTGCAAATATACAATTGAGGAGGTTTGCTAATCATGGGAAATCTTACTACCAGTTCATTTCTTGTTGCATTAAGTGGCATAGTAATTGTATTTATAATGCTTGTTGTGCTATGTCTTATAATTCCAATTATATCTAAAGTGGTACTTGCTGTGCAAAAACCTCAAATTAACAATCGTGTAGCACCAACCACACGACCAAAAACCGAACCTGCTGCAAAACCTAATGTAACTGGTGTAGCTGGTGAAGTTGCACTAATAGATGTTGATGAAAAAACAGCTGCTTGTATTATGGCTATTGTAAGCCATGAAACAGGAATTCCACTTTCTGAACTTATTTTTAAAAGCATTAAAGCTATTTAATCTTGGGGGACTTACAAAATGAAATATGTTGTAACATTAAACGGAAAAAAATACGAAGTAGAAGTAGAAAAGGGTGAAGCTACCGCAGTATATGCAGGAGAAGCAAATAATGCTCCTACTCCTACACCAACAACACCTACCACTGAAACTTCTACGCCTGCACCTACTCAAGCACCAGCCCAAGCTGGCTCTGGTGACCCTGTGACTTCTCCTATGCCTGGTGCTATTTTAGATGTACGTTGCTCTAATGGCCAGCAAGTTAAAAAAGGTGACATTCTATTCATACTTGAAGCTATGAAAATGGAAAATGAGATTTTTGCACCTAAAGATGGTACTATAACTTCTGTTTGCACAAGCAAGGGTGCTACTGTTGAAACAGGCAGTGTACTTTGTACACTGTCTTAAGGAAAGGAGAACAAGAAAATGAGTGATTTCTCCTTTATAGGCACACTTGAAAAAATACTTATGGAGTCTGGCTTTGCAGCTTTTGCAAATGACCCTAGAAGTTTAATCATGATTTTAGTAGCTTGTGTGCTTTTTTATATGGGTATAGGCAAAAAATTTGAACCACTGCTACTTGTACCAATCGCTTTTGGTATTTTACTTGCAAACTTCCCACTTACAGGCCTTTTAAATGAACCTACTATTGTAGACGGTGCAACCAAAAGCCCTGGATTTTTATGGGTAATCTATCAAGGTGTACAACACGCTATTTATCCATCTATTATTTTCCTTGGAATTGGTGCTATGACCGACTTTGGCCCTCTTATTGCACGTCCATCTTCCCTCTTGCTCGGTGCAGCAGCTCAGATTGGTATCTTTACTGCCTTTCTACTTGCTCTTGCTCTTGGATTTCCTCCAGCAGTTGCGGCAGCTATTGGCGTTATCGGCGGTGCTGATGGCCCTACCGCTATTTTAACTGCCTCTAAGCTTGCTGAAGCTTATTTACCTGCTATCGCAATAGCTGCTTATTCTTATATGGCTCTTATCCCACTTATTCAGCCACCTCTAATGCGTCTTTTAACCACTCAAAAAGAACGTGAAGTTAAAATGACCCAGCTAAGAGTTGTAACCAAAGCAGAGAAAATTGTTTTTCCTATCGCCGTTGCTATCTTTGTAATTTTACTTTTACCTGATACCGCTCCTCTAATCGGTATGTTAATGCTTGGTAATCTATTTCGTGAATGTGGTGTTGTCGACCGCCTGTCAGACACCGCTCAAAATGCACTTATTAATATTGTAACTATATTCCTTGGTCTATCTGTAGGCTGTAAGGCAGTTGCAGAAAACTTCTTAACATTTGAAACTATAAAAATTATTGTCCTTGGTCTTTTAGCATTTATGCTTTCTACTGCGGGCGGTCTTATCTTCGGTAAGATTATGTATAAACTTTCTGGTGGTAAGATTAACCCACTTATTGGTTCTGCTGGTGTATCTGCTGTACCTATGGCAGCTCGTGTGGCTCAGGTTGAAGGTCAAAAGGCTAACCCTGTTAACTTTCTTCTGATGCACGCTATGGGGCCTAATGTTGCAGGTGTTATAGGCTCTGCTGTTGCTGCTGGCTTTATGATTAAGGTTTTCGGTGGCTAATACCTATTATATATTCTGACTGTGTATTTTATATGCACAGTCTTTTTTTATATTGTGTTTTATTTTAGTTTGTGTTACCCTTAAATAAAATAGTTTTCTTGTCTAGAAAGGATATATTTGCTATGAAAAAGAAAATTTTTAGCCTTATAGGTGCTACTTTTTGCTCTGCTTTAATGGTAAGTGCTTTATCTTCAACCGCTTTTGCAGCAAACGATATTTCTGTAAAAGTAGATGATAAAACTGTTCAGTTTACAGATGCAAAGCCTATAATTGAAAATAACCGTACTTTTGTGCCATTTCGTGCTATATTTGAGCAAATGGACGCTGAAGTTTCTTGGGACGGTGAAACAAACACTATAACTGCTGTGCGTGATGATACAACTGTTAAATTTACAATTGGCAGACAAGATGTTACCATAACAGAAAATGGACAGCTTCAAACCAGAATTATAGATGTTGCTCCATTTATAAAAGATAACCGCACATATGTGCCTATTAGATTTGCATCTGAAGCTCTTGGTGCTTGTGTTGACTGGGTAAATGATACAAGAACGGTTTTAATCGTTGATGTAGATAAACTTATGAGTGAATATGAACATAAGTTTAGTAATATACAAAAATATATTGATTTTTCAAATGAGAATGTTGCACTAACAGGCACTTTTACAAATTCTATGCAATATAAAACCGCTATGGGTAATATCCCAGTTAACACAAGTGGTACATTAAATGGCGTTAAAAATAACTATGATTTAGAGCTTTCTGGCACTACTACAACAGATATCAATTCTATTAAATCAGCCATTATTGCAAATGAGGGTGAAAATGCTGTAAATTCCACAGTAGAAAGCATATTAAATGGCATTTCTAGTGGCTCTTATGCAGCTATTTTAAGTGATAATAAACTTTACTTATCTGGCTCAACTTTTACACCTTTAGGCTTAGAACCAAATACTTGGGCTTGCATATCTGAATTTAACCCTTTATCTTTTGGTAATAATTTTATAGATTATCTTGCTTCTTCTGCTCAAACAGTTACACTTAATACAAATCCTGATAACAGCGTAGGCACTGTAAAAGCTTATCTTGATAATATGAAAAATATTTATGGTGATGAAAGCTTTGTAACTAATGAAGATGGAAGTATTGCATTAAATAATAATGTTATCACTTTAAAGCTGACTTTTGATGAAAATAAAAACATTTCTGATGCAGTTTTAACCACAAATAAAGCTGAAAATGGTGTTAATATCTCAACTTCTTCACATAATACAAATAAAACCTATGATTTTACATTAAATATCACTGGTGGCAAAACTCTTGATTTAAGCTTTGCTTTAACCGCTCAAAAATCTAGTACAAATACTAAACCAACCACCGTTCCAAATGGTGATGTTTTTGATATTAAGCTAAACTATTGATTTAAATAGAAATTTTGGATAAAATAAATAGGTAAAGGGATTTTTAAGAAAGGAGCTTATAAAAAAATGGGCAAAAAACCTTATTATATATCCACTGCTATTGCTTATACTTCTGCAAAACCTCATATTGGCAACACTTATGAAATCGTGCTTGCTGATGCTATTGCAAGATATAAGCGTATGACTGGATATGATGTATATTTCCAGACTGGCACTGATGAACATGGTCAGAAAATTCAAGATAAAGCAGAAGCTGCAGGTGTAACTCCTCAAGCTTATGTAGACGGTGTTGCAAACCAAATCCATGATATTTGGGATATGATGAACACAACTTATGATAAATTCGTTCGCACAACCGACCCTATGCATGTCGAAAAAGTGCAGAAAATCTTTAAAAAGCTCTATGAGCAAGGTGATATTTACAAGGGTAGCTATAAGGGTAAATACTGTACACCTTGCGAGTCTTTTTGGACTGAAAGCCAATTAGTAGACGGCTGTTGTCCAGACTGTGGTCGACCAGTAACTGATGCTGAAGAAGAAGCTTACTTCTTTAAAATGAGCAAATATGCTGACCGTTTAATGAAGCATATTGAAGAGCATCCAGAATTTATTCAGCCTGAAAGCCGTAAAAACGAGATGGTAAACAACTTCTTAAAACCTGGCTTACAGGATTTATGTGTTTCCCGTACCTCTTTTAGCTGGGGTATTCCTGTAACTTTTGATGAAAAGCATGTTGTTTATGTATGGCTTGACGCTCTAACAAACTATATCACTTTCTGTGGCTATGACCCAGACGGCAACCATGACGAGCATTATAAAAAATTCTGGCCTGCTGATGTGCATTTAATCGGTAAAGATATTATCCGTTTCCATACAATTTACTGGCCTATTTTCCTAATGGCTTTAGGTGAAGAACTGCCAAAACAGGTATTCGGTCACCCTTGGCTTTTAGTTGGTGACGGTAAGATGTCCAAATCTACTGGCAATGTTATCTATGCTGATGACCTTGTTAAGTGGTTTGGTGTTGATGCTGTGCGTTACTATGTACTGCATGAAATTCCATTTGCAAATGACGGTGTTATGACCTATGAAATGCTTATGGAGAGAATTAACAGCGACCTTGCAAATGTACTCGGCAACCTTGTAAACCGTACAATCGCTATGACACAAAAGTATTTTGACGGCATTGTACAAGAGCCAACTGACAGCGAACCTGTTGATGATGAATTAAAGGCTGTTGCTCTTGCTATGCCTGAAAAGGTTGAAGCTCGTATGGCTGGACTTCATGTAGCTGATGCTATTGATGAGATTTTCACTTTACTTCGTCGCTCTAACAAGTATATTGACGAAACAATGCCTTGGGCACTTGCTAAAGACGAAAGCAAAAAGGCAAGACTTGGTACTGTGCTTTATAATCTGCTTGAATCTATCCGTTTTGCAGCTGTTATGTTAAAGCCATATCTGCCTGAAACATCAGATAAGATTTTTGCACAGCTAAATCTTGAAAACACTGGTGTAGAATCTCTAAGCTCTTTTGGTGCAATTAAGGCAGGACATAAGCTATCTGAGGCTGAAATTCTGTTTGCTCGTATTGATATCGCTAAGAAATTAGTAGAAATCACTGGCATTGACCCAGAAGCAGAAAAGAAGGCTAAAAAAGAGGCTAAGGAAGCTGAAAAAGCTGCTAAAAAGGCTGAAAAGAAGGCTAAGAAAGTGGAAATCCCAGAAGGTTGCGTTTCTATTGATGAATTTGCAAAGGTTGAAATGACCGTTTGTAAGGTTCTAGCTTGTGAAAATGTAGAAAAGAGCGAAAAGCTATTAAAATTCCAGCTTGATGATGGTTCTGGTGTAAACCGTCAGATTTTATCTGGTATTGCTAAATTCTACAATGCCGCTGATTTAGTTGGAAAAACTGTTGTTGCTTGTACAAATCTTCCACCACGCAAAATGATGGGACATGAATCCAATGGTATGATTATTTCTGCTATTAGTGAAGTTGACGGCAAAGAAGAATTACATCTTCTAATGCTTGATGACTCTGTTCCAGCGGGTGCAAAATTAGGCTAAAACTTAAAAAGGCGAGCTTTAATGCTCGCCTTTTGTTTTATATTTTTAGAATAAGCCTACAATCTTGCCTTCTGCATCAATGTCAATTTTCTCAGCTGCTGGCACTTTTGGCAGTCCTGGCATGGTCATAATAGCACCTGTTTCACAAACTACAAAACCTGCACCCGCTGCAAGTCTTACAGAGCGAACTGTGATATCAAAACCGGTAGGTCTGCCGAGCTTTGTCTGGTCATCAGATAGTGAATACTGAGTTTTTGCCATACAAATTGGCAGATTGCCAAAGCCTAATTTTGCAATATTATCAAGCTCCTTGGCTGCTGCTGACATAATATTTACCTTATCTGCACCATAAATTGTTTTTGCTACTGTTTCAATCTTCTGTGCAAGTGGCATTTCATCTTCATAGAGCATTTTTAGGTTTGCTTGCTCGTTTTCTAAAACATCAATAACCTTTTCTGCAAGCTCAATGCCACCTTCTCCGCCCTTTGCGAATACCTCGCTAAGTGCAACTCTTACACCACGCTTTGCACAATGCTCACGAATAAACTCCATTTCCTCTGCTGTGTCGCTTGGGAATGCGTTAATCGCTACAACACATGGCACACCAAACTTTGCAATATTGTCTAAATGTGCATCAAGATTACAAATGCCCTTTTTCAGTGCCTCTACATTAGGGGTATTAAGGTCGGTTTTCGCAACGCCACCATTGTATTTTAAAGCTCTAACAGTTGCAACAAGCACAACACAATCAGGCTTTAAACCTGTTTTACGACATTTAATATCAATAAACTTTTCTGCACCTAAATCTGCACCAAAACCAGCCTCAGTGATTGCAATATCAGCAAGTCTTGATGCCATTCTTGTCGCCTGTACAGAGTTACAGCCATGAGCAATATTAGCAAATGGGCCGCCATGCATTAAACAAGGAGTGCCTTCAAGTGTTTGGATAAGGTTTGGCTTTATAGCGTCCTTCATAAGAGCTGCCATTGCACCATGAGCATTTAAATCCTTAGCATAAACTGGCTCACCTTGATATGTATAAGCTACTAGAATATCACCAAAACGCTTTTTAAGGTCGTGAATATCAGATGCAAGACATAAAATTGCCATAACTTCACTTGCAACAGTAATCATAAAATGGTCTTCTCTTGGTATGCCGTTAGCCTTACCGCCCAGACCGATTGTGATATTTCTAAGAGTTCTGTCATTCATATCCATAACACGAGTGAAAATAACTCGTCTTGGGTCAATACCTAAAGCATTTCCCTGCTGCATATGGTTATCAAGCATTGCACATAAAAGATTATTTGCGGCTGTGATTGCATGCATATCACCTGTGAAATGTAGGTTAATATCCTCCATTGGTACAACCTGTGCATAACCGCCACCCGCTGCACCGCCTTTAATGCCAAATACAGGCCCTAAAGATGGCTCACGAAGTGCAATTATTGCATTTTTACCGATTTTATGCATTGCCTGACCTAAACCAACTGTTGTAGTGGTTTTTCCCTCACCTGCTGGTGTTGGGTTGATAGCTGTGACAAGTACAAGTTTACCATCTTCCTTATTTTCAAGACGCTTCCAAACATCAGCAGAAATCTTAGCTTTATATTTACCGTAAAGCTCTAAATCGTCCTCATTTAGTCCTGCTTTTTTAGCAACCTCTACGATTGGTTTCATTTTACATGTCTGTGCGATTTCAATATCTGTAAGCATCAAAACACCCTTTCTTTTACTGTTCAATCAACAAATCTTGCCATTAATACAACATTTTTAACTATTATAACACAGTTTTAATATAAAAATGAAGTATATTATATTTTAATTTTTATATTTAAATTATATTTTTTTTATGTTATGATATGTAGTAAGCGTTTATATATTTTTCTGGAGGTGAAATCTTGTATAGCTTTCGTTCACTTGGACATTATTTAAAGCATACAGACCTTTATTTGCTTATAGTAGCTCTTTGTTGCTCTACTTATGGCGGTATTTTGGTATATTCTGCAACTTATAGCATGGAACAGTCTACCAGATATTTATTAACTCAGTTTATTTCTGTGCTTATAGGTATAGTTGCATTTGTTATAACAAGTCTTTTCGATTTGGAAGAGCTTTCCCGCTATTGGAAATTCTTTTTTGTAGCTAATATACTATTTCAAATGTTGCTTTTTACACCACTTGGTCAAAGTGAGGGTGGTAACCATAGCTGGCTTAGATTTGGTTCTTTCGGTATCCAGCCTGGTGAAGTTGGCAAAGTAATTTTTATTTTTACTTTTGCTGCACATCTTGCACAGGAATTTGATAGAATGAACCACTGGAAAACACTTCTTAGTTTAGGACTTCACTTGCTTATTATAATTGGTGCGGTTGTTCTACCTTCATCTGATATGGGTGTAGGTTTATCTTATATACTTATTTTTATCATTATGCTTTTCGGTGCAGGTCTTAGCCTTAAATGGTTTGCAGGCGGTTTAGTTGTAATTGTTGCATCTATACCTTTTGTATGGAAAGTCATTTCTGGTTTCCGACTTGATAGAATTTTAGTATTATTTGACCCCGCTATAAATGAAACTGTTGCTTGGCAAACTGAGAAAAGTAAAGTCGCTATTGGTGCAGGTCAAATTTTTGGCTCTGGCTTTTTACAGGGCAGTCAGATGCAACATTCTAATTTCCCTGGTAAACACACAGACTTTATTTTTGCTGTTGCTGGTGAAGAATTTGGTCTTGTAGGTTGTCTGCTTGTGCTTGCACTTTTGTCACTTCTTATACTAAGACTATTTTATGTAAGCTATACAGCAAACACAACTTTTTCTTCCCTTATGATAATAGGTATTGCAGGTATGTTCTTAAGCCAAACATTTGAAAATATACTTATGTGTATTGGTATGTTCCCTGTTGTTGGTATTACGCTTCCACTTTTCTCTTATGGTGGCTCATCGGTTATAACTATGTATATAGCTTTAGGTATAGCCGCAGGTGTAAGAATGAGAGAAAAACCAAACTGGCTTAAATAGTTTATTAAAAGCATTAGAGTTTATACTTTAATGCTTTTTTATTTGGCAAAATTTTATGGTTTATTCTGTAAGTTCTTGCTGTATACTTTCACCTAATATTATGATAGAATATAGGGGCAATAATTATAATAACAATTTATGGGTATGCCCCTGTTAGGAGAAAGATATGAAAGGAATTATTCTTGCTGCTGGTCGTGGTTCTCGACTTTATCCTATGACTCGCCCTGTTTGTAAACCACTTTTACCAGTATATGATAAACCAATGATTTATTATCCTCTTGCTGTACTTATGCAAGCGGGTATTCGTGATATTATGATAATTATTCCCCCTAGCGAGGAAGGCCCTTTTTATCGTCTTTTGGGTAATGGCAGCAAATGGGGAGTTAATATATCTTATGAAGTACAAGAAGTACCTCGTGGAATTGCTGACGCTTTTCTTGTAGCTGAGCATTTTATAGGTAATGACTCTGTGTGTCTTGTATTAGGTGATAATATTTTCCATAGCCCAAATATTGAACAAATAATGTTAAATACAGGCAAAACAAACCAAAAAGGTGCTACTGTTTTCGGTTATTATGTGGAAGACCCTAGAGCTTTTGGCGTTGTTGAATTTGATGAAAACGGAAATGCATTATCCATTGAGGAAAAACCTCGTTTCCCTAAGTCTAATTATATTATCCCAGGAATATATTTCTATGATAATCAAGTTATAGAAATCGCTCACTCACTAAAACCATCTGCACGAGGTGAACTCGAAATCACCGATGTAAATATAGAATATTTAAAGAGAAACGAACTTCATGTTATAAAGCTTGATGAAAAATTCACTTGGCTTGATGCTGGTACTGCTGACAATCTTTTAGAGGCTGCAAGAGCAGTAAAAACTATACAAGATGAAACTGGTCGCTATATTGCATGTCTTGAAGAGATTGCCTTTAAAAGAAATTACATATCTCATGAGGATTTAACTTCTCTTGCTGACAAATTAAAACAAACTCTTTACGGTCAATATTTAATGTGTTTATGATAAGCAAAGTCAAGTAAATACTATGTAAATTTGTGATTACTCACAAACTTTATGTCAAAACGGTGAAAGCTCTCTTAAAAAGATTGAGTTTTCACCATTTTTGTGGTATAACGAGAAACGAAAATAAATTCTTGAAAGAAGGAACTAGGAAGATACTATGGATAAGAATTTCTGGGAAATTGATAAAAACTTCTGGAAAAAGTACGGTATGTTGTTCATTTCCATGCTTTATACAGCAGTTTTGCTCAACTATCTAGCAGTTGAACGTATTGTAAATAGTCAGACATTTATGCCATTTGTAGTAGCTGGTGTGGTGCTTGTTATAAGCCGCTTAATACCTTGGACTGGTGTTACAGGTGTGCGTCATATCCGCTGGATTGTATCACTGCTATTTTGCGGATTTATTACACATTTTTACTTGAGTCTTATTTCTTCTGGTGCTTATTATGAAAGATTAAAATTTATCGGTCTTTTAAACATTCTATTCCATACAGCGGTGTTTGTTCTATTATTTGTAGGAACTGATTCACTGCGTAAAGCTATTGTAATCGGTTGCAGTATTTTTGGTGTACTTGGTGTTGCTAACCACTATGTATGGCTATTTAGAGGCTCTCCTATATCTGTTGATGATATATCTTCTATTACAACCGCTTTTGGTGTTGCTGAAAACTATGACTACACTCCAGACCAGTACATTATTTTACTTGGGTCTCTTTTAATCCTCTGGACTATCACTATGTACCGTATGGGTGGTGATGAGTATGTAAGAGGTCGTAAAGTTCGCTTTAAACAGCTATCGGCTCTTGCTGCTGTTATGTTATTTGCATGTCTGCCATTTGTAGGCTATGGCGATTACTATAAGGCTAATTCTAATTCATTTAACTATGATTTATACTTTGCAAGCAACTTAGCTACACTTTGCCAAAAAGGTGGAAGTGATATTCCTGAGTATTATTCTGCTCAAGCGGTTGAAACAATCGCTAATGAAACAGCCGCTCAGCGTGAGGAAAAAGAACCTGTTACTGCAAGCTCTGATGTAAAACCTAATATCATTGCTATTATGAGCGAATCCTATGGCGATTTAAGAGTTTTAGGCGATTTTGAAACAAATATTGAGGTTACACCTTTTATTGACTCACTAAAAACCAATGAAAATGCAATTACAGGTTATGCTTATGCCTCTATCTTTGGCTCTAAGACAGCTAACTCTGAATTTGAATTTTTATCTAGTGACTCTATTCTATTTATCCCTGATACTATGGTTTATCTGCATTATTTTGATGATGTTGAAAACTATGACTCCTTAGTATCTGTACTTAACAATCAAGATTATACAACTGTTGCAATGCATCCTTGGCGTCGTGCCGGTTGGAATAGACCTGCTGTTTACAGTAAAATGGGCTTTGATGAGTCTTATTTCCTTGAAGATATGGAAGATGTCGATTATTATCGTCTATATCCTAGTGATGAATATAACTTTAATCAGATTTTAAATCGTCTTGAAAACAAGGAAGATGATGAAAAACTGTTTATTATGAATATAACAATGCAAAATCACAGTGGCTATGAAGGCGGCGGAAATGGTTATGAACAAACCGTTTCTATTGTAGGTCAAGAGGGCAACTTCCCTAAGACCGAGCTTTACCTATCTGAACAGCACGAAAGTGATAGAGCTTTACAGGAATTTATAACAGCTCTTGAAAATTATGATGAGCCAACTGTTGTTGTATTCTTTGGTGACCATCAGCCTTCTCTTGACTCAAGTTTCTATTCTTGGGTAAACCCAAACCTAACTAAAGATGCAAATGAGCTTATGAAAAAATACATGGTTCCATTCTTTATTTGGGCTAACTATGATATTGAACAGAAAACAGATGTTCGCACAAGCCTTAACTATCTAGCACCAATGATGCTTGATGCAGTCGATATGCCTATGAGCGATTATCAAAGCCACATGCTAGAACAGAGTAAGACTTGGCCTGTTATCTCTGCAAAAGGTGCTTATGATGCTGAGGGTAACTATTATCCTGCTGGTGATTTAGTAAATCTCTTCCCTGAAATTAAGGCTTATCAAGATTTAACTATAAACCATACGGTCGATTATCAAAATACATTACACAACTTCTTCTCTTATGGAGAAAATGAAGAAGATGATACTTCATCTTCTGAAACAACTCAAACAGAGGCTGAACCTGCCACTTAAAATTAAATTTTACAGACAGTAGAGTTTTATCTACTGTCTATTTTTTTGTTCTAAACTTTATTTTCTCGCCATAAAATATAAAGCAATGAGCAAAAAATGCTGTTTTGTGAGAGGAGAATCAGCATGAAAAAAATACTTAAAATATTTACTGTTTTTGTTTTGCTTTTCGGTATATATTTTGCAAATGAATTTGTAATTTCAAAGCCTTTA
>CALWMO010000014.1 GCA_944381965.1 uncultured Butyricicoccus sp.
AAAACAATTAAACATAGGATAAAATTTAAAATTAAACGACAAACCTTTTTTACCATTTCTATTTTTTAAAACTTTTAACTGTATATTTATTTCTCGACCCTGTGCAGCATTTTGTTCACCGTTTTTTATAAGTGTTCTGATACGTTTTTGACGTTCTTTTTCACTTTCTCCATCTTTATAATCCATGCCATTATATTGAAGACCTATAAGCATATCACTACCATATTCAATAGCACCGCTTTCCTTAAAAGCTTTCATATTTATAGGCTCCATATAACTTTCTCTATTTAAACTAGATATACATAAGATTGGAATATCAAAATCTCTGCTAAGTCTTTTAAGCTCTAATACAGCTCTGTCCGTATTTTGTTTATCGGTTGCTCTAATATCAAAAGGTGTTAATATTTGTACATAATCTATTAAAACAACGGGTTTTCTACCCTTTAAAGTTATATGTTTATTGACTTTTTCTCGAATTTGTTTAACTCCCACATCCCCTATACCTTCAAATATCCATATATTAGGTGCTATTTTATCTTTATAATCATTTAAACTTTGCTGTAAAAGTTCTTTTTCTTCTTTGCTATAATTTGCCCATCTTTGCCCATCTGTAATACCTCTAGTTGTTTTAGCATTTTTAGTGCTTATATTTTGTTTTTTAGCATTTAAAAATGTTAAACGAGAAATACTCTTTGCCATAAGTTCATTTCTTGCCATTTCTATAGAAAATATTAAAACATCTTGTTTTTGCATTGCTATTTGGTCTGCGAGTTGTAGGCAAAATGTTGTTTTTCCAAGTGAAGATATAGCACCTATAAAATATAAACCTGAATAAAGTCCACCATCAAAAATATCATCAATACTATTGAAACCAGTCTTTATAGCTTGAGTGTTTTTTTCAGTTTTTATGTTATTTATAAATTCAGAAAAAAAGCCTGCCGCATTTTGTTGCTCATATTCGGCAAGCTCGCTTGGCAATATGTTGAGAACATCTTCAATAGCTTGGTTTACAGCATTAAAAAATTGTTCTTTTCCCTGTAAAAGAGCTTCATTTGCATCTTTACAGCCATTTAAAATAAAACGTCCATCTATAAATTGAAGATTTTTCTCTTTGAATGTTTTTATAAGCTTTTCAGTTGCATTATTTCCAGCTTCATCAGCATCTAAGCAAAGTATAAAAGGTGGTAAATTGTCTATGTCATTTATTTTTCTTAAAAGTAAATCAACATTGCTTGTGCTGTTTAAAGCTACAGCTTCAGCTCCAACTTCAGCTCCAACTTCTATAATTGATAATGCATCAATAGCACTTTCAGTGATAAAAACAGGTATATTTTGTTGATTTATGAGCATATTACCGTTAAAGAGTGTACTTGAACCGCCTTTAATATTGCTAAATCTTTGCCCTTGTTCTATATTGCGTTTAATATAAAAATTTACTCCTATGGGAATAATTAAAGCTGGATGTTGTTCACCATTTGGGAAATATTCGTTGTCACTATAGCCAAGTTTAAAACGCTCTGCAACCTGTGAGCTGATACCTCGATTATTTATATATTTTTCAGCTGGACTTCCTTTGAATTTGGCACTGCTATTTTTTACATATGCCTCATAAGAGCCTGTAGAGCTTGTGTGTTCGCTTTTTTTCTTTAGGGTACTGTTTACTATGTCGGCACCGTTAAAGCGACTGTAGAGCCTCTGAGGACCTTCTGATGGCATATCGCTTAAATTATAACGTTTGAAGCTCTCAAGCATAGCTTGTTTACTTCCTGTTGGTACTCCCTGTAAGAGAGAAATAATATCAAAAGCGTCTGCGTTTTTAAAACAGCCTGTCCAACAAGTGTAGTGATAAGGGGCTTTTGGATTTTCAGTTATACCTGTGCCTTTTGCACCTGAACCACTTCCGCATATAGGGCATATATAACCTCTACCTTTTTTGTCTGGTTTAAGCTCTTGTTTAAATTTTTCATGTATTATTTTTTTTATATCTTGAGATAAAAATTTTTGACTCATGATTAAATCCCCCTATAAAGCTATGAAATATTTTTTGACCTGTAAAGGCTAAGTATTATTATAGCATACTCGCCTTTGCTAATAAGGCGAGTATGCGTAATTGATAATCAATTAATTATCTATTGATTATCTATTGCAACATACGGACACTTTTGCATTTTTGTGCGTGAAGTTGAAAAAAATCGAAAAAATTTCAAAAAATATTCAAATAAAAATCAAAAAAATATAGGAAAAATAAATGTAAAAAAATGTATTTGCAAACCGAAATGTCGGAATTGCAAACCGAAATGTCGGAATTGCAAACCGAAATGTCGGAATTGCAAACCGAAATGTCGTCAGAGGGTGCTTTTCGGAGGCTTGTTTTTGGCTGTTTCTGAGCGTGCTGCAAGCTGTGCAGATGCCCTAATTTTTTCCTTTTTATAGCTAGATATATTCTTTTGTTTGCTTATAGAAATTCTATTGAACATGTCTGAATATTCACCAGATAAACCTATTGATATATACCCTTCTAACCAAGTGCCTATGCCTTGTCCTTCTGTGATATATGGGGTAATAGTGAAACTGCCATTATATTCCTCTTGTGATTTCCAGATAGCTTCTTCTATTTCTTCAATGGCGTTTTCTATTGGCTCTTGAATACGTTTTTTATAAAGTCTATCAGTGACACTTAATTCTTGCACAGTTGGAAGCCCAAGATAATTTCTGATAGACTCTAAACTTATAGTGAATATGTTGTTTTTTTTTATTTTGTCAGCGTTTTGACGAGCTAGATAAAAGATGTAATGAGTTAATGAAAAAGCATCAGATTTTAAGCCATAAGCAAAGCGTGGAAATATGGTATATTGTTCGGCAAGCAATGGCGCAACAGGAAATTTATCATTAATAGATAGTGTTACGTATCCATTAGTAATATCATAGTTATAAAATAAAAATCCACCAGCTTCAGACTGCTTACCTCTGCTTTTAATTGTTTTAAAAAACTGTATTTGACTTTGTTGCTGAAAAAATGTTTTAACAGCTCTGCGTGCAGAATCATTGCTTTTATACATTCCCGTACTTACAAGTTCGGAAAGAGAAAAATGCACACTTCTAGGATTATGTTGTTGAGCTATTTTTTGAAGTGTAAATATAAATATTTTTTGAAAAGTTTTATTTCTTCCAGTTAATATTTCAGCAGCATCAGATAAGATAATAGTTTGTTCTTTACCCTTATTTTTTCGATGACATTTTGTATACTGAATGCCATTTTCTATATATTCTTCTAGCGTTATTTGTTCTGTGCGTGTTACAGAACTTTTTTTAATTCCACGTTCACCACTGTTTATCATACGAAACAACAGAGGAGGAATTTCAGTAGATGGCAATGGAGCAAGCTTAGGAAGATAACTGATTTTTTCAAGCTCATGTTTTGTTTTTTCAGGAAGATTAGATTTAGAAATAGCAGTATTTAAAATTTGCTCCAAAAGACCATTTTCAATAAAATCTTGAATTGTTATATTTTTGTTATCTGGTAGTACTGGCGAAAGCTCAGATATACTGTACTCTAATGTTGAAATAAAATCTGTAAAAGATGATGCAAGTGCATCTAAATTTTCTTTACCTATATGCTCTACAAGAGATTGCTTAAATTTATCACGTTCTTCATCTGATAATTGAGAAATTTTTTTATTATTTGGTATTAATGTATTCATTATTTATACTTCTTTCTGATTAATAAAATCTCTTTGTATATTATAGTATATATATAACTCTTTTAATAGCAATAAATAAAAGTATATTAATAAACTTATTATCTTAAAAATCGTACTTTTTAGCCTAGCTTGACGATTTATTTTATCTATGATATGCTCTTTTTAAAGATATTTAAGGAGTAAATAAAGTTGAATGATATTGAAGAGTTAAAACCATATTTAAAATCTTTTTTATCTGAATATTATGGAATTAAAAGCATAAGAAAAAACTTTAAATGTATAAATAAAGCTCATGAGGATAAACATCCATCTATGAGTTATCATAAACAAGAACATTATGTAAAATGTTTTGCATGTGGATATACAGCTAATATTGTTGGTGTGGCATCAGATTATTGGGGCATAACTAAAAATGAAGCAATAGAAAAGCTGAAAGAAAAATATTTAAACAAAAATAAATGTGTAATGAAAAAAAGTTATTTATCTACAAGAGGTATAAAGGCAGCTACAATAAAACATTTTGGAGTTAAAGAAGTTGATAATTTTCAAGCAGAGTATATAAATGAAGATGGTCAAATAGCTTGTTACCCGTTTGGTTCAGCTATTTTAATTCCAAATGGTGATTCATATATTGCAAGGTCTACGGTAGAGAAAAAATTTTATAAGCCATTAAACTCTAAAAGCGGTATATTTTTTTCATATGAACTAGACCAAACTGAAAATCCTGTGTTTATTGTAGAATCTCCAATATGTGCTATGACTATATGGCAACAAGGCGGTCATGCAATAGCTCTTGGCGGGCTCGGATACAATGATTTACTATCAGAGCTAGAAAAACGAGGTAAAAATATTCCTCCGCTTATTCTTTCACTTGATTCTGATGCAAGTGGTAAAAAAGCAACTGATGCTATATCTATTGCATTTGATGAAAAAAAATATAAATATATAAACTATCCAGTTGTAGGATGTAAAGACCCAAATGAGTTTTTTTTAAAAAAACCTCAATCATTTGACATTTACTTAAACCAATGTATAAAATCAATTAACAGCAAAACAGAAAACTTATCTGCTATAACTCTAAAGGAGTATATACAAAATTCATTTTTAGCAGATGTATTAAAACAAAAAAATGATGCAGCAACTAGGCTTACAGGTTTTAATGATTTTGATAATAAATTAGGTGGATTTACAAGTGGTCTTTATATAATAGGAGGTAGACCAGGAGTAGGAAAAACTACTTTTTTAGACCAAATAGCTTATGAGCTTTCAGAAAATACACCTGTATTTTTTATTTCTTATGAGCAAAATCGTGTACATTTTGCTGCAAAACAAATAGCAAGACTTGCAACTTTAATGGGTTTAGATATAGTGTCTAATGATATATTAAAGGGCAGAGTTTCTAAAGAAATAATAAAAGTTATGGATTATTATTGTGAAAGTCAAAGGGATATATATATTTATTCGGATTCACCAACCATAGATGAAATACAAAAGCGAGTAGAACAATTTGAATATGACACAGGAAAAAGCCCTATTATTATAGTTGATTTTATTCAAAAAGTACCATCAAGCAGAAGTAATATAAAAGATGCAGTAGATGAAACCGTATCAAAACTACAATACTTTACAAGTGATGGAAAACGCACATCAATTTTAGTATCATCATTTAATAGAGCCGCATATTATTCGCCAGTTACAATGGATAGCTTTAGAGAAAGCGGAAATATTGAATATGCAGCTGATGTTATGATGGGATTTCAGTACGAAGTGCAATCAAGTAAGCTATTTAAAAGTGATGGTAAACAAAATGAGAAAATTGAAGCTATAAAAAAAGCTGAACTCGAAAATCCAAGAAAAATTGATTTAGTATGTGTGAAAAATAGATATGGAAATCAGTTCTCCGCATCTTTTGATTACTATACAAATAAAGATTTATTTATCGAAAGATAATTTAATAAAAGTAATTTAAAAACGGACTTAGCTTTTAAGCTAAGTCCGTTTTTATTATTATGCAAAAGGATTTTCGCTAGGATATAGCATAGAAGCTGGCTGATTAAAGCCAATATCTTCAACACCTAGATACTTGAATACTTCATAGAGAGCCTTGCCATAATGACCGAATGCCACAGCACCATGATGAGGATACTGTTTTTCAATTAGCACATGGCGATAGAATCTATCCATTTCAGAAATTGCAAATACACCGATAGAACCAAATGATTCGGTTGCAACATCTAGCACTTCACCTTGAGCTACATATGCACGCAGCTTAGTGCCGGCTGTGGATTGCAGACGATAGAATGTAATATCACCAGCCTTGATGTCGCCCTCCATTGTGCCACGGGTGATATCTGGTTCTGCTAGGTCTGGTTCTAGGTCACGCTTCATAATCAGCTGATAACCCATATGTGCGTTTCTTAATAGACTTGGGCAAGTATTGCCACAGTGGAAGCCCATGAATGTTTCCTTATGACGGTAATTTGTCTTACCCTTGATAGATGCATTATACATCTTTTCTGGAACAGTGTTGTTAATATCAAGCAGGGTTACAGGTGCACCAGATACACAGATACCAATATACTCACTTAAAGCACCGTAAATATCAACTTCACATGATACAGGAATACCACGACCAGTTAAACGACCATTTACATAGCAAGGAACAAAACCAAATTCGGTCTGGAATGCAGGCCAGCACTTATTTGCAAAAGCTGCATATTTGCTTGTGCCGAGGTGGTCACGCATCCAGTCCTCAAGTGTTAGCTCATACTGTGCAAGACGTGGCAGAATACCAACATATTTGCTGTCACCATTGCCCGCCTCAGCTTTCATTTCTTCAACCTTAGCTGGGATTCTTGGGTCGTCCTTGTGCTTGTTATAAGCAACAAGTAAATCAAGCTCGGAATGTTCTTCAACTGCAACACCTAAATCATAGAGTGCCTTGATTGGTGCATTACAAGCTAAGAAGTCATTTGGACGAGGGCCAAATGCAAAGATTTTCAGACCCTTTAAACCTACAAGAGCGGTTGCGATTGGAACAAATTCCTTGATTTGCTGTGCAGCTTCTTCAGCGGTGGAAACAGGATATTCAGGGATATAAACACGCTTGCCACGAAGACCAAGGTTATAAGATGCGTTAAGCATACCACAGTAAGCATCACCACGACCGTTATGTAAATCACCATCACCTTCAGCCGCACCTATATACATGATAGGGCCATCAAACCAGTCAGCAATCATGGTTTCTGGAGTTTCTGGGCCAAAGTTGCCAAGGAATACACAAAGAGCATTTACTCCGTTTGCAATTACATCATCAACAGCTTTGCGAGCGTCAACTTCATTTTCAACGCAGATTGGACACTCATAAATACCATCACCATAAGCCTTAACTACATTAGCACGTCTTTTTTCTGAAAGCTCGATTGGGAAACAGCTACGGCTAACAGAAATAATACCCATCTTAATTACTGGAATATTAGTCATTTTTTGTCCTCCTAATTAATCTTGATATAAATAAACTTTTAAATTAAATCTTTAATATCAATATTTTCACCGATAAGACCAACAAAAGCACCATTTTGAGCCTCTGATGTGTCTTTATGAGCAATTAGCCACTTATTTTTAGCAAATAATAGATTATCTTCTTGTGAAATAGGTTTTATTTCTGGTTTATCTGTGTTTGTGCTTCTTGGAAGTACAACAGCCACTCTAAAACCATTGCCCTTTTTAGCATCACATGGTGCGTAATGAAGTGCGGTTGCAAAAAGCTCTACTGAACTGCCAGAAGGGGCTTTAAATGCCTTAATAGTTTCAGTTTTTAGTGTATAGTTATCTAAATCGCTTTGCAAACCCAGTAAAAATACTGTATCCTGTAAAACAATATTGATTTCGCTGTCTCTGTGATATTCTACACAGTTAAGCTTGGTGTTTGTGCCGTTACAGTAACCGATTTGAATGGGCATGCCACCGTAAACATTGTTTTTAATTACATCAAAAACAGCTAGTTTTTCAAATTTTGGCTCTGATGGCTTGTATACAACGCCGTCAGGTTTTTCGGTCTTTTCAAGCTCACTTAAAAGCTCGGTTACATCTAAACCGTCAAGCACTCGACCATATTTTTTAAATTCCGCATCGAAAACAGAAAGAATTTCCATTTAGAACACCTCTTTTTTTATGCGTTTATCAGCTTATGATACATCTCTTTGAGTGCAGGATAAACCATTTTATAAAGCTCATAGTATTTATTATATTCTGCACTGTTTTGGCTTTGTTTAGCTTCGCCTTCCTTGATAATTTCCTTACAAGCAGCAGGAACGCTTTCATAAATGCCAGTACCAACACCAGCGAGGATTGCCGCACCAAAAGCAGGGCCTTCCTTACCGCTTACAGTGGTTACTGGACAGTCCATAATATCAGCAATCATTTGACGCCAGAAAGGTGATGCACTTCCGCCACCACAAGCGATGATTTTATCACTTGAAACATTCATTTCCTTGAGTATTTCTTGACAGTCACGCAGTGAGAAAGTAACACCTTCCATAACTGCACGAATCATGTCAGCTCGTGTATGAATTGCAGAAAGACCAGTAAATGAACCTCTGCAATTAGAGTCAAGATGAGGAGTTCTTTCACCCATTAAATAAGGGGAGAAAATAAGACGATTTGAACCGATTGGAGAAGTTTCTGCAAGAGCGGTCATAATTTCATAAGGGTCAACGCCCTTTTCTTTAGCCTCAGCAACAATATTTTCACAAAGCTGATTTCTAAACCACTGGAGTGATGCACCAGCAGAAAGGGTAACACCCATAACATGCCAAGCATTAGGCACTGCACAACAGAAAGTATGTACTCTACCTTTAGGGTCAATGGATAATTTATCAGTATGAGCAAAAACTACACCAGATGTACCAATAGTAGCAAAAGCCTTACCGTCCTCTACTACACCAGTACCAACAGCCGCCGCCGCATTATCGCCTGCACCGCCTACAACCGGAGTACCGGCTTTAAGCCCTGTAAGATTTGCGGTTTCTTCGGTAACATAGCCTGTAATTTCTGGACTTTCGTAAACCTTAGCAAGTAAAGATTTATCAATATTTAATTTTTCTAAAACTTCATCAGCCCAACAGCGGTTTGGAACATCTAATAGTCCCATACCAGAAGCATCAGAAACCTCAGTTGCATAAACACCAGCAAGTTTTAGTCTGATATAATCCTTTGGCAGTAAAATATGTTTGCACTTTGCATAGATTTCTGGCTCATGTTTGCGAACCCACAGGATTTTACCTGATGTAAAACCAGCAAGGGCAGGGTTAGCAGTGATTTCGATTAGTCTTTCTTTACCAATGATATTATGTATTTCTTCACATTCTTCAGTGGTACGACCATCACACCATAAAATAGCAGGTCTTAAAACATTATTATTTTCATCTAGCATTACAAGTGAATGCATTTGACCAGATAAACCAATACCAGCTATATCTTCACCTGAAACACCGCTTTTTTCTATAACCGATTTAATACCATTAACAGAGGCTTGCCACCAATCTTCTGGATTTTGTTCTGCCCAGCCGTTTTGTGGCTGAAGCATTGGATATTCAAAAGTGCTGCTTGCTATTACAGTGCCTTTTGTATCGAAAAGAGCGGTTTTTGTGCCTGAAGTACCGACATCAATACCTAGTAAATATTTCATAAAAAATAACTGCCCCCTTGCAATTTGGGATATAATAAATAATTTTGATAAAAACTTTTGGAAATATATTTTATATAACTATTTATTATAATACATCAAGCAATATTAACAGTCAATATGTTTTAAATATTTAAAGTTTTTTTTACACTTTGCTTAAATTTACATATCTGTTTTTATGAAATTCATATAAAAAAACAGATGCTTAAGCATCTGTTAGATATTATTTAAAAATGTGTTTACAAAATGAAGTGCAGAACCTATACAATTTGCTTTAGTTCCGCATGAACCTATACTTATATAATCACATTCATCGCTAAATGGATTTAAACTCTGTACTTTTTGTTTTAATTTATCCAAATATTCAGCAATTTCAGCTGTAATACTGCCACCGATTACTATATCGCAATCTAAAACCATTCTGATTGTGTTTATACCAAGTGCAAGGTTATTTAAATATTCATCAAAGATTTTTTCATATTCATTATTACCTTTTGATAGCTCATGGAAAAAGTCATCTATATTCATATTTAAATCGTCACTCAGTCTTGCTGTTGAACAATAAGCCTCTAAACAACCCAGTTTACCACACGAACATTTATTACCATTAGGTTTTATGCACATATGACCAAATTCAGCACTTCTAAGATTTTGCCCTTCATATGCTTTAGAATCTATAATTATTGCACCGCCTACACCCTTACCAATAAACAAATAAGCGATTGATTTATTTTGCTTTTGGAAAAAGCACTCGGCATAACCGCCGGCATTTGCATCATTTAAAACATAAGATGGATATTTAATACCTTGTGTAATTTGTGAAATAGGTAAATTCTTAATACTTAAAACAGGGGAATTTTCAATAATTCCAGTTTTATTGTTTATTATTGCAGGAAGTGTTATTCCAACACCTAAAAGTTTATTTCTATCAAGCGAAAATTCATCTAAAAAGTTTTCCAAACAATCATTTATATCATTATTTATATCAAAAGGTTTATTTATTCGCTGATATGCTATTTCATTTCCATATAAATCGGTTGCAACTATTCTAATATGTTTTAAAGATATTTCCATACCTATTGCAATTTTAGCATCAGGTACTATTTTCATAGTTCTTGCACGTCTGCCACCGCTTGAATCTATAAAGCCAGAATATTCTATCAAATTATCTTCAAAAAGCTCATTTAAATTTTGTGTGACAGTTGGAAGTGATAAATTAAGCTCTAAAGATATATCTTGTTTAGTTTTATCTGCAAAACTTTCATAAAATAATCTATAAATTATATTTTTATTTTTTTTTCTAAGCTCTGCTGTTGAGATTTTTTTATGCATAAACTAATACACCTCACTTTTATAAAAGTTATTGTAATAATTATTATATACTCTTTTTGAATTTAATTCAAATATATTTTTTGAGGTATGAAAAACATAAATAATCTTTTATCTATTTGACGTTCTAGTTTTAATCCTAAATATATTTATAAAGATTTAATTTATATACTCGTAATATAAGTTAAATTATGGTATTATCATGACATCTACTATATCAAATTTAGGAGAGAAAAGAATATGAAACCTACACTTGATTGGCTGTCAAATCCTGAGATTTTTGGGGTAAACAGAATAAAAGCACATTCAGACCATAAGTTTTATAAAACATCGAGCGAATTTTATGCAGATGAAAGCTCTTTTGTGCAAAACCTAAACGGAAAATGGCTGTTTTCATATGCTGAAAAGCCATCAGAGAGAAAAGCAGATTTTTATAAAACAGATTTTGATTTATCAGATTTTAAAGAGATAAATGTACCTGCACATATTCAGCTAGAAGGCTATGACAGATGTCAATATATAAACACTATGTATCCATGGGACGGCAGAGAAAACCTCAGACCGCCTATGGTATCAAATGAATATAACCCAGTGGGTTCTTATGTTAAACACTTTACTTTAAACCCAAATTTGATTAATAAACGTGTATTTATCAGCTTTCAAGGTGTAGAAACAGCCTTTTATGTGTGGCTAAATGGCGAATTTATTGGCTACTCAGAGGACACATTTACACCGTCAGAATTTGAGCTAACAGAATACATAAAAACAGATGAAAATAAACTTTGTGTTGAGGTTTATAAACGCAGTAGTGCAAGCTGGATTGAAGACCAAGATTTTTGGAGATTTTCGGGCATTTTTAGAGATGTATATTTATATGCAGTGCCTGAAATTCACATCAGAGATATGTTTATTAAGCCTGATTTAACAGATAATTATAAAACTGGTGTTTTAAATATAGATTTTGAGCTTTTAGAAAGCAAAAACTCTGTTTTGGAGCTTGCTTTAAAAGATAAAACAGGCAAAACTATAGCACAAAAAACACTTATAAATGAGCTAAACACCGAGTTTATTATAGAAAATGTTAACTCTTGGTCAGCTGAAAATCCTTATTTATATACTCTTGAAATAACGGTAAAAGATGAGAATAATAAAACACATGAGTTTATCTGTCAAAATGTCGGATTTAGAAAATTTGAAATGATAGATAATATCATGTGCATGAACGGCAAGAGAATAGTTTTTCATGGTGTAAACCGACATGAATTTAGTGCGGATAAAGGCAGAGCAATAGGCAAAGAAGAAATGCTCTTTGATATTAAATTCTTTAAGCAAAACAACATAAATGCGGTTAGAACTTCACATTATCCAAACCAAAGTTATTGGTATGAGCTTTGTGATATTTACGGAATTTATGTGATTGATGAAACAAATCTGGAAAGCCATGGTTCATGGCAAAAGCTCGGCAAATGTGAACCATCATGGAATATACCTGCATCACTTCCAGAATGGAAAGAATGTGTGCTTGATAGAGCCAAATCTATGCTTGAACGTGATAAAAATCATCCATCTATTGTAATTTGGTCATGTGGTAATGAGTCTTACGCTGGCGAAGATATACTTGCAATGAGTGAGTTTTTCCATAAGCGAGATAACTCAAGACTGGTTCATTATGAAGGTGTGTTCTGGAACAGAGATTTCAATGATATAAGCGATATGGAAAGCCGTATGTATGCAAAACCACAGGATATATGCGAATATCTGGATAATGGAGGGGTAAAACCATACATAAGCTGTGAATATATGCATGCTATGGGCAATTCTTTAGGCGGTATGGAACTTTACACCGAGCTTGAGGACAAATATGCAAAATATCAAGGCGGTTTTATCTGGGATTATATTGACCAAGCGGTTTATAAGACAGAAAACGGAGTTAAAACCCTTGTTTATGGCGGAGATTTTGACGAACGTGCAACAGATTATTGTTTTTGCACAAATGGTATTATCTATGCTGATAGAACTCCATCACCAAAAATGCAAGAAGTGAAAAAGTTATTTTCCAATATCATTATAAATATAAATGGTTCACAGGCTACTATAAAAAATAAAAATTTATTTATAGATTTAAGTGATTATAATTTTATTTTAACCGTAGAACAAGAGGAAAATATTTTAAATAAAGCAGTTTTAGATATAAATGTAAACGCAGGCGAGCAGAAAACAATAGATATATCAGAATATTTGCCTAATTTAACAAGTGAATATGTGGTTAATATATCAGCTACATTAAAGCATGATACTTTATATGCTAAGACTGGTTATGAAATTGCTTTTGGTCAAGCTATAATGGGTTCTTGGAGCGAAAGAAAAACCGAAATTTCACAAAATACACCGTTTACAATCATATATGGCGATGTGAATATCGGTGTCAAAGGTGAAAATTTTGAAGTGCTGTTTTCTAAAGGCGAAGGCGGTATAATCTCACTTGTATACAATGGCGAGGAATACATAACCCGTACACCTAGTTTAACATTCCACAGGGCTTATACAGATAATGATAAAGGCAATCTTGCGTTTTATGATAACAGTGGTTGGCTTGCTGCAAGCAAGGGTTTAAAAATAGTCGGTGATAGCTTTAAAATCTCGAATGATGAAAACTATTTGTATTTTTCACTTGAGTTTGAAAGTAAATACCCAGAAAAATTCAGATGTTTAGTAGAATATAAAGTTAACCCATTAGGTGAAATTTATATAACCGCAGATTATCCATCTATCTCAAATGAAGAATATATTCCGCTGTTCGGCATGGATTTTAAACTTAAAAAGCATAATCATAAGTTTAAATATTACGGCTTAGGCAGTGAAGAAAACTATCTTGATAGAAAATGCGGAGCAAAACTTGGAGTATATGAAAGCACCGCACAAAAAAACTTTGCAAGATATTTAATTCCTCAGGAATGTGGAAACCGTGAACAGGTTCGTTATGTTGATGTTTATTCTGATGATAACACAGGCCTACATTTTGAAGCGATAGACACACCTTTTTCAATGAGCGTATTGCCTTACAGCTCTTTTGAGCTTGAAAACGCTATGCATATAAATGAACTACCAAACGTTAATTATACTTGGGTTAGAATAATGGCAAAACAAATGGGCGTTGGTGGTGATGACAGTTGGGGTGCACCTGTTCAGGAGCGTTACAGGTTAAAAGCAAATGAGCCTATGACATTAAAATTTAAAATTAGTCATAAAAATTGACTATTATTCAATAAAAAACGTCAGATAATTACTATCTGACGTTTTTTTATTCTATAGACTTATAAAACGGTTTATTTCATTGTAATTATATAGTATATGCAATTAAAATAGCAGTAAATAATGTAATATTTATAATTACAAATGATGTTACAAATAAATTAAAATTATCTCGGTGTTAATATAATTTAGAGATTTTCACCGTTTTCAGCTATGATATTTTTATACCAATAACCAGAATCTTTAATAATACGCTTTTGGGTTTGGTAGTCAACATAAATCATGCCAAAACGTTCTGCATAACCGCTATGCCATTCAAAATTATCCATAAGTGACCAATGGAAATAACCCCTAATATCAACACCATTTTCATTAGCCTTTTTAAGCTGTTTTAAATAGCTTTCAACAAATGTTATTCTGTTAGGGTCATGTACCTTGCCATCTGATGAAACCATATCATGACAAGAAAGTCCATTTTCAGTAATATAAATAGGTTTTTTATATCTCTCATAGAGGAAGTAAGGCCCCCAGTATAGACATTCTGGAGTTACAGGCCAATCAAGTGCGGTTTTAGGGAAGCCTTCATAACGTTTTACAACCTCTGGCTTACCGTCCCCACTCATTTTTATACGATTACCGTTATAGATATTTTGACCGTAAAAATCAATCGGCTGATTGATAAGTTTTAAATCCTCTTTTGTGATTTCAGGCAGATAATCTTTATAAAGTTTTAAGCCGTCCTCTGGATACTGACCTAAAATAACAGGGTCACTCCACCAAGTGACATTCCATGTCCAGTTTGAAATATCAGTGTTACAGTTCATCAAATGAGTTCTTGCAGCCTCAATATCTTCTGGTTTATCGCTATCTGGATAGCTCATAGAGCCCGTTGGAGCAATACCAATTAAAATATCCTGTTTTGCATTTTCACGCATTTTTTTTACTGCTAAACCATGAGCTTTTAGCACATTATGAGCCATAATAAAACTATCTCTAATTGGTGCTTTAATTCCAGGGGCATGTACGCCAGTTACAAATCCTAAGCCAATAAAACATTGTGGTTCGTTAAAAGTGAAAAACTTTGTAACTTTATTTGAAAACTCTTTAACTATAAAAGCTGCATAGTCTGAAAACCATTCAATAATTTCATCATTCATCCAGCCACCTTTTTTATACACTTCATAAGGCAGCTCCCAATGATAAAGTGTAATATAAGGTTCAATTCCTGCATTTATAAGCTCATCAATTAAATTATGATAGAATTTTACTCCAAGTTCATTTACTTTGCCAAAGCCGTTAGGGAAAATTCTTGACCAGTTAATTGAAAATCTATAAGCATTTATACCAAGCTCTTTCATTAAAGCTACATCTTCTTTAAATCTATGGTAATGGTCACAAGCTACATCACCGGTGTGCCCTTCAAAAACTTTGCCTTTTTCTCTGCAAAAAACATCCCAAATATCCCAGCCCTTGCCGTCTATAAATGCTCCGCCTTCAATCTGGTATGATGAGGTGGCCTGCCCCCATGCGAAATCTTTTCTAAAACTCATTTTAATACATCACCTTTCTTTTAAATCTTCTATTAAATAAATAATGTATTCTGTGTTTTTCGCATAATTAGATACGGTTAATATCTGATTTTGCTCTATAACAATACCAACTGGTATATTTTCACCTTTTGAGTTTTCACAGAAAAATAAATCTTTTGATAAGGCTTTATATAATTCATCTGGTAAAAACTCCTCTAAATTTACATATGCATCGTTTTTTTGGAACATTTCAACCGAATAATCGGGCGAAAATGCCACATCAAAACCGCTGTTTGTCAAAAGTGCAGAGAATTTTTGAATATTTGCAACCGAATCGGTATCCAAGCTTTGAGTTTGTGACTGGAAAAAATCATCGTAAATTAAAATATCTTTTCCCTCAAATATATCTTCTACTTGCTGGGCTAAATTTTCATTTGCGTTTACAAAAGCGATAGATATATCCTTTGGTTTATTGTTTTCTATAAAGCTTGATATTATAGAAAACGCAAAAAATAACACAATTATTGGAATTATAAAATACCATTTATAATAATCCCAAATATATTCAAGCTTTTTTTTCATTTTTTCTTATTCCTCTCTTATGCATTTATTAAGAGCATTAAATATAAATGTAGAGAAAACATATAAAATAAATGCAAAACCAATGATTATAAAAAAGAAAAGAGTAACTGCAAAAGCATATAACGAAGATGAAGCTATAAATAATAAGACCGCATTTATAACAACAAAAGTAAAGGTTATAGGCATATTTGCAAGACTTATTAAAATAACATTTTTCACCAAGTGCTTATCTGCATAGTCATAGCACGATAAAATAGGAAAACAGTACAAAATAAAAGAGATAAGCACAAAAAATATAATCCAAGCCGGAAATTGCAAAAATAAAAAGGTTTTGTCTATAACAAAGAATATTATGTATAAATCGGAAAAAACAAACAAAAAGCCAAATAGTAAAAACAACCAAACAACAGTAGATTTTTTGAAATTTTGCTTAAAACTATTTACATAACTTGCTATTATAGAAGGGTTTGATTGTGTATTTATAACATAAATTGTCCTATACGCCGCTGAAAGCGAAGCACCAATGGTGAAAATAGGCAAAAATGTTAAAATAATGATGAAATTTAATATAATTAGGTTACATATAAGAGTTAAAAGTTTGATTATGGGATTTTTTTCAGAAAATATGCTTTTCATTTTAAACGACCTTTCTATGAATATTATACTAATAAAGTTGATTATAGATTATTTTATTTGTTAAAAAAAGTATAGCCAAATAAATTCTAATTGCCAATATACAGATAAATATAAAGCAATTTATGTTTATAATATAGCAATAATTGTAAAGCATTTTTTTTTTAAACATGGTATTATAAAGTTACAGCTTACGAAAAGTAGTTTTCTATAATGTTTTTAGAAAAGAGGAGGAAAATTATGAAGAAGAAGATTGTAGCTGCTTCATTATGTGCAGCAATGATGGCAACAACTTTGGCAGGTTGTGGCGGAGGAAATGGTGGCTCTGCTGGTGGTACAAGCAATCCAGATGTAATTAATCTTTGGGCTTTTACCGATGAAGTGCCAACCATGATTGAAAAATATGTTGAAGAACACCCAGATTTCCCTTATGAAGTAAAGTCCACTATTATCGGTACTACCGATGGTGCTTATCAGCCTGCTCTTGACCAAGCTTTAGCTGGTGGTGGAAAAGATGCTCCTGATATTTACTGTGTAGAAGCGGCATTTGCTTTAAAGTACACCCAAGGTGATGCAAGTCAATATGCAATGCCTTATAAAGATTTAGGAATTGATATTGATGCAAAACTTGATGAAGCTCAAATTGCTCAGTATACAGTTGACATTGGTTCGAATACCGATGGCGATGTTGTAGGTTTAGGTTTCCAAGCAACAGGCGGTGCATTTATTTATAGACGCTCTATTGCTAAGGAAGTTTTCGGAACCGATGACCCAGAAGTAATCAAGGAGAAAATTGGCCCTGGTACTGATAAATTTTTTGAGGCTGCAGAAACACTAAAGCAAAAGGGTTATGCAATAATTTCTGGTGACGGTGATTTATGGCACCCAATCGAAAACAGTTCAGATAATGGCTGGGTTGTTGACGGTAAGTTAAACATCGACCCTAAGCGTGAAGAGTTCATTGATATGTCTATGAAGCTAAAGGAAAACGGATATCATAACGATACACAGGACTGGACAGATGCTTGGTTTGCTGATATGAAGGGCGTTGGCGATAAAGAGGTATTTGGTTTCTTTGGCCCAGCATGGTTAATTAACTATACTTTAGCTCCAAACTGTGGCGGCTCAACTGTTGGTGAGGGTACATATGGTGACTGGGCTGTTTGTGAATCCCCAATTGGTTTCTTCTGGGGTGGCACATGGCTACTGGCTGGCAAGAACGCTGATGAAGAAAAGCAAAAGGCAATTGCAGACATTCTTGAATGGGTTACTCTTGATACAAGCGAAGAAGGTCTTCAGTACCGCTGGGCTAATGGCACATTATACGGCGAAGGCGGAACAAAAGACGTTGTAGCAAGTGCAACCGTAATGGAAAAATCAGATGGTGCAGTTGAATTCTTAGGCGGTCAGAATATGTTTGATGTATTTATTGCAGCAAATGAAAACGCTAACGGTAAGAACCTAACACCATTTGACGAAAGCATAAATACATACTGGAGAAATCAGGTGCGTGAGTACACTGCAGGAAACAAAACTCGTGAACAAGCTATAGCAGACTTTAAAACTCAGGTTGCTGATAACCTTGATGTAATTGTTGAATAATCTTAAGTTTTCAGGTAGGACGGTAGTTTACTACCGTCCTATTTTACTTTCATAGAGTGGAGATGAAAAAATGAAACAGAAAAAAGTTGGATATGATAGATATGCGAAATATGGTTATATCTTTAGTGCTCCATTTGTAATTGCGTTTTTAACCTTTTCACTATATCCTACAATCTACACCGCTGTTATCGGTTTTACCGATTTAAAGGGTATAGGCTCAACAGGTTTTAATTTCTTAACAGATGACCTATTTAAGAATTTTAAAATGATTTTATCAAACCCATCATTTATTCAGTCTTTTAAAAACACTATTTTACTATGGGTTTGTAATTTTATACCTCAAATTATATTAGCTCTTTTACTTGCTGCATGGTTTACAGACCGCAGAAGTCATGTAAAAGGTCAAGGATTATTTAAAGTACTCCTTTACATGCCAAATATTATAACAGCCGCAACAATCGCTATACTATTTAACGCACTGTTTGGCTATCCAATGGGTCCTGTAAACGACATTTTAATGCGACTTGGCATTACTGATGCACCGATAAACTTAATGCTTAACAAAAACGTTGCAAGAGGCGTTATAATCTTCATTCAAACTTGGATGTGGTACGGCTCAACAATGATTGTTTTAATCTCTGGTATCTTAGGTATAAACCCTGAGATTTTTGAATCTGCTGATGTTGACGGTGCGGGCAGAGTGCAGACATTTTTCCTTATCACACTTCCAAATATCAAAACTATTTTGACATTTACCCTTGTAACCAGCCTCATCGGTGGTCTTAATATGTTTGATATTCCAAAACTGCTACAAAACGGCGGCCCTGATAATTCAACACTTACAACAAGCCTATTTATCTATAATCAGGCATTTAGCGGTAGCTATTTATATAACCGTGCAGCCGCTGCAAGTATGATTATGTTTGTAATTATCGCAATTCTAGCCGGTATAACCTTCCGTTTAATGCGTGATGACGATGAAAAGGAAGCAATAAAAGAGAAAAAACGTCTTCGTAAATTACA
>CALWMO010000015.1 GCA_944381965.1 uncultured Butyricicoccus sp.
AAAAGCGATATTTTAGCACCAAATATTGCAGTAGGGTGTATGAGAATTGCAGATATGCAAAATTTACCTGAGTATTTAAGCTTTTGCATTGAAAATGGTTTAAACTTTTTTGACCATGCAGATATATATGCAGGTGGCGAATGTGAAAAACAATTTGCTGATGCATTTAAACAAACAGGTTTTAAAAGAGAGGATATAATTTTACAGTCTAAATGCGGAATTGTTTCAGGTGTTATGTATGATTTTTCAAAAACACATATTTTAAATGCTGTTGACGGTATTTTAAAGCGTTTAGATACAGATTATATTGATATACTAGCTCTTCATAGACCAGATGCACTTGTAGAGCCTGAAGAAGTGGCAGATGCTTTTGACATTCTTAAAAGTTCGGGAAAAGTCAAAAATTTTGGTGTGTCAAATCATAAACCTTATCAGATTGAACTGCTTAAAAAGTATATAAAACTGGATTTAGTTGTAAATCAGATGCAGTTTAGCTTGCCAATGTCAAATATGATTTCAAATGGTCTGGAAGTTAATATGCTGACAAATGGAGCAGTTGACAGAGATGGTTCTGTACTTGATTATTGCCGATTAAATGATATCACCTTACAAGCTTGGTCACCTTTCCAATATGGCTTTTTTGAGGGTATATTTATAGGCAATAATGATAAATTCCCAGAGCTTAATAAAACTCTAAATGCACTTAGTGAAAAATATAATGTAACACCAACAGCTATTGCTACAGCTTGGATTTTAAGACACCCTGCAAAAATTCAAATGATAGCAGGTACAACAAATATAAACCGTATGAAAGAGATTATAAGTGGTAGTGATATAACTCTTGAGCGTCAAGAATGGTATAAGCTTTACTTAGATAGTGGTCATATACTTCCATAAAAGTAAAACCCCATGAAATACATGGGGTTTTACTTTTATATGACCAATAAGCAACTATTACACAATATTGGTATTAAGACTGTAATATTGTAGATTCAGTTAGTATATGAAACAAAATATTTCGTTTAGTTAATTTTATTTATCTTGATTTAAAGATTACAAGATTTAATGTAAAGGAGAATGTAAAAATGTTTAATATGAATAGTTTTTCATTAGAAGGTAAAATTGCACTTGTTACAGGTGGTGCTTACGGTATTGGATTTGCAATGGCTGAAGCTCTGGCAAAAGCTGGTGCAAAAATTGCTTTTAACTGCCGAAGTGAATCTAATTTAAAAAAAGCTTTAGCTGATTATAATGCTAAAGGCATTGAAGCTCATGGTTATATCGCTGATGTTACAAAAGAAGATGATGTTACAAAGCTTGTAAGTGATATTAAAAATGAACTTGGTGTTATTGATATTTTGGTAAACAATGCTGGCATTATTAAGCGTATTCCAATGCTCGAAATGACTGCTGATGACTTCCGTCAAGTGGTTGACATAGACCTTAATGGCCCATTTATTATGGCAAAAGCTGTTCTGCCTGATATGATTGCAAAGGGTCACGGTAAAATTATAAATGTTTGTTCTATGATGAGTGAACTTGGCCGTGAAACTGTCAGTGCTTATGCTGCCGCTAAAGGCGGTCTAAAAATGTTAACACGCAATATTTGTAGTGAGTTTGGTGAACATAATATCCAGTGTAACGGTATTGGCCCTGGATATATCGCAACAACTCAAACTGCACCACTAAGAGAAAAACAGGCTGACGGTTCAAGACACCCTTTTGACCAGTTTATTATTGCAAAAACCCCAGCTGCTCGTTGGGGTAAACCAGAGGACTTAATGGGACCTACCGTTTTCCTTGCTAGTGATGCAAGTAACTTTGTAAACGGTCATATACTTTATGTAGATGGAGGTATTTTAGCTTATATTGGTAAACAGCCATAATTATAAAAATGAGCGTAGCAGTTTATAAACTGCTACGCTTTTTTAATGGTCTGTATACAGTAAAATACATTGTTATAATACAAGCTAAACCACCTATTACATTGGAAATAGGCTCGGCTAAAAATACACCATTTGTACCAAAGCCAATAAAAGGCAAAATAAGTGTTAGTGGTGCTACAATAAACGCTTTTCTAAGAAGTGAAAAGAAAATTGCACTTTTAGACTTGCCAAGCCCTACAAATACCGATTGACCTATCATTTGAAACGACATAAAGAAAAATGTCGCATAATAAATTCTAAATGCCGGCACACCAGCTAAAATAAGTTCAGGCTCATTATTAAACAGTCTAATAAGTATTTCAGGCATAAGCATAACAATAATCCATGATATAACTGAATATGTCATTGTTATAAGCGTTGTAAATCTTATCGCTTTTAATACTCTTTCATTTTCACCTGCACCATAATTATAACTCAAAACAGGCTGTGAGCCACTTGTAATACCTGTAATTGGCATACTTATAACTTCTCTTATTGAGTTAATAATGGTCATTACACCAACGTACAAATCACCGCTATAATTTTCTAATGTGGCATTACATACGACTTGTGTTAAACTGTTTGTCATAGACATAGCAAATCCAGACAGTCCAAGAGATAAAATTCTTGTAACTCTTTTTAATTCTAATGCATAATATTTTAGTTTTAATATGGCTTTTTTGCCTGTCAAAAACTTTAAAACCCATATAGCCGAACAGCCTTGGGAAATTACAGTTGCTATTGCTGCACCTTTAACCCCAAGACCCAAACCATAAATAAATATAGGGTCTAAAATAATATTGATGGCTGCACCAACACTAACAGTTATCATACCGATTTTGCTAAACCCTTGTGAGTTTATAAATGGGTTCATTCCCAAACTAATCATAACAAAAAGTGTGCCAATTAAGTAAATACTTAAATAATCATTTGCATATGGGAAAGTCATGTCACTTGCACCAAATAAGTATAAAATCGGCTTTTTAAAAATAAAACCAATTAAAGTTAATATAATTCCGAAAATAATAAGCAAAGTAAAAGAATTACTTTGTATTTTTTGGGCTTCTTCATTATCGCCCATTCCTCTGCTTATAGAGCATAGTGGAGCTCCGCCCATAGAGCACAGATTTGCAAACCCCATAATTATTGATATAATCGGCAGACACAACCCCAAACCAGTTAAAGCATAGTGACTCGGCAGACGCCCTAAATATATGCGGTCAACTATGCTATAAAATAAATTTATAAGCTGTGCCAATGTCATAGGCACAGCCATAGATATTATATTTTTAGATATACTGCCTTTTGAAAAATCATTTTCCATTCTTTTTCTCCTGCTTTTATAAAATCTATAATTATTATACAATAAAACTGTAACTTTTTTAATTTTTTATTTCTCAGTATTTATATAGTAAAACACACTTGACTTTAGTCAAGTGTGTTTTTTATTATACAAGCTCTGCACCGTCTTTTTCTGGATAAAACTGCAAAGCATCTTGTATTGTTATAAATGCTCCTCTTTCGCCAAAACCGCTTGTTTTTCGGTTTTCTGCTGCTGTTTTAACTGGATACTATAACCAACTTTGTTGATGAGTATAATTAAAGCAAGAATTTACTATACAAATTGTATCAGGATTTAAATTCATTATATTATAAGTTATATATCCTCTGTGATTTTCGCCATCATTTGGCATTGAAAACCTTGCGAATATATTTGCATTCATTGATACACCCCACATAGTATCTTTTTTATATTTTTCCTCATCTATAGATGAATAATCGGCTCTGTATACAGTGTTATCTTTATCATAAAATACATAACCTGTTATATCACTGCTTAATGCCCAGTATTCAAAATGATAATATGCAGGTAATATTTCTATGGACTCTGTTCCATAAAATTTAGGTTTATGTGTCCACTCAAAATAGTGTATTATTTTCCACTCATTTTCAAGCTCTACGCCTATTGATGTTACTTTAAGCTCTTTAGCATCATAGACTGTTTGCTTATGTGTTATTGTTTTACCATCTTCACGATATGTTGTGCTTTCTACTCTGCCTTTATTTATTGGGTGTTCATCTACATTAACTACAACCTGTTTTGCACCCTCAATCTCTTTTATATCCTCCTCACTCATATCTTTTAAAATATACTCTGGAAAACCTAAATCTACAACACTTGATGTTTTGTTCTCACTTTTGTATTCTGCCCAGTTCATATTGTAACTATGGAAAAAAACATAACCTATTATAGTACATACAGCTAAAAATATTAAAATTCCTTTAACTACAAACTCATTTGAATACTTAACTTCTGCCGTTTTTATTATATATCCTGCGTTTTCTATTTTTGAAGAAATAGTATAAAGGCTTTTTAAAGTTAAAAAGTATATAATTAAAAATATTATTCCTAAAATTAAACCATTATAATTTAAAAAAGCTAAAATACACAAAATAATATATAAAAAAAGTAAACCAAAACCCGTATCTATATCTATATTTGATTTTTTCTTAATCGCTTTTAATGCTCTCCAAAAACAGATAAAAATCATTAAATTTACAAAAGTATTAAATACACCTAAAGAATATGCAAAACTACTTCCTTGCATAAATTCATTGTAAATAGTTGAATTTAAAATAAATGATGATAAAACATATATCAGTCTTATTATTGATAATATATAACTGCCAAAAAACCATTTATTTTCCTGTCTGAGCGAGCGAAAACCCAAAAGCATAAGTATTGCACCTATAAATGGCAATATATAATTTAGCAGTAAAAAATTTAATGTTATTGTTGTTAAACCGATACCCCATACAATATGGCTTATTGCGTCTTTATATGGTGATACCTCATCTACGATATTTTGTGGAGGTATATCATTTAAGCTATTTTTGAGTAAATTTTCAAAATCATTTTCATTTAATTTATTCCAATCTGCCATTTTAATCACCTCCTAATAACTTACGCAAACGTATTTTTAATCTGTAAAGCCGACCTTCGACCGCTCTTTCAGATAAACCAAGCTCTGATGCTATTTGTTTTGTAGGCTGTAAATAATAATATTTTCTGTAAAACAATATTTTTTCCTGTTCTGATAATGTGTTTATCGCTTTTTTTAGCTCTAAGGCGGTTTCTTTTTGAATAACAACTTGCTCTGGTGTAGGCTCTGGCGATGGCATACTTTCTGGTATATCTGATACATGATATTTAATCTTTTTAGCATAATTTATTGCTGTATTTCGTGTAACAGCTGTAAGCCATGCATTAAATGTGCCACGTTCATTATCAAAAGAATCTATTTTTTGCCATACTTTTATAATAATTTCGGATATACATTCCTCTTGGTCTTGTTCATTAGCGAGAATAGGTGAAATAATATATTTCATTAATGGACTATAATATTTTAATAATTCATCTGTTACATTTTTATCTTTTTTCTTTAAACCCTCTATTATTTCTTTCATATCATCGCCCCCTCTCCTGTATTGTACTATATTATACAATCCATAATATAAAAACCCACGCAATAAATTGGAAAAAGTTCATAACTTGACATATTTTATGGCTATAATATAATATATTTAATAAATTTATGCATTTTTTCTATCATTAACTGCAAAGAGGAAACAAAAAATGAACCAATTTAAAAACGATAAAAATAATTCTGATGATTTATGGGATTTTATTGTAAGTTTACTGGATATTATTGATGATAAAGAGCAATCAGATAGAGATAAAATAGAAAAACTTGAAATAATATCTAAATTATTGCTTGATAATAAAATAGAAAATTTAGACGATATCGAAAAACAAGCCATTGTAAAAAAACTACCATATTTTAAAGGCATTATACCTAAAAATTATTTAATCCCAAATAATAAAATAATACAAAAACTATCTCAGATTATGGAAGCTCGTGAAAAAGGTCGAAATCTACTTGTAAGCACAAAGAAATCAAAAAAACCGATTATAGCACATTGTCTAATAGCTTTTGATCAAAAAAGTGTTAATCTAAATACCAAAATAACAGAATTTGACCTAATTGTTTATAATGCAATAATCAGCATTATAGAGGCAGGTGGCACAGATACATTAATGACTCCAGAAAATATCCATAGAGTTATGACAGGTGAAAAAGACAGTGCTACACCAAGCAAACACCAAGTAAATGAAGTTATAAAGAGTATAGATAAAATGCGTTTTTGTCGTGCAATTATAGATTGTACAGAAGAGGTACTTGCTTATAATAAAACACATGTCATAGGAGAATATGATACCTTAGAATATAAAAAGAGAACTAATGGAGAATTTAGATATTTATTTGACACATATCTTTTAGCTAGTCAATGGTGTATTGCTGCTTGTGGCAATGATGAAGTTAGAGTTTTAAAGCTTTTAAGCAAACCAGTGCTTGCTGAATATGCTAAAATCAGTGGTCAGATTTTAAACATTCCATCTTATTTATTAAACACAAAACATATACAAGCTAACACACAAAAAAACATCATTTTGAAGGATTATTTACTACGTCGTATAGAGCAAATGAAGGGTAACAATAATCTCGAACAAAAGAGTATATCTCTTATAAGCTATAAAAGAGGCAATGAGCAACACAAAGGACTATATGAGATTGTCACTGGTAAATATGAAATTGATATTGTAGAGGCTAAGAGAATAAGGCAGGCAGCAGACAAATATTTAGCTTATTGGAAGGAATGTAAATACATAAAAGATTACGTTTTTGAGAAATCTGGAAGGTCATTTTCAAGCATAAATATATTATTATAACATATACTATATATTTATGTCTACCTCCAATCTTTGTATATGGTGGGTGCAATCTTTGTATATAATGGGTGCAATCTTTGTATATAATGGGTGCAATCTTTGTATATTATAAGCTGAAATTGAAAATGCAAAAAACAGGGTTTTAAGCTTTAAAAAGTTTGATTTTTTTGAATTTTCTTAAAATTTTTCTGACTAATTCGCTTAAAAAATTTTTCTCAAAAATCTGCAGTAAGTACTGTAAGTTATGTAAGTACTGTAGAAAGGTTCGCCCCTATTTGACAGGGGGCGAACCTTATGCTACTCTCTAAAGGGATTCTTTAGCTTTTTAAAAAACGTAAAAAATAAATATTCTTTATAGGTTATAAACTTTTAAATTTAATTTTTAAATCTTAGCTAATCAAGGAATATAATCAAACTAAAAAATAAATTAAAAAATTAATTTCCCTTTACAGGTATTTTAAAGTCTTTTTCACTGTATTTTCTGGAAAAGATTTTTTTATTTTCTATAGGCTTTTTTAAATTGATAGTTAAATATCCAAATAAATCTATTAAATATGAGATAAATAAACTAGATATATTTCCTCTATAGGCAGATATACCCTTATAATGCTCGTAGAAGCCTTACAGTGGCATTTTAATGCATCAGGCATATTCCAGTATACCTAACGCATTAAAATGCAATACAGGGCATCTATGGGCTGTATCTTAAAAAACACTAAAATTTTTTAATTCAGACTTTTGTACTTAAATACTATATAAAAAAAGACAAATAAAATTTCCTATGGTTTTAAATTATAGAGTTATAAAACAAAAAAACTGATTTATAATATATTAGTTTCAAAGTTATATAAATAAATATATTTAACATTTTAACTGATTAACTTTAATATTATTTTCAAAAATTAAAACCACGCTTTAAATAGCGTGGTTTTAATTTTTAATTTATAGGTTTTTTATGGTAGGCACTATCTATAAGTCTTAATAACTCTAATTCACTTCTGAAATTTTCTTTCTTTCCAGTTTTAGTCCATATAATAGTACCTTGCCAAGATAGATTTTGATTATCTATCAATTGTATTAGGAATGTATCATTTGTTTTCATAGATTCATCCCTCATTCCTATTAATCTTCTTTAGATTTACGAGGCATGATATAAATAAAACCAGTAGATAATAGAATCATAGTCAGTAAAATCATACCGATTGTGATAGATTGATTCACTTCTCCAGCAATCATACCGGTTTGAGGTAGATTAGCAAGAGGAACTTCTTCATCTCCAATGTTAACTTCATCTGAAGTTTGGGCTAGAGGAACATTATCTTCTTCAATGATAGTTTCATCTGGAAGCTCTGGTAGCTCAATCAGAGGAACGTCTGGATCTTCGATATCAATTTCCACATCAGGATTTCCAGTTAGAGGAACGTCTGGATCTTCAATATCGGTTTCCACATCAGGATTTCCAGTTAGAGGAACGTCTGGATCTTCAATATCGGTTTCCACATCAGGATTTCCAGTTAGAGGAACATCTGGATCTTCAATATCAACCTCAGGTTCTTCTGGCTCGGTTGGAGGGTTTGTTGTACTGCCGCCACCGCCGCCAGCGCTGTAAGTGCGGTCATATCTTAATGTGATAGTATTACTATTAGCATCAGGAGCTAGAGTGATATCATCAGAAGCACTTGTATAACTATATGTTATACCTTTATAAGTGTTCTGCTTTGTAATATCGTTAGCAGTAATTTTATCACCTACATTGCCGCCTAATGTTGTTTCATCAGTAGCCTCTAGAGAACCATTTGCATAGTAATTATGAATTACTTTATAGGTTGTAGCAGTATATCTTGTGTAACTTAGAGTTACATTATAGTTACCAAACTTATCCATTGTAGGCATTTCGTTTACAGCACTATCATTAACTTTTAAGTCATTATTAAAGTTTTCAGATGTGAAGCCATTTAGAGTATCATAATAAGCTTTATCAAAAGGAATAACGCTGTCAACTTCGCCTGTTGTTAAATTAACAGTTTCAGTTTCAGTAGTTGTTACACCATTTGCGATAGTGTTATAAGTTGCAGTGATAGTATAAGTTGGTTTTAGATAATACTCAGCAGTTAGAGTTACATTTTCATTGCTAGTACCAGTTGCACCGGTAACATCCTTGCTTAAATACCAAGTTTTTCCGTTTGCATCGGTAATACTTGAAGGGATATTTGCAGTTACATCATAAGCACCGCCAACATAAATTGGTGTGGAAATGTGTGAATCATATGTTAATGTAGCAAGTTCTGCATTTTCACTTACATAGTTAACAGTTACAGTATACTGAGCTTTTTCAACATAGGTACGAGTGATAGTTACATCACCAGTTAAAGTACCTTTATATGCTGCATTTCCGCCATCATTATTGAATACATAAACTTTACCGTTATAAGTGATTTCATTAACATTTTGAGCGTCACTTACATCATAAGGTCTGCCTATAAGGTCTGTAAATGTTTTAGAGTCCTTAATTTGTACATCTTCACCGTTAATATTAGCGATATATTTAACTGTTGCAGTTGCTGAACCATTAGGCTGATATTTTATAGTAACTGTTATATCACTAGCATTAAAAGTACCCTTTAAGCTATCGTTCTTTACTAAATTATAACCAGCAGGAGCAGTAGGAGCAGTTACAGTATAATTGTCACCTACATAATAGTTCTTATCTTCGGTGTAGTCTTTGAAACCATCATGAGTAGATTCATCTGTAAACACATATTTTACAGTTAACTTATAAGGAATCTTTTCGGTTTTAATCTCAATTTCATGGTTAGATTTGATGTTTTCTATTGTGTATGAATACACACCATTATTGTTCTTTATGTCTTTTGTAATGTCTATAGAGTCATCTACATTATCAAGAACTTGATCAAGTCTATATCCAGCTTTTAGAGTAAATGTAACAGTTGCATTATCGCCCTTATTATAAGTTTTAATTCCTGTTACTGTATCAACACCTTCATCAGCATTAGTTGTTACAGCATACTGATAACGCTTATAAGTTATAGTGATATTTTTAACGTTGTTTTTATCAAGAGTGATATCACCAGTGCGACTAATTACTTCATAAATTCCATCTTGGGTATCAGCAGTAACACTAGCAGCCTTGATTACTTGGCCATGAGTACCAGCGATGTTATCAGTAGTAACTGTATTTTCTAGTTTTTCAGAGCTATCGCTGTTTACTAGATAGTATTTATGGGTAACAGTGTAATAAGCTTTGGAATTTACAGTGCGATATAAATTAAATGCTATAACTGCTGTGTCCTTTGCAGGAGTTATAGACTTTTCAGCGGAATCATCTTTTGACAGCTGATACTCTTGACCTTGATACATATAATCATCAGCTTCTAATGTATAATTAGCAGTTGTATCATTTGTATAAGTTACATCTTGTAGAACAACATTAGTTGCATCAGTAGTAGTTTCACCATCAGTTACGGTGTAATAATTAGCAACTACTTTGTAGCTGTTCATCTTTGTGTTTTCAACTGTCAGAATACCGTCTTCAAAGTTTGTAGCTTCAGATTGACCAAATAGGAAGCTTACAATCTTATCCCATAGGTTTCCTTCTGTTTGTTCTGTGCTTGTATTAATTGTGTAAACAGTATTAGAACCATTGTAACCAGCAAGAGCCTTGGTTTCCTTCATATAGTAGGTTTTGCCAGCTGGTAAAGTTACAGTAACATTTCCGTTTGCATCAGTTGTAACAGTTTCTACAACCTGTGTGCAGTCTGCATCACTATAAATTGTAAACTCAACGCCTTCAAGAGGAGCCTTTGTTTCACTGTCAATCTTATTGATATCAAAGGAAACTACATTTTGCTTCCATACAGCATAAAGCTGTAAATCACACATTAGTACAAAAGTTTCAGCTTCATCATATGTTGGTTCTGTTGCGTCACTATTTTCGCTCCAACCTAAGAAAGTGTAGCCTTCACGAACTGGAAGTTCTGTAGCAGCATAAGTTTTAGTTGTGTAATCGCCTGTTTGAGCGTTATCATCATAAGTTTCATCTGCATCAAAATTTGAATGATAAGTTACAGTAACATCAGCATTTTTAATATAACCATCTACATGGATATCAGCCTTTTGGTTATTATCATCATATCCAAAATTATCTTCTTGAGAGCTTTGGCATTTAACAACATACCAAACTATTTGATGAGTAGATTGATTAAGTCCAAAATGATTATACATAGCTGAGATAGCAGCAGAATCTACGCTAAACCAACTGCTATTAAGACCATTTTCTGTGCCAGAAGGGTTTGTATATGAATCATTAATGGTTAATGAATCATCACCCTTTAATGCGTTCCAAGCATCTTGTGTCATGGTTCCAGACATGCCATCTGCATAGTTATATGAGCCACTCTCAGCAGATGGGAAATAGTTTTCATGCCCCTGATCTTCGCCGCTAGAAGGTCTACCACGATTAGGGTCTAACACATAGAATTTTACTGGAATATCATACTCTTGTTTATGAGTATTTAGAGTTACAATACCGTTGTAGTTATTAGCACCGTTATCATGCTCAGAATCATCATTACCTTCTTTATGCTCGATAGTAATGCTACCAGATGTTCCGCAATCAGTTACATACTGTACAGTAGTGCCAATTTGGAATACATTTTCATATGTTTCCATATGAATAGTTATTTTTTCACCATCAAAGATACCATAGTATTCTTGACCATCCACTGTAATAGTTACATTACAATCATTTTCACCACAGATGCAAAGATTATCGTTATTAATATAAATGTGGACTTTATCTTTGCCATCATGTATTTCATTTTCTGGAGTTTGTGTGTTTGGTAATTGATTGTCTACTGGTGGAACTTCTTCTTCATCTGGGAATACTGGAAGAACAGTTGGAACATCTCCATCTGGTGTAGTTGGAGGAGTTGTTTCTACTGGTGGAACTTCTTCCTCATCTGGGAATACTGGAAGAACAGTTGGAACATCAACTTGTTGATTTTGTTCATCATCTGTTTGAGGAGTATTTACTTCCTCACTAGAATCTGTTTGAGGAGTATTTGTTTCTTGGTTTGAATTTCCACTAACCTCATTATTTGGAGGAGTGGTAGTTTCAACCGAGTCAGTTTGGTTAGTATCTGGTGTAAGGGTTATTACAGCATCTAAAGGCTCACTTGTATCAGCAGCAAGTGCACCCATAGGTGTAATGCCCATGACCATAACCATTGCTAGCAATGTAGCCATAAAGCGTTTTATTTTGCTTATCCGCATGAGAATTCTCCTTTCTTTTTTGTGCATGTCATAAAATTATATGATAACTATTACACCATAAATTTACCTCTTATCCGTTACAAATATGTTACAGATGTTGCAAAAATAAAAAATTATTGCAAATTGAGAAAAATTTTTATTACATATATTTATATACATATACTCATATACTGATGTGTATATAAATATATGTACTTTTTGTTAAGAATATCCAAAATTTATGTTATATTTTATATTTATATCTATTTTACATTACTTTATAAATGATTTAAAACACATTATACTTATTATATATGTAATATTATAATATTTTTTATATTGTGGCTTAATAAAGGAGAATTTTGAAATGTTAGATAACACCCCTGCACAAAAAACTATGCAGGTTTATATGTTTGGACGATTGCGTTTGGTCGTTGATGACTTAGAAATAACAAGTGATATAAACAGGTCGTTAAAACTTTGGAATGTATTATGTTACTTAATTATAAATAGAGATAGATTAATTCCTCAAAGTGAGTTTATTGATATTTTTTGGGATGATGAAGATAAATCAAACCCTGCAAATGCACTTAAAACTTTAATTTCTCGTATAAGAACTCAATTAGAGCCAATTTTTCCACAAAATTTAAATCCTATTATATCTGGAAGAAGTGCGTATAGATTTAATCCTAACATCAAATGTGTCTTAGACATAGAAGAATTTGAAGAGCTATATAAAAATGCATTAAATACAAATATTGATATTACACAAAAAGCTGAGTTTTATAAAAAAGCTTTGTGTTTATATAAAGGTGAACTTTTACCTAGAATTTCTACTGAAAATTGGGTTATACCTCTTGCAGTTAGATATAGTAATATGTATTTAGAAGCTGTAAAAAGCTATGCAAGTATATTATATAATCTAGGACATTATGAACAAATTAACAATATTTGTAGTAAAGCAAACATCTTTGCACCACTTGACGAAGGAATAAATATTTGGCTTATTCGTTCAATGCTTAAACTTGGTAATGTTTTGGGGGCATTAAAACATTATCAATCAGCGATAGATTTGTTATATAAAAATCTCGGTGTAAAACCGTCTGACGAATTTAGAGAGCTTTATAAGCAAATTTTAGAAAAAGGACAAAATACCGAATCTGACCTTGATACATTGCAAAACGAATTAAAAGAACATTGCAATCAAGATGGTGTTTTTATGTGTGATTACAGTTTCTTCAAAGATATTTATTGTTTAGAGTCAAGAAGAAATATGAGAAACGGTAATTGCATACATATTGCACTTATAACTATATCTTTAAGAGAAAGCAATAATCCTAAAATTTTAAATAATGCTATGGATAATATGAAAGATGTGCTTAATAAAAGTCTCAGAAAAGATGATGTTGTAAGCAGATATAGTGCTTCACAATATGTTATTATGTTGCCATCAGCCAATTTTGAAGATGCAACAATGGTTATAAATAGAGTTATAAAAATGTTTAACAAAATTAATAGGAATAAACTTGATATAAAATATAAAATACAACCTATGTTTTGATTTTGGTGGTGACTGAAATGAAAAGAAAAATACCTCTTATAGGTGCTATTTTTTTATGCCTTGCATGTTTGACATTTGGCAGTGCTTTAACCTTAATATGGATAGATTCACAGACTAAAGTACCACAAGCACCTCAAATAGAAACTGTTTCAAGCGGAAACTATGAAACATCTGACGAACAAGCTGAAGTGCCAGAAGAAAATCCATCGCTTGACATTTCTGCACTTCAAGCTAATGAAGTATATATAAGTGAAAAAAGAAGTCAATATAAAAATGATTTGACTTTAAAAATACCCAAGCTTGATGTAAATGCATCTATTTTAGATGGTACAGAACTTAGCGTACTTAGAAAAGGTTTGGGACTCTATGAGTATGCACAGCTTCCAAGTGAAGAAAATGCAAATGTTTCTATAGCTGGACATAGAAATGGTGTTTTTGCTGGAAAAATAACAGATAATACTCCACTTTATTATATAAATACTTTAACAGAAGGAGATTATTTATATTTAACCGACTCACAAAATGTATATCAATATCTATGGCAATCAACAAGTGTTATAGAGCCTAATGATTGGAGTGTTATTTATAATCAAGGGTATGGCTGTATAACTATAACCACTTGTACACCAATAGGTATTGCAGACCATCGTTTAGTGGTTCGTGGTGAGCTTGTAAATACTTTTCCTTTGAGCGAAAACATAGTCTTACCAGCTAATACATCAGAATGATTGAAAAGAGTGTTATAAATGAATAAATTTAATCATGCATCATCATATTTTAGAATTTGCATAGATAAAATCGAGGATATAAACGCTTCAGGTAAGGTGTATAGTCAAAGGCTATTAAAACCATTTTCATTTTACGATATAAAAGATTTAATTATGAAAATAGAGTTTGTTTTAGATAAACAAAATTTTCCTAGAGCATATGAGCAAAAAAGAAGTTTTAATGAATTATTTATACCGACAGATATTTTAGTTGCAGATTGTCTTGCAAATGGCACTGATAAGACATTTATTTCTAATCAAAAAGGAAAAGAAGCAACTTTTGATTTATATGTTATAACTAGAAGAAACACAACTTGGCAAGGATATATAATAAATAATGGTAAAAAAATAGAATTTAATAGCGTACTGGAACTTTTAAGAATTATTAAGATATGACTATACACATTTAAATATACTCATATAAACATACACACATTATCATACACAAGTATTTACGCTTGATTATAATTATAAAAGTGCTATAATTCTAAAGGACTAAAAATTAAATAAAAAGGGGATAAAAATGGGGAAAAACTTTTTAAATGCTCTTTCTTTGGAATTTAAAGGCTATAATATCCAAAAACTTTCCAAAGACTTAATGGCAGGTGTTACAGTTGCGGCTGTTGCTTTGCCTCTTGCTCTTGCATTTGGTGTGTCTGCAGGTGCGACCGCTGCCGCAGGTCTTGTAACTGCTATTGTTGCTGGTATTGTTATGTCACTGCTTACGGGTGGATATTATCAAATATCTGGCCCTACTGGTGCTATGGCTGCCATCTTGGGTTCACTTGTTGCAACTTATGGTATGCAAGGCGTTTTTATCGCCGGACTTATGAGTGGTATAATTTTAGTTATCGCAGGTATTTTACATCTTGGTGAACTTACTTCATTTGTTCCATCACCTGTAATAACAGGATTTACTTCTGGTATTGCGGTGGTTATTGCTCTTGGTCAGATTGATAACTTCTTTGGCACTCATTCGGAAGGAACAAATGCAGTAGCTAAACTTTTAAGCTATAAGAATTTAGGGTTTAAGCCTGATTTAACAACCGTACTTGTTGCTATGTTTGTTGTTATTTTAATGATAGTGTTTCCTAAAAAGTGGAATGCCGTTGTTCCGGCATCACTTATTGGTATTATTATAACAACTGCTTTAACCATTGGTTTAAAACTTGACATTGCAACCGTTGGCGAGATACCACAAAGTTTATTTTTAGAAGATAGACTGAGTTTTTCTAAGCTTAATATATCTGATATGCCTGCACTGATTGCACCAGCTTTTTCTATTGCCATACTCAATATGCTTGAAAGTCTTTTATGTGGTGCATCTGCCGGACGTGCAACAGGTGTTAAACTAAATAACGACCAAGAATTATTTGCTCAAGGTGTGGGAAATATTATCCTTCCTTTCTTTGGCGGTATTCCAGCGACTGCTGCCCTTGCTCGTACGTCGGTAGCTGTTAAGTCTGGTGCGGTAACTCGTTTAACTGGTGTGTTTCATGCGATAGGCTTGCTTATTATGATGTTTATTTTAGCTCCAGTTATTAAATATGTACCACTTGCAGGGTTGGCTGGTGTACTTATGGTTACCGCTTGGAGAATGAACGAATGGGAAGCTATAAAATATATTTTTTCTCATAAGTTTAAAGGTGCTATTTCAAAGTTTATTGTAACTATGATTTTTACAATATTATTTGATTTAACAGTTGCTATTATAGTTGGTGTTGGTCTATCGCTTATACTTATGCTTGTAAGACTTAGCAAGCTTCAAATAAACTATGAGCGTGTTGACATGAATAGACTTGGTTGTGATGATGAAAGCCTAAAAAAGCGTTATAGTAATGCAATGGTAGCTTATATAACAGGCCCTCTGCTGTTTGCAAATATAAGTGTACTTGAAGAACTGCCACAGAAAATTGCTAACTGTGATACTGTTATGCTTTCTATGCGTGGTGTATCATCTATTGATGTTTCAGCAGTTCAGACTCTTTTAAGTATTTTAACCGAACTAAAAAACAAGGGTATAGATATAACAATATGTGGTTTACCTTCGGCATCTATGAATATGCTTTATAGGTCTGGGATTACAGATTTACTTGGTGAAAAGGCTTTCTATTGGAGTGTTGAAAGAGCACTTCTTGACAATCGCCCATAAGCTAAATATTAAGTATGTCATGTTTTTTCATGGCATACTTTTTTTACTTGTAAATTACAAAAAAATGTATTAAAATATACACATATGTTATTGTGTATACTAATTGTGTATATATGTATACACAATATATTAAAATCGCTACTTAAAGGGTGGATTACATGAAAATTATAGCAATTATCAACCAAAAAGGAGGAGTAGGAAAAAGCACAACCGCTTTTACATTAGCCTCAGGATTAACAAACAAAGGTTATAAAACCCTTTGCATTGACATGGACGCTCAAGGAAATTTGAGCTATACTGCAAATGCAAATGAGGATTTATTAACTATTTATGATTTACTAGCACAGGATGCAGATATAAATAAAACTATACAGCATACTAAAAATTTCGACCTTATTGCTTCAAGCAAATCATTATCTGGTGCAGATGGATTTATAACCGATATAGGCAAAGAATATAAACTCAAAGAAGCTCTTGAAAATATCAAAAACAATTATGATTATATAATTATTGATACACCACCTGCACTAGGTATTCTTACTGTAAATGCACTGACAGCATGTAACAGCGTTATAATACCGGCTCAGGCTGATATATATAGCCTTCAGGGAATTGAACAGCTATCTAAGACCATACAGCCAATAAAAAAATATTGTAATGATAATTTAAAAATAGATGGTATTTTATTAACACGTTATAGTCCAAGAGCGATTTTAAGTCGTGAAGTTGCAGAGATTGCAAGTGACCTTGCACAAAATTTAAACACCAAGGTTTTCAAAAGCACTATAAGAGAAGCAATCGCTGTCAAGGAGTCACAAATAAATAAACAAAGTCTTTTTGAGTATGCACCTAATTCAAATGTTACAAATGATTATTTAAATTTTATAGATGAAATTCTGAAAGGGGAATAATAATGAAAAAGAGTTTTAAAGATAATCCAGCATTTCAATTTATAAGTGAAGTTGATAAAAAAGAAGATGTTAAACCAGAAATCAAACCAGAACCAAAAGAAGGTTATAAATTAAATCCTTTATATATTGAAACCAAAACAAGACGTTTACAGCTTATTGTAAAACCAAGTGTCTATGAAAAAATAAAGGCAAAATCAATGAAACAAAAGCTATCAGTAAATGAATATATTCATCAGCTTTTAGAAAAAGATATAGAATAATTATTTTTTATATGCTTTAGGATTATGTCCGAATTCTCGTTTAAATGCTTTTAAAAAATTAGAATAGTCACTAAAACCACATTCTATACAGGCTTGCATTACAGGTTTATTTTCTTTTAACATGTTTCTAGCTACGGTTAGACGTTTTTTGATAATAAACTGGTATAATGTAAGACCTGTATATTTTTTAAATAAATGTGTTAAATGTGACTTGCTTATATAAAATTTTTCGCAAATATCATTTAATGATATTTCTTCAGCGAAATTTTTATTTATATATGAAACTATTTGATTTATTTTATGATTTTCTGTTATATCCTCATAAATAGTATCAGGTGTAGCAAAATAAGCACGATTTAAATAAACTAAAAACTCTATCAAATAAATTTGTGATAGAGTGCGACTTCCCATATCATCTAAATCACGATTTCTAAGCATTTTTTCAAATATTCGTTTTAGATTGCTAAATGCCATGCTGTCTGGTCTAATAAGCTTATGCTTTTTTTCGCTTGAATCGTTAAAACATGCTTTTAAATCACAATCAAGACCATTCATTTGCTCTAAAAATTCTGGTTCTATCCATAGGATAAAGCGTTCATATGGTTTGCCGCTTTCAAACACGGGTTTATGGATATCCCTGTTATTTGTAAGCAGTATATCACCAGAACGAAGCTGATATATTTTACCTTCGATTATATATGATACATTACCATCTAAAAAGAAAAATATTTCATAAAAATCATGCTGATGAAATGGTATTTTAGTGTGTGGATAGTTTTTATAGTAAAAGCATTCAAAATCTGGATTTTTCATATTTTGTCTCATGGTAAAAATATCATTATTGAGATTAAACAATGCAAACCCACCTTTATTGTATATATTGTAATTATATCGGTATATTTACCAGTTTTCAAGTGCAATATACCATGACTTTTTTTTA
>CALWMO010000016.1 GCA_944381965.1 uncultured Butyricicoccus sp.
CGGTTGCAGCTTGCCAAATAAACTCAGCAATTCTGAGCATTTCCGGCTCGCCAAATCCTCGAGTGGTAACCGCTGGAGTACCAACACGCAAACCAGAAGTTACAAATGGGCTTTCTGGGTCATTAGGAATAGCATTTTTATTTGCAGTGATATAAACCTCATCAAGGCGATTTTGCAGCACCTTACCAGTAACACCGGCTTTTCTTAGGTCAACCAGCATTAAGTGGTTATCAGTACCGCCAGAAATCAGGTCAAAGCCTTGATTTACAAGAGCCTCAGCAAGAGCCTTGGAGTTACGAATAACATTAGACTGATATGCTTTAAACTCTGGCTTTAGAGCCTCACCAAAGCAAACAGCCTTAGCAGCAATAACATGCATTAGTGGGCCGCCCTGAGTTCCTGGGAAAATAGCTTTGTTAATCTTCTTAGCGATTTCCTCATTATTTGTAAGGATAGTACCGCCACGAGGGCCACGCAGAGTTTTATGTGTTGTAGTTGTTACAACATCAGCATATGGTACTGGGTTCATATGTAGACCAGCAGCAACTAAACCTGCGATATGAGCCATATCAACAAACAAATAAGCACCAACGCTGTGAGCAATTTCAGCAAACTTTGCAAAGTCGATTGCACGAGGATAAGCAGATGCACCAGCGATAATCATTTTTGGTTTTGTTTCTTTAGCGATTTTTTCAACTTCATTGTAATCAATAAAGCCATTTTCATCAACACCATAAGAAACGATATTATATAAAATACCAGACTGGTTTACAGGAGAGCCATGTGTTAAATGTCCACCGTTATCAAGGCTCATACCTAAAACGGTATCACCTACATTTACAAGTGCCTGATAAACAGCCATATTAGCCTGAGCACCAGAATGAGGCTGAACATTAGCATATTTAGCACCAAAAAGCTTACAAACTCTGTCGATAGCTAAATTTTCTACTTCATCAACACACTCACAGCCACCATAATAACGCTTTGCAGGATATCCTTCAGCATATTTATTAGTTAAAACTGAACCCATTGCAGCCATAACAGCTTCGCTTACAATGTTTTCAGAAGCTATAAGCTCAATATTGCGGAATTGGCGGTCAAACTCCTTGCGAATCATGCTGCCAACTTCTGCATCATAACGACTAACAAAATCCATAGCCTGTTTAGTAATCATAGTGAAAAGCCCTCCTATACAGAATTAAAATTCATTCTGCTTAAATAAATTGCAAAAATACCTATAATAAGATTAAAACATATTTTCATTTTTTTGCAACGACTTCTAAGCAACTTTTTTATTTTTCAGCACACTATACTTTTTTTGGGTAATGTGCTATTTTTTTTTGTTAATACCGCATATTTTTTTTGCTTGACATTTGTCTTTATTTATTATATTCATATTTATATATATGTATATGTTTACAGTAATATATGAATTTTTAAAACTTTAATAGTGTTTTTAACAAACAAAAGGATTGTGATAAATTATGACAAAAAAAGAACGTGCGTTAGAAGTTGTTTATCAGCTTAAAAATGAATATCCAAATGCCGAATGTGCATTAAAATACACTCATGATTATGAGCTTTTATTTGCAACCAGACTTTCGGCACAGTGTACCGATGTTAGAGTTAATATGGTTACAAAAGATTTATTTGTAGATTTTCCAACACTTGAAAGCTTTGCAGATGCACCAATAGAAAAACTGGAGGAAGGCATAAAAACCTGCGGACTTTTCCGCACAAAAGCTAAGGATTTAAAAGCGTGTGCACAAATGCTTTTAAACGAATATGATGGTAAAGTACCAGATAAAATGGAGGAGCTTTTAAAACTTCCTGGAATAGGCAGAAAAACTGCAAATTTAATTTTGGGTGATATTTATGGTAAACCTGCTATTGTAGCAGATACACATTGCATTAGATTATCTAACAGACTGGGCTTTGTTAAGGACACAAAAGACCCTGTAAAAGTGGAAAATGCACTTAAAAAGATAATTCCACCAGAAGAATCATCAGATTTTTGCCATAGATTAGTGCTTCACGGCAGAGAAGTTTGCTCTGCAAGAAGTCCAAAATGCGATAAATGCTGTTTAGCGACTGCTTGCCCATCATATCCATTAGGTTAAACAAAAAAGGACGTGTATATACACGTCCTTGATTTTTATGCTCTTGACCACTGAACACCTTGACGGGTATCCTTGATTGTAATTCCCATCTGAGCGAGTTCATCACGAATCTGGTCAGCTCTTGCAAAGTCCTTAGCCTTTTTAGCTGCGGTACGCTCTGCGATAAGTGCCTCAATTTTTTCTGCCTCTGGGTCTACTTCATCATCATGCTTTTGCACAATATTAAGCACACCTGTAAGCTCCATAAATAAACCATGAGCCTTGGTTAAAAATGCCTTAGTTGCATCATCATGCTTAGACATATAACCGTTAATCTCACGCACAAGCTCAAAAATAGCAGAAAGTGCATCAGCAGTATTCATATCATCGTCCATAGCGTCAATGAATTTCTGCTTATATGTCTCAAGCTGAGTCATCTTTTCTGTTTCTTCTGCTGTCATTGTGTCACCTGTTGCCTTTTCAATACGGAACTCCATATTGTTGCGGCTTTCATAAAGACGAGCAAGTGACGCTTTATTCATCTCAAGGCTTTCAGCTGAGTAATTAAGTGGGGAACGATAATGAGCAGATAACATAAACATGCGGATAGTTTCATAACCGAATTCCTTAGCTGCATCACGCACCATAAAGAAGTTACCCTTTGATTTACTCATTTTTTCGTTATCAATGGTTAAGAAACCATTATGCACCCAGTAGTTAGCAAAAGTACAGCCGTTAGCACATTCAGACTGAGCAATTTCATTTTCATGATGAGGGAAAATTAAATCAAGACCACCGGAGTGAATATCAATAGTTTCACCTAAGTACTTGCAAGCCATAGCAGAACATTCGATATGCCAACCTGGTCTGCCCCTGCTGCCCCATGGGGTATCCCAAGCTGGTTCATTTGGCTTTGCAGCCTTCCAGATTGCAAAGTCCATAGGGTCTTCCTTAACTTCGCCTACACTAATTCTAGCACCAGCCTGTAATTCTTCCATTGGCTGATGGCATAGCTTACCATAACTTGGGTCAGACTTTGTGCGGAAATATACATCACCATTTTCAGCAATATAAGCATGACCTTTGTCTAAAAGTCTTTGAACGATATCAATAATAGCGTCCATAGTTTCGGTAGCTCTTGGGTGGAAAGTAGCCTTTCCAACGCCTAAACCCTCAGCATCAACATAGTATTCTTTGATGTAACGCTCAGCTATAGTGTTAAAATCCACACCTTCTTCATTAGCCTTATTGATTACCTTATCATCAATATCGGTAAAGTTTTGAACAAAGGTAACTTTATAGCCACGATATTCAAAGTAGCGACGCAGCAAGTCGAACATAATAAAAGGACGAGCATTACCAATATGAAAGTAATTATAAACAGTAGGGCCACAGGAATACATTTTTACTTCTCCTGCTTTTAAAGGTACAAATTCATCTTTTTGACGTGTGAGTGTGTTAAATAATTTCATTTTCTTAACATCTCCTTATATAGAAAAACGCCAACTAATTTTAAAATTCTAGTTGGCGATAAAGTACTTTCAATTTGTATGGTATCATATAGGTTAGTTATTTGTCAAGGCATTGTATATTTCTGCTGTATCAATATCAATCATTTGATTTTTAGATACATTTTCAAATAAAACATCATTTATATTTCTGTTCCAAATCACTCTGCCACCGTTTTCACCCTCAAGCATACTAAGCTCTAAAAAATATCTCTTAGGGAAAACACATGGACTTGTAGGTCTGTTATCGGTCATTGGCACGATTATTTTATTTGTCTTTTGTGCATTTTCAATCAAATGATTTATTGTATCAGCCAAAATAAAAGGCTGGTCTGCATTTAAAAATACGGCATGGGTTATTTTATCTGAAAGTGCTTTTGCACCCTCAGCGACAGAATAGCCCATGCCTTTTTGTGCATTAGGACTTTTAACACTTAAAAAATTATATTCTTTTGCTTTTTGTTTAATTTTTGCGTTATTAGTAACCACTATACAGCAGTTTATATTTAGTTTTTTAGCTAAAATAAAGCTATGTTCAAACATAGGCAATGAATTTACATCTAAAAATAATTTATCTGTTCCATTCATTCTTTTGCTTTGACCTGCTGCAAGAATTACCGCTGCAACCATTTTTTAAATCACCTCAAATATAACATCTATTTGTCCGCCACAAATCATACCTGATTTACCCGCCTGACCATTTGACATATTAAAATTATATAGAGCTTTATCACCATTTTTAAAGCTTTGCATAATTTTAATAGCTTCAAATTCGGCAAGACCTCCGCCAATAGTTCCTATAATTTCACCTGTTTTAAGTCTTAACATTCTAGCACCCACTCCACGAGGTGCAGAGCCACTTTTATTTATTACCGTTGCCATAACTGAGCCTTTGTTTTTATCATCACAAAGAGCATTAAGCACTTTTTCATCAAGTACACTATCTGTGTTTTGACTGCGTGTTTGTATAAGCTCAGCAGCTATTGCAACAGCTATTTCCTCTGGAGTTTGTGCACCGATTTTAAGACCGATTGGTGCATGTACTTTTTTTATATCACTTTCGCCTATACCTTCACTTTTTAAAAGCTCGAATACAGCAGTGTTTTTTTTCTTACTGCCAATCATACCGATATAAGGCAAATTTTTATTTATAACCTCACGCAAACAAACGGTATCAGCTACATGTCCACGGGTTACTATAACAACCGAAGTGTCAGGCTGTTTTTGCCAGTCATACTCGTTTAGTAAATCTTTAAAATCTCCGCATTTAACCATATCTGCACTGTCAAATCGGTTTTTATCGGCAAATTGCTGTCTATCTTCAAATATAATCACATGATAACCTAGCATTTTGGCAAGTACACTAACCGGAACAGAAATATGTCCACCACCGCAAATTATAAGTGATTTAGTACCTGAAAAACGTTCATATAACACACTCTCATTATTTTCACTTGCTGTGCAAGATAAGTTTATATTACTTAAATTTTCAAGATTTTCTGCATATATAGGAGTTCTATCAATATATGTTTTTCTATATATTGTTTTACCGTTTTTTATAGCTTTAGCGAGTGACATATAACTATTCATAAATAAACCTCATTTATATTGTTAGCAAAACAATCTTTTCATATTCTATATTTTCAAGACATTTTTTTATTTCTTCTTGTTTATCTTTTTCATCTCGCCATGCAAGTCCACAACCAGCAGAAATTTCTCTTGGAACAGGGATAAGTCTACCTGTAAGACCTATATTTTTAGCTGTGTTTTCCATTTGAAATGCCGCCGCAGTTGTATGAAAAGTCACTATAAGCCATTCTTTTTTCTTACGCTTTATCATTCTGCCACCAACTGCTTTATAGCCTGTATTGTTTTTATAACTTCTCTTTCGGTGTTTTGATGAGAAAAAGAAAAACGAACCATTCCTTGATTTTCTGTTCCAAAAGCCTTGTGTATAAGTGGTGCACAGTGTGCTCCCGCTCTTGTACATATTCCAAAATCCTCATAGAGTGCATCTGAAACTATACCCGCATCTTCATCAGCTATGTTTATTGAAACAATAGCTCCATGATTTTCGGCAAGCACATCACCATAAATCTTAATTTGTGGTAAATTACAAAGCTCATTATAGAAAAGTCTGGCAAGGCTTGTTTCCTTTTCTCTTAAACTGGCAAGTCCATTTTCGTTAAGCCACTTTACAGAGGCATTTAACCCTGCTAAACCATGTGCATTTAGTGTGCCTGCCTCCAGTCTTGTTGGATATTCGTCTGGGTGAGTTTTAGAAAAACTATGCACACCACTTCCGCCGACTACAAGCGGATTTATGTCCACATTCTCTGCAACACATAACCCACCTGTGCCTTGTACACCAAGCAAACCCTTATGACCTGTAAAGCATAAAACAGAAATATTCATCTCTTTCATATCAATATCAAAAACGCCCGCAGATTGAGCCGCATCAACTATAAAATATAAATTATGCTCTTTGCAAAACTGCCCAACTTTTTTAATATCAATAACATTTCCAGTTACATTGGAAACATGGCTTAATATAACCGCTTTGGTATTTGCTTTAAGACTACCACCAAGCATATCTATTTTAACATTACCTTTTTCATCAATAGGTAAAAATGTTAAATCTGCACCTGTTTTATAAAGCGGACGAAGTACAGAGTTATGCTCTTGAACACTTGTTATAACATGGTCATTGGCGTTTATCAGCCCTAAAATAGCTGTGTTTAGTGCCATAGTAGCATTTAATGTAAAACACACTCTCATAGCATCAGCATTAAACAGCTTGGCTATATTTTGTCTTGTGCTATAAACAATTCTTGATGCTCTGAGTGTCATTTCGTGAGCACCTCGACCGTCCGAGCCTATATTATCCATAGCATCAATAACTGCCTGTTTTACAAAACTAGGTTTAGGAAAGCTAGTCGCTGCATTGTCAAGATAAATCAAAACAGCTTCACTCCCTGTTCATTTGATAAATGCATAACCGCCTCAAGCACACCACCAGCAATACATCTAGCTTTATCAGAAATAGTAGTGCAGTTTTCTTTTTGTTCTTTTCTAGGGTCAATATCAGCTATTTTCATTCCCTCTTTTACATAATAACCCTCACGAATAAGCCCACGAAGTACGCCTGTGAGCGTAGCTATAACAGGAACATCATTTATTATAGCTATTTGCTGCCCTTCGCTTACTATCTCACCAATATTCACTAAATGCTTTATCTCACCTGTTGCCGGCGAATGAATTACACGCTTTATGCTTTCACCTGCAATAACTCCAGGGATACCAGTATTAGGAGCTGCTGAGCCTTTGTATATTACACGACCTAAATTATGTCCTCTTTGGGTTTCAATAACCGCATGAACATCTTCACCGGCAACAAAAGCTGGCCCTAATGCAATGGTTACAGGTGCCATATCTATTTTAGTGCCTAGATTTTTCTTAGCTATAATAGCATCTATAACTGCAACAGGTTTGATTTTCTCTAAACACTCCAGTTTTTCATCTACAAGCAAAGGAACTTCACATCTACCAAAACAGCGTTTAATCTCATTTATATTATCTATTTTGCGACATATAACACCCTCAACTGTTGCACTGCCATCATAAACAGCTTCACAGAGTGCGGCTTGCCTACGGATTGCACTAGGTTTTTGACATTCTACCGCCAAAACCTTTATACCGCTTTTATGAAGTTTAACAATAGTGCCTGTTGCAAGGTCGCCCGCACCACGCACCAAAACAAAAGGAAAACTCATGGACGAATCACCTTTCCAGCATCGCTCATTTTTTCGGCTATTGTATACATATTTGTAACTTCACCAACGGCGAGCTTGTCTGTTAAACCATAATGATTTAAACATGTGCCACAAGTTAAAATTTCTGTACCGCTTTCCTCTAATATTTTAAGGTCTTGTACAGTTTCAGCACCTTGGGCAGATAATTTTGCACCACCATTATATAAAAGCACAGTATCTGGAGCATTGTCTAGCTGAGTTAGTGCATAAACAAAGCCTTTCATAAGAGCAGCACCCAAAGTGTCATCGCCTACACCCATACAATTAGATGATAAAACAACAACGGTTTTACCTTGCTGTACAGGCATACAAGGCACACAATCAACCGCTGGCATATTATCAAGCATACCAGAAAGAGTATCAGCCGCATCATTTAACACAGCACCTAAAACCTCACTGCTGACCTGCTGAATAAGCAATCTAAAAGCACCATCATCAGTTTTATCCACTTGAACAGATAAATTCATTTGATTTGCCATTTTCTCTACATTTTGTCTTGCTATATCGTTGTCAACAAGCACAATTACAGGTGCACCATTTTCCCTCAGTGCTTTTTTTGTTTCAATTACAGGCTGAGGGCAAGCCTTGCCTCTTGCGTCTACTATTGTTGCCATAACCACTAAATCTTCCCTTCTATTATAATTTCTACGTCCATTCTTGGCATAATCTCGCCAATAACAGCACTGTTTAAACCTAAATTTATTAGTTTCTGCTGTAATAAATCAGCTTCATTTGCTGAGAGTGCAAATAATAAACCACCCGAAGTTTGAGGGTCAAAAACTAGTTCTTCTGTTGCAAAATCCGATTTAATAAATTTAATTTTTCCCTCGGCGGCATTGCGGTTTCGCTGTGCGGCTGCGGTCAAATAAAATTCCTCTGCAAAATATCTTACATTGCTTATTTTAGGCAGATTTTGTGCATAAATTCTTGCTGATAAATCTGGTCTTAGCATTTCGTTTAAATGCCCTACAAGTCCAAAACCTGTTACATCAGTACAAGCGTGAATTTCAAACTCATCAGCCGCTTCAGCCGCATATTTATTAAGCGTTGTCATGCTTTCTATAGCCTCACCAAGTGAGTTTATTTGTTCACCCGCTCTTGCTGCTGTACAAGTAAGACCTACACCGAGAGGTTTTGTTAAAATAAGCTTATCACCTACATGAGCAGTGTTATTTGCTCTAACTTTATTAGGATTTATAAGTCCAGTTACAGATAAACCGTATTTTACTTCACTGTCAGCGATTGAATGACCACCTACAAGTGACGCTCCCGCTTCTATTACTTTCTCTTGTCCACCTTGCAAAATTTTTCCCAAAATGTTCATATCCCAGTTTTCTGGGAAACATACAAGGTTTAAAGCGGTTACAGGTTTGCCACCCATAGCATAAACATCACTTAGTGCATTAGCTGCGGCTATTTGACCGAATATATAAGGGTCATCGACCATAGGCGGAAAAAAGTCAACCGTTTGAACCATAGCAAGCTCATCTGTGAGTTTATAAACGGCTGCATCATCGCTTGATTCTGTACCGATTAAAAGCTTAGGGTCGATTGGTTTTGGCAGTTTTTCAAGTATTTTAGAAAGTACAGCAGAGCCTAATTTAGCTGTACAACCTCCACCTCTGCAAAATTTAATTTCTTCTTGCATTTTGTCACTCCCTCCCATTTAATACTGTTTTTATTCTACCAAACACAAAAACTTATTGCAATAAATCATATCTAATCTATATAATTCTGACTTATACTATGCTATAATGGTTTTAAAAAAATGCTTGGAGGTCTTTTATGGGACTTTGTGATATTCACGTTATAAAAGAAGTGCTGTCAAGGCATGGCTTTCACTTTTCAAAATCACTCGGACAGAATTTTTTAACTGCACAGTGGGTACCTGAGCGTATTGCCGCTGAATGTGGAGTAGATAAAAACAGTTGTGCTTTAGAGGTTGGCCCTGGAATGGGTTGTCTTACAAATGAGCTTTCAAAACAGGCTGAAAAAGTTGTAGCAATCGAGCTTGACAGGGCATTATTTCCTGTACTTGAAGAAACACTTGCTGACTGCTCAAATGTAGAGGTTGTACATGGCGATGTGTTAAAAACTGATTTATCCACAATTTGCAATGAGAAATTCGGTGATAAAAAGGTATATGCATGTGCAAACCTCCCTTATTACATAACCACACCTGCAATATCTGCTCTTTTAGACAGTAAAATGTTTTCAGGTATAACCGTTATGGTTCAAAAGGAGGTTGCAAAACGTATTTGTGCAAAGGCTGGCTCATCAGATTACAGTGCATTTTCGATTTATGTACAATATTATGCAGATGCAAAAATCTTATTTGATGTACCTGCTGGTTGTTTTGTGCCACAGCCAAAGGTTGACTCTGCTGTTATCAGACTAAATCCGCTTGATAAGCCAAGCGTAGCTGTAAAAAATGAGAAATTATTTTTTGCTATTGTTAGAGCAGCCTTTAACCAACGCCGCAAAACGCTTGTAAATGCGATTTCTCCAGCGTTCGGCGGCAGACTGGATAAGGCTGATATATTATCACTGATGAAAACTTGTAATCTTGATGAGCGTATTCGTGGCGAAAAACTGACACTTGAAGAATATGCAAAGCTATCTGATGCGGCAGATGATTTATTAAAAAGCAAATCATAACCCCATAAAAAGCAGTATGCCAAGCACTACTAAAAGCTCCGTGTCAATCTGTGTTTCTCCATTTTCCTGAAGTATAAACCAGATTATTGCAATTAAAATAAGAGTATCTGTGTCAAGTTTTATCTTACCCATGCGTTTTGTAAGACCGTCTAGCAGTCCAGAGCCTGTTTTTTCACAAAAAGCACTTTCTTTTTGTTCATTTACAGGGTTAATATTTGCTATCGGTTCGGGTTCATCTGGTTTAAATTGCTCTAAATATCTGTTATACATCGGTTGCTCCTCCATTATTATTAGAGCCACCAAACTGATGAAGTGCGGTTTTAGCCATTTGTGCCATACCTACAAGCCTTATAGCATGGTCAATTTGACTTTGTATAGGCTCGGAAACAAATGGCTTTACAGCATGTAAAAGCTGACGTTTTTCATAACTTACCGCACTTTGACCACTTTGGGCAATTTGTGAGATAACAGGCATTGCTTTTTGCATAAGCATTAATGATGGGTCATCAAAATCTGTATTTGCAGAGTTATTTTGCTGGTTTTCTTGCTCGCCCCCTAAAAAAGATGATGCAACAGAAATTGCTTGCTGTAATTTTTCGGGGTCAGAAAGCAAGGACGATAACATATCTTCCATATTTTCTCCTTATTTTCCTATTATTTTTTTAAGCTGCATTGCAAGATTTTTTCCCTCATTTGTGGAAAGAATTTGACTAAGTGCAGCACTTGCGGCAGTTTTATCACCTTTTTGCATGGCTTTAGCTGCTTTTTCAATCTGCACCGCAGTATCTTTGCTTATATTACTCGCAAGATTTTTACCCTGCTCAGTACCCATAAAAGATTTTAAATTGTTTATAGTTTGAGCTGCTTTAGGGTCGTTTTGTGATATTTTAAGTTGTTTAATGAGTTCATTTGCATCAAACATAGTGTTTTTCCTCCCTATTTAATCTATCAGTTTAATATATGCAGATTAAATTCAAATAGTAACAAATTCTTTGTTAAAAATTTTTCAAATACACTTTACATATCTTTACTTTTAATGTATAGTGTTCATGTTATACGAGAATGAGGCTTTTAAGTTATGAATATTCTTGTTTTTTCTGATTCGCACGGTAGAGTGCTAGATATGTTTAATTTAGTAGAAAATCTCTCACCAGATGCAGTAATTCATCTTGGTGACTACGATGAAGATGCACAGGATTTAAGAAGAAGTTATCCAGATTTAACCGTTTATTCTGTGCGTGGCAATAATGATTACGGCTCTGACAGTTCTTGGTTTTCAGTTGTAACGCTTGAGGGCGTGAAATTTTATTTAACACATGGTCATAGAGAAGGTGTTGTATGGACAAGCTGTGGTAACATAGCCGAACACGCAAAAAAGTTCGATTGTTCTATCGCTCTTTATGGTCATACACATTGTGCTAATCATGTGATAGATAATAATATACATATTTTTAACCCTGGAAGTATAAGCCTTCCACGTCAAGGCGTAGCAAGCTGTCTTTCACTTGAAATTCAAAACGACAAACTTATAGATGCTGTTTTTCTAAATACTGACGGAGAGCCGATTTCACTTACAAAACAAAAAAATAAATCTAAGTTTAGGTGGTTCTAAGCGATGTTACTTGCAATTGATGTAGGCAATACCAATATGGTATTTGGTATTTATGACAACGAAACTTTAATAGGTTCTTTTAGAATTTCTACCTCAGATACTTCGACATCTGATGAAATCGGTATGCAAATTTTACAATATTACAGCTTTAAAGGCATTGACCCTAAAAAAACAAGTGCTGTAATTATTGCATCTGTTGTACCTCCTGTTATGTATTCACTGAAAAATGCCATTCGTAAATATTTATCACTTCGCCCGCTTATTGTCGGTCGTGATGTTGATGCCGGTATGGTAAACCTATATAATAACCCTCGTGAAGTTGGTATTGACAGACTTGTAAACGGTGTTTCTGCGGTTAAACGCTATGGCTCACCTCTTATTATTGTTGATATTGGTACTGCTATCACCTTTGATGCAATAGATGAAAATGGTTCATATTTAGGCGGTGCTATCTTCCCTGGAATTAAAGTTGCAATGGAAGCTTTATTTATGAAAGCGTCCAAACTGCCTAGAGTTGATATTGCCGCAACTGAAAACGCTATCGGTCGAAATACCGTACAAAGTATGCAGTCTGGTGCAGTTCGTGGCTATGTAGGTGCTTTAACTGGTATTATCGAGGATATGAAACAAGAGCTAAATGGTAATGTAAAAGTAGTTGCAACAGGCGGTATGGGTCGAATGATGGCAGAACATTGTTCACTTATTGATTTTGTAGACTCTAACCTTACTCTTGACGGCTTGCGTATGATTTATCAGAATAACAAAGCTCTATTTAAAGAAAAGGGTGTATGTGCTCAAGGCTCTGTTATAGAAGCAACCGAAGAATCATGAAAATTTCGAGTTAGATTTTGGTCTAACTCGTTTTTTTTTATATTTTTTGAACATAATAAATATCGAGGTGATTTTATTATGTTAGATTATAATACTATGAATAATGAACTCGGTGAATATTTTCGTTCACTTCCAGATGAGCTTAAACAAAGTATTTTAACAAGCGGAGTGGTATTTCACACTAAAACCGATATGGCGAGAGCTTTAACACATTTTAATGAGAATATTAACTAGTCTTATTGTAATTTTTTTAATATTTTTCATATCTGATGAGCATAAAGCACATATAAAGCCTAATGTTGTACCTGTTAATCTTACAAATATACTCCAAAAAGAAAACTGGTCGACAGATGATTATAATTTACTGACCAGTCAAACAGGACTTACCAGTATTTCACTTGATATTTTAAAAGAGGATAATATAAATAAAATATTAGCTGTACAAAAAGCTTATCTTTCACCTGTAAATATAGTTTGCAAACCACATATGCTGCTTTCAAGAACCGAAAGGCTCACAGACACACTTTCCCCTATAACTGCACTGGAAAACGGCGATATTTTAATAACTTCATCTTCTCATGTTTTAGGCTTTAGAAATGGTCATTGTGCTTTAGTTATTGATGCGGAAAAAGAAATAATTCTTGAGGCTGCATTTATCGGCAGAGATTCAGAATTTAGTACGGTAGACAGATTTAGAAAATATTCATCAGTTGCAGTTTTCAGACTTAAAAATACAGATAGTGAACTTCGCTCACAAATAGCTGAATATGCAGAAAAAAACCTTGTAAACAAACCATATTCGCTTTTTGCTGGTATATTTGATGATAATTCTACCCATTGTTCACATTTGATATGGTCAGCTTTTAATGCCTTTGGCTATGATTTAGACTCAAATGGAGGTAAAATTGTCACACCGTCAGACATTGCTAAAAGTCCACTTTTAGAACTTAAACAGGTTTATGGTCTGCCTTTGACTTTTGAGTAATACCTATGTTAAAATCTAAAAAATAGATTTTAACGGTGAAAATAATGACAAATTTTAAAATAATAGTGCAATATGACGGTTCACGTTATCAAGGCTGGCAAAGACTAGGCAATACAGATAACACAATACAGGGCAAAATTGAAACTGTTTTAAGCAAAATATGCGGTCATAATGTAGAAATACATGGTGCAGGTCGAACAGATGCAGGCGTTCACGCCATGGCACAGGTCGCACACTTTAAAATAAATACTGATAAAACTGCAAATCAAATCAAGGAATATTTAAATGCATATTTACCGCAAGATGTTGGCATTATGTCGTGTGAAATTATGCCTGAGCGTTTTCATGCAAGGCTTAATGCAAAATCTAAACATTATTCATATCGTTTATGGGATAGCAAAAATAAAAATATCTTTGAGCGAAAATATATAGTGAGCATAGAAAAAGAACTATATACAAATAAAATGCAAGAGGCTGCAAAACTTTTATGCGGCACACATGATTTTCGTGCTTTTAGCTCTGTAAATAAACGTTTTAAAAAATCAACGGTTAGAACAATAGAAAAGATTGATATAATCCGTTTGGGCGGTGAAGTCAGAATTGACTTTTATGGTGATGGCTTTTTATATAATATGGTGCGAATTTTAACAGGCACACTCGTAGAAATCGGTACAGGTGAGCGTGATATAAAAAGCATAGAAAAAGCTTTTTCAAGTCTTGACAGGCAAGATGCGGGAATCACAATGCCACCACAAGGGCTTATCTTGCAAGAAGTATTTTACTAAAGAAAAAAGAGCCTTTCGGCTCTTTTTTTATGTTCCAAAATATGAAAAATGCATATAATCTCGTTTACTTTTCCAAGCATCGCCGCCCCATGCAAAGCCATACTTTGCAAACGCTTTAACAACATCTCCACCTGCTGGTATTGAATATGGGTCTTCATTTGGCAGCCAATGAGAACCTGTTGTTATTTCGGTTACATTACCTTTTTCATCTATGTAACATTCCATATTTTCATTCCAGTTAAGGTCTACCGCAGTACCCCAACGGTGTTCTGAGCGTGTATTGCTTCTCCATGAATAACTTCCGCCATCTTTTATAGGGAACTGTTCACTTCCATTAAAAATATCCTCAAAAATCGCCTGATACACAAGTGCCAAACACTGATTTACTTCAAGTGTCATTTGACCTGCCATTTTACTTCCGTCAGATTTTAAACGCCACACAGGAACAGTAATTTCTGTCATAGCTGCCTCTGCTTCCTCACGAGTTGCAAAGCCTATTTCTGTTTTACCAAATAAAATCATCAGTCTTTCATCTTTGGTTAAACTTGCCGCTTCTTCTGGCTTTATTATGTAAACTGACTGATTGTTATTATCTTGCTCGTTTTCATCTATTTCTGGCTGTTCTGGTTTTACTTCTGGCGTTACTTCTGGTTTTTCTTCTGGTTCATTTTCGCCATCGTTTTGCACTCCTCCATAATTGCTTGCAAAACGCACCGCCATAACCATTGCTTGCTCTCTTGATGTTGTTTCAAGAGGTTTGAGTAAGGTTTGTCCATTTTCTAATATACCAGTCATAATTTCATTATTAATAATGGTTTGCACATCTTCTTTTGCCCAGCTCGCCACTAAATCACCATCTGGAAAAACACTTATAGTGTTTGTTTCTATTGTATCGCTTTTTACATCTATGGCTCTTAGTACATTGCAAAGCATAACACAAAATTCTTGTCTTGTTATTGTGTCATATGGTGCAAAAGTTCCATCTCCTCTGCCATTTACAATTCCTAGTGCACTGGCTGCTGCGATCACTTTATTATCTGTATCCGTAAACGGACTTATTATATTTGTAGGTGCAGTTTTTCCGCTAATACTTTCATAAAGCTGGACTGCAACCTCACAAAATTCTGCTCTTGAAATTGCTTTGCCTGCCTGTGTATTTTTAAGACTTTCTGGTACAATACCCATTGTCATCGCATGATTTACTGCTGGCTCTGCCCAGCTTGACACACCTGTAAATGCTCCTGCCCCAGATACAGTAGCAGCACCTATTAATAATGCACATAAAACTTTTTTCATATCTTTTCCTTTCTTTTTTAACCGTCTGACAAACCAAGTCTATCAAGCTGACGGTATTGTATTGCTTCTGCTATATGTACAGCATCTATAACTTCACTTGCATCTAAATCTGCAATAGTTCTAGATACTCTTAAAATTCTGTCATATGCTCTTGCTGTCATTCCCAGCCGCTCAAAAGACTGCTCAAGCATTTTTTGTGCTACATCAGTCATAGGGCAATCTTTTGCTAGTCTATCGAGCGGGAGTTCAGCATTTGCTGAAATATCGGTATTTTTATAACGCTCTTTTTGTATTTCTCTCGCCCCTAGCACTCTAGCTCTTATTTTTTCCGAGCTTTCCTCCTCTTTTTTACCTCTTGCAGCTAATGCTTCATATTGTACAGGCTGTACGGCAACTTGTAAATCTATTCTATCCATTAAAGGGCCAGATAATTTTCTTAAATATTTTCTGACACTTTCCTCTGAGCATTTACAGCGTGATGTGCCATAATATCCGCATTTACATGGATTCATAGCCGCAAGAAGTTGAAATTTCGCTGGATAAGTAACTTTTCCAGACACTCGTGAGATTGTAACCTCACCATCTTCTATTGGCTGACGAAGTGTTTCAAGCACATCACTTCTAAACTCTGGCAGTTCATCAAGAAATAAAACACCTCTATGGGCAAGCGAAATTTCCCCAGGGATTGGAAGTCGTCCTGCACTTCCTCCTCCAGTCATAGATGCGGCTGAAACTGTATGATGTGGTGCTCTAAAAGGTCTGCCTGCCATTCTTGCCGCCTTTGTACCTTCGCCATCTACCGACCAAATACGAATTACCTCAAGTCGTTCCTGTTGTGTCATTGGTGGTAATATTGTAGAAAAACATTTTGCCACAAGGCTTTTACCCGACCCTGGAGGGCCACTTAAAAGTGCTGAATGTGAACCCGCTGCTGCAATTTCTAACGCTCTACGCACAGCATTTTGTCCAAGCACATTGGAAAAATCCATACCAGATGCAAAATCTTCAGTAGGTTTAGGCGGGGGACAAGGCTCTATTTGTTCTTCACCTTTTAAATGAGCTATAACCTCTTTTACATTTTTTGCAGGGTAAACTTTTATTCCCTCTGCATAAGCTGCTTCTTCAGCATTCTGAAAAGGCACAAAAACCTCTTTTTTGCCCGCATCTCTAAGTGCAAGTAGCATTGAAAGCACACCTTTTATAGGTCTTAACTCACCAGAAAGCGAAAGCTCACCCAAAAAAGCGATTTCTTCTTTTGGTGCTGATATCTGATTTGTAGCAGTTAAAATAGCTATAAAAATAGGCAAATCATAGACTGCACCCTCTTTTTTTGTGTCTGCTGGTGCAAGGTTTACCGTAAGTCTGCATGTTGGCCATTCAAAATCACAGATTTTCATAACCGCACGCACACGTTCAGCTGATTCGCTAACTGCTCTTCCTGGCAAGCCTACTATATCAAGTCTTGGCAGACCAGTAGAGTTAAAACATTCTACTGTTACAGGATAACCAGATATTCCGATTATTCCCGCTGAATGGCATGTAGCAACCATATTTTATATACTCTCCTATTTTTTTTATCATAATATTCTAATTATAATTCAATTTATGTATTATTACAATTACATTATTTTGATGTTATTTTTAATAAATATCCAAAAGATTTATTGGAATTTTGTTTACATTAGCGGTTTAGTTGTGTTAAAATATATTCGACAAGAGGTGTCTTTCTGTAAAAGGTAGTGATAAACTCTACTTTTTACCTTTTTGTTCATTTAATTTAATTTCATATCTCGATAAGCGAGATTGAAGGAGGACTTAGAAAACATGGCAAGAAAGATGAAATCCATGGACGGTAATACGGCCGCTGCACACGTGTCGTATGCTTTTACTGAGGTTGCAGGTATTTACCCAATCACTCCGTCCAGCCCAATGGCTGACAGTGTAGACCAGTGGTCCGCACAGGGCATGAAGAACATTTTCGGTACAACTGTAAAGGTTGTAGAAATGCAGTCTGAGGCAGGTGCTGCAGGTACAGTTCACGGCTCTCTAGCAGCTGGTGCAATGACAACCACTTACACCGCTTCTCAGGGTCTGCTTCTGATGATCCCTAATATGTACAAGATTGCAGGCGAGCTGCTTCCTTGTGTATTCCACGTTTCTGCTCGTACAGTTGCTTCTCATGCACTAAACATCTTCGGTGATCATTCCGACGTTATGGCTTGCCGTCAGACCGGTTTTGCTATGCTTGCTGAAACAAACCCACAGGAAGTTATGGACCTTTCCGCTGTTGCTCACCTTGCAACTATCAAGTCTCGTGTTCCATTTATCAACTTCTTTGATGGTTTCCGTACTTCTCACGAAATCCAGAAGATTGAAGTTTGGGACTTTGAGGACCTGAAGGAAATGTGCGATATGGACGCTGTTGAGGCATTCCGTGCTCGTGCTCTAAACCCAGAGCGTCCTGTAATGCGTGGTTCTCACGAAAATGGTGACGTATTCTTCCAGCACCGTGAAGCTTGTAACCCATA
>CALWMO010000017.1 GCA_944381965.1 uncultured Butyricicoccus sp.
GAAAATACCAGAAATATCGGCATCATGGCACACATCGATGCTGGTAAAACTACTACTACCGAGCGTATCCTGTATTACACAGGTGTAAACTATAAAATCGGTGATACCCATGACGGTACTGCTACCATGGACTGGATGGAGCAGGAGCAGGAGCGTGGTATTACAATTACCTCTGCTGCTACTACTTGTCACTGGTCTGGTTCTCGTAACCAGTACCCAGAACACCGTATCAACATCATCGACACCCCAGGTCACGTTGACTTTACTATCGAAGTTCAGCGTTCCCTTCGTGTACTTGACGGCTCTGTAACCGTTTTCTGTGCTAAGGGTGGCGTTGAGCCTCAGTCCGAAACCGTTTGGCATCAGGCTGATGACTATCATGTACCTCGTATGGCGTTTGTTAACAAAATGGACATCATGGGTGCTGACTTCTTCAACGTTGTTAAGATGATGAAGGACCGTCTAAAGTGTAATGCTGTTCCAATTCAGCTCCCAATCGGTGCTGAGGACACATTTAAGGGTATTGTTGACCTTATGACCATGCGTGCTGAGGTTTACTATGATGACCTTGGTAAAGACGTTCGCGATGAGGATATCCCAGAAGATATGGTTGATATGGCTCAGGAATACCACGACGCTATGGTTGAATCTATCTGTGAGCTTGACGAGGAACTGATGATGAAGTACCTCGAAGGCGAAGAGATTACTGTTGATGAGCTGAAGGCTGCACTTCGTAAGGGCGTTTGTAACGTACAGATTATCCCTGTAATGTGTGGTACTGCATACCGTAACAAGGGCGTTCAGATGCTTCTTGACGCTGTTGTTGACTATATGCCAGCTCCAACTGACGTTCCTATGATTAAGGGCGTTAACCCAGATACAGAGGAAGAGGACTCCCGTCCATCTAGCGACGAAGCTCCATTCTCCGCTCTGGCATTTAAGATTATGACCGACCCTTATGTAGGTCGTTTAACATTCTTCCGTGTATACTCCGGTACTCTAACTGCTGGTTCTTCTGTACTCAACGCAACTAAGGGTAACCGTGAGCGTATGGGTCGTATCCTTCAGATGCATGCTAACTCTCGTAAGGATATCGATATCGTTTACTCCGGTGACATCGCTGCTGCTGTTGGTCTTAAGAACACAACAACCGGTGATACACTGTGTGACGAGAAGAACCCAATTATCCTTGAATCCATGAACTTCCCAGACCCTGTTATCCGTGTTGCTATCGAGCCTAAGACTAAGGCTGGTCAGGAAAAGATGGGTATCGCTCTGACTAAACTCGCAGAAGAAGACCCTACTTTCCGTACATGGACTGACGAGGAAACTGGTCAGACTATCATCGCTGGTATGGGTGAGCTTCACCTTGAAATCATCGTTGACCGTCTGCTTCGTGAATTTAAGGTAGAGGCTAACGTTGGTGAGCCTCAGGTTGCTTACAAGGAAACTATTCGTCGCTCTGCTGACGTTGACATGAAGTATGCTCGTCAGTCCGGTGGTAAGGGTCAATATGGTCACGTTAAGATTATTGTTGAGCCTAACGAGTCCGGTAAGGGTTACGAGTTTATCAACAAGATTGTTGGTGGTGCTATTCCTAAGGAATACATCGAACCAGTAAATCAGGGTATTCAGGGTGCTATGCAAGCTGGTGTACTCGCTGGTTATCCAGTTGTTGACGTTAAGGTTACTCTGTATGATGGTTCTTTCCATGAAGTTGACTCATCTGAAATGGCATTTAAGATTGCCGGTTCTATGGCATTCAAGGAAGCTATGCGTAAGGCTGAGCCAGTTCTTATGGAGCCTATTATGCAGGTTGATGTTATGGTTCCAGAAGATTATATGGGTGACGTTATCGGCGGCTTAAACGCTCGTCGTGGTCAAATCCAAGGTATGGAACCTCGTGGCGGTGTTCAGGCAGTTGGTGCTTCTGTACCTCTATCTGAAATGTTCGGTTACGCTACTGCTCTGCGTTCTAGCACTCAGGGTCGTGGTCAGTACACCATGTCACCTAGCCACTATACCGAGGTGCCAAAGTCTGTTCAAGACAAAATTATTGACGCCCGTACAAAAAATAACGACTAAAAGTTATTGATTTTTTCACCTGTATGATTTAAAATAATTATACTAGTGTACTAAATATTGAATTAAAAATTCACTAAATTTTAAATTCCTAAGGAGGCTATCCAAAATGGCAAAGGAAAAATTTGACCGATCCCTGCCACACGTTAACATTGGTACTATTGGCCACGTTGACCACGGCAAGACTACTCTGACCGCTGCAATCACTAAGGTGCTTGCTATGGGCGGTGCTGCTGAATATCAGGCATACGACGCAATCGACAAGGCTCCAGAAGAGAAGGAGCGTGGTATTACAATTAACACCGCTCACGTTGAGTATCACACCGACAAGCGTCACTACGCTCACGTTGACTGCCCAGGTCACGCTGACTATGTTAAGAACATGATTACTGGTGCTGCTCAGATGGACGGCGCTATCCTTGTTGTATCTGCTGCTGACGGCCCAATGCCTCAGACTCGTGAGCACATCCTGCTTTCCCGTCAGGTTGGCGTTCCTTACATCGTTGTATTCATGAACAAGGCTGATCAGGTTGACGACGAAGAGCTTCTTGACCTTGTTGAAATGGAAATCCGTGACCTGCTGTCCTCTTACGAGTTCCCAGGCGACGACGTTCCTGTAATCCGTGGTTCTGCTCTGAACGTTCTGACTTGTGAGTCTAACGATCCAAACGCTCCAGAGTATGCTTGCATCCGTGAGCTGATGGACGCTGTTGACTCCTATATCCCAACTCCAGACCGTGCTGCTGACAAGCCTTTCATCATGCCAGTCGAGGACGTATTCTCTATCACTGGTCGTGGTACTGTTGCTACTGGTCGTGTAGAGCGTGGTCAGCTCAAGCTCAATGAGGAAGTTGAAATCGTAGGTCTGATGGAAGCTCCTCGTAAGACTGTTGTTACTGGTATCGAAATGTTCCGTAAGCTTCTTGATTACGCTGAAGCTGGTGACAACATCGGTGCTCTGCTTCGTGGTGTTCAGAAGACTGACATCGAGCGTGGTCAGGTTCTTGCTAAGCCAGGTTCTATCCACCCACACACTAAGTTCAAGGGTCAGGTTTACGTTCTGAAGAAGGAAGAAGGCGGTCGTCATACTCCATTCTTCAACAACTACCGTCCACAGTTCTACTTCCGTACAACTGACGTTACTGGCGTTATCTCTCTTCCAGAAGGCACTGAAATGTGCATGCCAGGCGACAACGTTGAAATGGACGTTGAGCTGATTACTCCAATCGCTATCGAAGAAGGTCTACGTTTCGCTATCCGTGAGGGTGGTCGTACTGTAGGTTCTGGCGTTGTTGTTAAAATCAACGAGTAATTTTTAAATTACTTTTCGCTTAGATAATTTAAATCCCGTCTGATTTATTTCAGACGGGATTTTTTTAATCTTCTAGCTTTTCTCCAAGTATGCCATCTCGATAAAGCTCTAATAGCTTTTCTAAATCTTCAATTTTTTCTCTGTAAGTTTCACCCGCATCTGTATCTGCAACTGTCATTCTGCGTGGCATTCGCTCAACTATATGTACGGTAGAATGCATTTCCGCAAGTGGATGAGTTTCATCAGCTGGTTTAAATGGCATATGTTCAGCAAGTTCTATATCATGTGAATTATAAATAAGTGTATAACCTGCAATACCTGTTTTTGATTGATATGCTTTAGATATACCTCCGTCAATTACAAAGAGTCTTCCACCTGCCTTAACTGGATTTTCTCCATTCTTAACAGGTACATGTCCATTTACTATGTGTGATTTAGCTGGGTCTAAACCAAACTCTCGCATAATTTTTTCACTCTGCTTGGGGTCATCATAATTATGATAATATGGATTCATTGGCTCTGATTGCAATGTTTTATCCGCAATAAAACAGCGTTCAAATGTTGTCATTCTATCTTTGCCAAACACAGGTGATTTCGCTCCACACCACAAATACCACATTAAATCTACTGAGTTTTCATCACCAGTATAATATGCTTTTCTTACACAGCTATCTAAATAATCTAAGAGTGCTTTGCCTGAATATGCTCCACTTGGTAAAACAAGTTTGTCGAATTTTCCGCTTTCGGTCATTGGAATACAACCATGATACAATAAATTATTATTTGATACTTTATACATTCCACCATGTGTGTAAATATAATCAATATGTCTGCGAAGTTTTGCACTGTGTCTAAATGATGCAAGTGTATTCTCGACCAGTGCTTCTTCAGCTTCTGTTAATTTATATGGGTCGGCAGGGTCAACAGTAGGGAAGTTGGTATCAAGCATTTGATACTCTTTCCCATCAAGAGTTATTGTGTCTTTCTCAAAATTCACTTTATCAAGCAATAATCTGCCACTCATATGATATTCTGGGTGTCGCTTTATAAGCTGTCCTTCAAGCTTAAATAATATAATTGCTACTGCTTTGTGCATTTTTGCTGCAAGCTGTGGGTCTACTGGGTCATATTTATTTTCATCAAGCACATGAGGCTGAAAACGTTCACATGGGTCGTTTTGATATGTTTCTGCTGCAAACATACTAAGTGGTCTAAGATTTACTCCGTATCCATCTTCTAAAACATCAAATGAGTTATAACTGATTGCGATTTTAAGTACATTAAATAAACACACTCTATTGCCACTCATTGCACCCATCCAATTTATATCATGGTTGCCCCATTGTATATCTACATCATGATATTTCATAAGCTCATTTATAATCTTATCTGCACGAGGACCTCTATCAAAAATATCACCTATAATATGTAAATGGTCTACGGTCATCTGCTGAATTAAATGACAAAATGCGATAATAAGTGGGTCTGAACTATCAGATTTAACAATAGATGCTATAAGTGCTCTAAAATATCTGCGTTTATCTGGGTCAGTGTCATCAGTTTGTAAAAGTTCGTCCATTATATATGCATAGTTGGAATTCATAGCCTTATGTACTCTGCTTCGAGTATATTTTGCCGATACATCTCTACACACTAAAACCAATCTGCCAATAGTTAATTCTGACCATTCTTTAAATCTTGGACAAGAATTTCTCTTATTTACAAGCATTGGTTTTGGATAACATATAAGGGCTGCAAGCTCTGCTCTATCTGACTCTAAAATCGAATGTGAAAATAATGTTTCTATTTTTTCACGAATTACACCTGAACCAGACCTTAAAAGATGTATAAACGCCTCATGTTCACCATGTAAATCACTGAAAAAATATTCAGTACCCTTGGGTAAACAAAGTGTAGCTGTCATGCTAACTATCTTACTTGAAACAGATTCAATAGTTGGATATTGCTCACTTAGAAGTTTATAATACTGTAAATCTTTCATGTGTTTACCTCCTTTTACACATACTCTAATTTATCGTAACATACTATTTATAGTGTATGCAAGATTAACTTTGTAAAACAAATGAACAAAAAAGCTTATAAACAGCTTGAGAATAACAGAAAATCGTGATAAAATACTGTTTATGAGGGAAGCAAACGAGGTGTGTGTTCCTGCATACATTTCAAGATTGAATGACGGAAAGGAAGATATTTACCATGAAAAAACTTTGGTGTGCATTTCGCCGCAGAGATGCTGTCGGAGAAAAAATCTGTGTAGCTTTAGCTGAAACTGAAGGACGTGTACGTCTGTGCCCATATCAGACCGAGCCAGAGGCTGTTGAAAAATGTAGTGACTACGCTTTCAATAAGCGTCAAGATGGTGAAGACGAGGGAATCGAATAAAAATTTCAGCTCTCAGAAGACATACAGTCTCCGAGAGCTATTTTATTATAGGAGAATATTATGCTATTTCAAAAAGAAAAAAAACGCAGACTTACTATTCGTGGTATATTATCACTTTTAGTTATAGCAGCAATAGTTCGTCAATTTTTTCTTCATAACTATGAAGGCATTTTTGTAGGTGTATTAACATTAATTCTCTTTGGTGTACCTACATTTATCGAAAGAAAAACTGATATTGACTTGCCTCCAGTTTTAGAAGGTATTATATATTGTTTTATCTTCGCAGCCGAAATATTGGGAGAATTAAATTCATTTTATACTAAAATTCCTTATTGGGATACAATGCTCCACACAATAAACGGTTTTTTAATGGCTGCTATTGGATTTGCTCTTGTGGATATCTTTAACCGTTCGGACAGATTTTCTGTTAAATTATCACCTCTTTTCTTAGCAATAGTTGCATTCTGCTTTTCAATGACTGTTGGTGTATTATGGGAGTTTTTTGAATTTGCCATGGATACATACTTTGGTACAGATATGCAAAAAGACTGGATTGTTACAGCTATTAATTCGGTTAAATTTGACCCTAATGGTCTTAATGTTGTGCATCATATTCAAATAGATTCGCTTGTTGTAAATGGCGAGGACTGGATAAGTAAATATGGTGGTTATATTGATATCGGTCTTATTGATACAATGAAAGATTTACTTGTAAACTTTGTCGGTGCAGTTGTTTTTTCAATAATTGGATTTTTCTATGTAAAAAGCCGTGGTAAAGGCAAATTTGCAAGTCAATTTATCCCTAAAGTATTAAATAAAAAGAAATAAAATTAAAGCGATGGCTATCTTTTAGCCATCGCTTTTTAAACTTCCATAAAAAATATATGGATAATTAAAAGTTTTGCACAGATTGTGTATAACTTCTTTATTAGATACGACATCTAATTGATTTAAAAAAATACGGATTTTGTTTTTTGGCATTTTTGAGCTTTTAATACCATCATCTATACACATGATTAAATGTTTTATATTAAAAATTTCATTAGGATTTAAATTTAATAACTCATATCTATGGCACACATCTTTTATAGGCTTACCAAGACATGATAAGCCAATAACTAATACAACAATATCGGTATTTTTATATATAACAGGCTCATTTGAGTTGTGAAGTTTTGCAGGAAGTCTTTTTGAACCATCAGCTTCATATAAAATCGGAATATCACAGCAACTTTCTTTTAAACCTGTGCATTTGTTATCTTTATTTATATCAAGTGAGGCTATAATCTTATTTTTTTTAATATATTTTTCACTATCAGTTGAAATAATAATATCACAATCACTTTTATCTGGCTTCATTATGTGTGTAGATGTCGTTACAAATGCACCTTGCTCTTTTCTCTCTTTTGCAAGAGCCCATAGCATAGTAGTTTTGCCGCCACTTCCAATTATCGCTACTGTATCATTTTTTTTTATCTTTAACTTGTCATGTAAATTCATAATAAAACACCAAAAAGAAACGTGTTATAAAATAAATTATAACACGTTAAATTTTATTTGCTGACTAACATTTTTTTGTAAATATTTGAGATATAACTTAAGGCAGTTTGGCTTACCTCACGAGTGGCAACAATTTTGTCTGATAAAGTTACAATCCATGCTTCACAGTTTGTAGGAACTGAAAAGCAAACAGGGAACATATGACTCTTAATTGCTTTTAACTGTCGTTCACTTAAATTAAAATGTTCTTTTGCTCGCTCGGCTGCTATATCTCCATGAATAAATGCATGCATACGTCTAAACCGTTGCCAACCTGAATACTGACTTAAATAGTTTTTAAACCAATCTTCATGCCAATCATAACCAAAAAAATCATGTAAGAGTGCAGCTCTTGTTGTAGAACGTACAAGCTCATCAGAAAGCCCAAGCTTTTTTGCTACTCGATACGCTGTTATAGCTGTGGAAAGTGAATGTTCATAGACAGTGTTTCCGTTGCCATGGTGCATGAGACCTTTTGTTTCAATAAACAAAGGGTGGTTTAATATGTCCTCTGTTATCACATCAAACTCACTTTGCACATAAATCACCTTCTTTCTCTATTAGCAAAAGCTAACATAACTTATTACAGTTATATTCTATGCTATTTCTTTTAAAATTACAATAGCAATTTTAGTTAAAATATGATAAACCAATATTTTACACCCATTTTAATATATCCTTTTTCATTCTGGCAATTATTCGTTTTTCTAAACGTGATATATATGACTGGGAGATACCTAACATATCGGCAACTTCTTTTTGTGTCATACACTCATTGCCACTAAGTCCAAATCTTAAAGCTATTATTTCCATTTCTCGCTTTGGAAGTTTGGTTAACGCTTTATGTAATAACTGTTTATCTACATCATCTTCAATAGGTCGCATAACTGAATCGGGGTCTGTACCTAAAATATCTGAAAGAAGTAGCTCGTTTCCGTCCCAATCAGCTGAAAGTGGCTCATCAAATGAAACTTCGGTCTTTTGGGAAGACACTTTTCTTAAATGCATTAAAATCTCATTTTCAATACATCTTGACGCATAAGTTGCAAGTTTAACTTTTTTATCTGATTTAAATGTGGTTATAGCTTTTATAAGTCCTATTGTACCGATTGAAATTAAATCCTCCATGCCTACACCAGTATTTTCAAACTTTTTTGAAATATATACAACTAACCTTAAGTTATGTTCGATAAGTTTATCTCTTGCCCAACTTTCTCCAGACTCAAGGGCAAGTATTGCCTTATTTTCCTCATCTGATGACATCGGTGCAGGTAAAACATCACAACCACCTATATAATAGATATCATCTTTTTTTATGATTTTATCAAGCAAATCGGTTAGAAATTTAATAAACATTTTGTACTCCTTTCAAACTCCAATAAGTCCTTGATACTCACCACCACAAATCCTATCGGCATTTATCGAAACTAATCCATGCCATGTTTTGCCGTCAATCGTTATTTTATCAGGCTTAAAACTAAGCAAAAGCCCAGATTTCTTTCCAACAGCATTAAAGGGAATAAGTCTGAAATGTTTTACATAATTTTCTGGTATATTAGATAAGATATCTGCCGAATTTTCATTATGTAGTCTGTTAAGTGATATGTTTATAGGCAATATTTGACTTGCACTAAATTTATCTAATATAATAACTGGTTTTCCACTGATTATATCATGCAGTGTATTTCCTGTGTCTACAAGAAGTGTATATTCAGCATGATTATTTAAAAAATATATGTCAGCTTTTACGGTTTTTCTTGGTATTACAATATCTTTAGCATCATTTCTAAAGATAAAGCCCGTTATAACAAAGCTTATTAGCAGAGCTATAACAACAGCTTTAAATGAAATATTATTTATATAATATCCGCTTCCCGCAAAAAAACTGCTGCCACTTATATTGCCAAGTGCAAGCACTCCTCCTGCAACAGCAAAAGATATAAATAAGAAAATTAGCAATAACTTTAAAAATCTGATTTTATCCTTATAACCAAAACAAGTTAAAACCATTAAACAGCTTACTCCTAGCTTTATTGGTAGACTTGTTATTACATTAGACTGTACTATTAAACTTAAAACCGCATATAAACTGCCAACTAATGCACCTAAAAACAGTTTAAAACGTGTTGAGTAAATACCAGTTAGCCTACTTAATGCAAAAAGCATTAAATAATCTATTGCCAGATTTACACCTATCAAAATATCCAGATAAATAATACGCAAGTATAATTGTCCTCCTTCCCATAAGTATTATAAAATATTAGAATAAACTTTATTGTCAAAGTAAGGGAAAAATAAAATATTATCGCTTTCGTGCAACCTTTTGCTTGCGTAAGATACTTGTTTTGGAATATAATTATAATGGGTGATGGGCTATGAATATTTTATTAGTTGAAGATGAGAAAAGATTATCAGAGGTATTAGTTAAAATACTTCAGGAAAATAAATATACCGTAGATGCTGTTAAAAATGGCTCTGATGGTCTGTTATATGCTCAAAAAGGTCAGTATGATATTATAATTCTCGATGTTATGTTACCTGAAAAAAGTGGCCTTGAAATAGCAAGAATTCTTAGACAAGAAAATAATAAAACACCTATATTAATGCTAACTGCAAGAAGTGAAGTAAGTGACAGAGTCGCTGGACTTGATAGCGGGGCTGATGATTATCTTACAAAACCATTCGCAATAGAAGAACTGCTTGCAAGAGTTCGTGCCTTGTCAAGACGTCAAGTTGAAATGCAAATGGAAACACTAACATTTGGTGATATAAAGCTTAAACTAAGTACACATGATATATGTTCAGGCTCTAAATCAGTCAGACTTAATAGAAAAGAATTCGATGTAATCCAATTGCTTATGATAAATTCAAAAACTATTGTATCTAAAGAAATGATTATAACTAAAGTTTGGGGATTTGATTCAGATGCAGAAGCCAATAATGTTGAAGCTTATATATCTTTTCTTAGAAAAAAACTCGCTTATCTGCAATCAAAAGTTAAAATTTCGACCATTTGGAAGGTCGGTTACCGTCTGGAATGGGAAGATACATGATACAAAAATTACATCATAAATTCGTTAGAGTTAATTTAATGCTTGCAGCTTTAGTGCTTTTTATCGCTTGTGTTATCGCTTGCGTTGTATATGGATATGTGCTTAAAACAGCAACATATCATGCTCTTGAACAGGCTATGATAAATGAGGACTCTACAGCAATTAATATATACGAAAATCCAAGCTATTTAATCAAAGTTAGATATGTACCTGTGGCTATTATGCTTGTAAACCAAGATGGTACGATAAAAGAAGTTACTATTGATAAAAGTGCTAATATATCAAAAGATACTTTAGAGCAGTCTGCAGAAATAATTGTAAAACAAAAATATACAAGTGGGCAAATTGATAAGTTTTCACTCAGATACATATGCAAAAAACAAAATGATTACTTTAAAATCGCTATTGTAAATATAGATTTTGAATATAAAAGTATGCGAAACTTAATGATGTTACTATTTGTAATTTGGATTTTTTGTATGATTGCTTTTTGGCTCATAAGCAGGTCACTGTTTAAAGAGGCTTTAGCTCCTGTTCAAGATGCTTGGAATAAACAAAGACGTTTTATCGCTGATGCAAGCCATGAGCTTAAAACCCCTCTCACTGTTATGCTCGCAAATTTTAGCGTACTACTATCACACCCAAACGACACAATAAATGACCAACGTAAATGGCTTATAAATTCCAGAGATGAAGCTCTTAATATGCAAAAACTTGTGGAAAGTTTGCTTATTTTAGCAAGAAGTGATGCTGCTATCGACTTGCCAGAAATGAAATCTGTTCATTTAAGCGATTTGCTTCTAAATTCAGCTCTGTCATTTGAGGCTGTCGCTTTCGAAAAAGATATAAAAATGAATACTCAAATCGCTCCCAATATCTATGTAAAAGGCGATGAGCAAGCACTAAAACAACTCATCTCTATATTATTAGATAATGCTGTTAAATATGCAGGTAAAAACGGAGAAATAAATGTCAAACTATTTAAACATGATGTCAAATATATAATCATGCAGGTTCAAAATTCAGGTGAGCCAATACCTTTAAATGAACTTCCTCATATATTTGAAAGATTTTACAGAGGTGAACAAATGCGTTCTACTGTAAATGGTCATGGATTAGGTCTTGCAATAGCTTATAAAATTGTTCAAATGCATAATGGCAAAATCACCGCTCAAAGCAGTAAATCTCAGGGAACAAAAATGCAAGTTGTATTGCAAAGAATCGAAAATCCTATAATAAATAAGATTAAATAAAAAGGATATTTATATGGAAATGTTGTTAAATCAAAGTCAACAAACAAACGATTATTTAGAACTTTTAAGCTTTTTTAGTCAAGGCTCTGATGATTGCTTTTATATATTCGAATTAAAAGAAAATAAAATATATTTTTCCAAAGAGATGAATAAAAAATATGAGTTTTTAAATATTAAAAATAACTCTTGTGATATATCTGTTCTCACAGATAGAATATATAGCAGAGATATAGATACGTTTAATGATGAAATACAAAAAATAATAAGAAAGGAAAAGGATATTTATGACCTTACTTATCGTATATTAGACGATAAAGATAGGATTATTTGGATACATAGTCGTGGTAAAGTCCAATGTGATGAAAATGGTCAGCCTTGCAGAATTATAGGTCAAGTATCCGAAAGATTAAATAAATATAAAATAGACACTCTAACTGGTGCATTTAATATAAGTCAGCTTATTTATGATGCAAATGAACTTTGCAAGACCGATAGCATAAATTATTTATTAGCAGTCGGTATAGACGGTATGAAACATATTAACCTCAAAAATGGTAGAGAATATGGTAATAATCTGCTTAGAAAAATAGTTAAAGAGTTTGAACAAACAGTTAAATCATATGATAATAGAGTTTATCGCATAAGTGGTGACTGTTTCGCTGTGATGCTAAACTCTATAGATAAGCTGGGCGTTGAAAAAATTTATAATGATATATGTGAAAAATTTGAAGGTGTTTGTTCGCTTTCTGGCGGTGCAGTTGAATATGATAAAAATATCACCAAGGATGGTAGCACACTATATCAATATGTTGAAATAGCTCTTGATGAGGGTAAAAAACAGGGGAAAAGTAGCCTCAGATTCTTTAAAGAAAAAGATTATCAAAACAAAATACATATTGTCAGATTGCAAGATAGCCTGAAAAATAGTATTTTAAACAATTTTAAAGGTTTTACTTTGAATTATCAGCCTCAGATAGATTTAAAAAATAATAAATTATATGGTGCTGAAGCTTTACTTAGATATAATGACCCTGAACGTGGAAATATACCACCAACCGAATTCATACCAATACTAGAAGATACAAATATGATTTGTGATGTTGGTACATGGGTGCTAAAAACAGCTATTAAACAATGCAAAATCTGGCGTGAAAAAGTACATGATTTCCATATAAGTGTAAATTTATCATATTCTCAGCTCAAACAACCAGATATTACTCAGCAAGTATTAGATATTTTAGACGAAAACCAATTATCAGGTAAAGCACTTACACTCGAAGTTACTGAAAGTATGGAGCTGCATGATTATCATAGATTAAATAGTATTTTTTCTTGCTGGAAAGTAGCTGGTATAGAAATTTCTGTAGATGATTTCGGTACAGGTTATTCAAGCCTTAACCGACTTCAAAAACTTGATATAGACGAAATTAAAATAGATAGATGCTTTATAACAGAAATTCAAAACAGTTTATATAACTATCAGCTTGTAAATAATGTTATTAAACTTGCTGATAATAGAAATATGCGTGTGTGTTGTGAAGGTGTTGAAACTAAGGACGAACTTGTTGTGCTACAAAAGTTACGTCCTAAACTATTGCAAGGTTATCTCTTTGGTAAACCTTACGGCACTGAAGAATTTGAAAAACGTTATATAGATTCCAGTGAAATTCCTCAGCTAATATGTGAAAATATTGATGATAAATTTGATAATGTCATTAAAAATACACATTACATTAAAGAAAAACAGCTAGAAAAGATATTAGACTCGCTTGATGATTGTGTATATGTATCAGATATGAAAACATATGATGTTTATTATATGAATAAAGCTCATATGAAAATGCTAGGCATAGATAAATATGAAGGTAAAAAATGTTATCAGCTTATGCAGGGTAAAAATGCTCCATGTGAGTTCTGTAAAAAATGGGATTTAAATGAACAAGACACTAACAGTTGGAATGTGTATAGCACCAATCTTGATAAAAATATTTTGATAAAAGATAGAATTATAGATTGGAACGGAAAAACTGCAAGACTTCAAACTATAAAAATAATTGATGATGAAAAACAAAATGACCTTCAAACAGATTGTAAAATAAACTATGTAGGTGATGTTGATATTATAGATTCTATAGATTTGGGATTCTGGATAATGGATAACGCAAATAATAAAAAATTACTTATAATAAGCAATATTATGCGTAAATCCTTATCTATACCTGATGAACTAGATAAATATCAAACATATGATTTTTGGTATAGTCATATAGATTCATCTTATAAGACTTATGTTGATATTTCTATAGATAGAATGTTCAAAAGTAATAGAATAACCCAAATCGAGTATGTTTGGAACCACCCAGAAAAAGGTCAAATGCTTGCAAGAATGGTAGGTGCTATAAACAAAAATGGTAACACCTATATAAATGGTTACCACAGAATTATAAGCAATATGCAAGCACTTAAAAATTTGTCTGATAAAAGTGTAAGAGAACAATTTGAATATAACAGTTCAAATAAATCTATTTTATTCAATACAGGTCGAGATATAATATTCGGAGATGATATATATGAGGAAAATTTTCCTGAGTGTTGGATTCAAAATGAAATTATTCATCCTCATTTCATAAATCAATTTAAAAGCATCTTCTCTAACACAAATAAAAAAAGCGAAATAATAAACGGAAAAGAATTACTTATAAAATCTAGTGATGGAGCTTATAACTGGTATAACCTCAAAACTAGATACATAAGTGATGACTTAGCTGACCTTGATACAATGGTTGTTATATTAGAAACCATAAATAAAGATAGGGCAATAGAACTTGAATATGCTAGAGTTAAAGATTTTTATCATGTTCTATTGGGTGAGGCTATAGCTTATGCTGAAGTTGATATGGAAAGCATAGAGATTAAATCAATAGGTGGACTTTGGAAAGATTATCCTAAAATCTGCGAAGAAAAAAATATTACATTTATAGACTTTTTTTCCCAAAAGCTCAAACAACTAGTTTCCGAAGATGATTTTGCTAAATTTCAAAAGTATTGCGATACAGCTAATTTTGAAACAATATTACAAAATGATAAGTCTGAATTAAGATTTGATTATCAACGTCAAATAGACGGTAAATTAAATTGGGTTGAGCTTATTATACACATGTTTAGAGAACATGCAACAAAAAATATATATGCTTTGATATATTTAAAAGACATAGATAGAATAAAAACTCGTGAGCTAGAACAGGATAAAATGGCTAATTTAGACCCTCTTACTAACATTTTTAATCGCAGAGCTTTTGAAAGAGAAGTTACCAAATATATGACTGAGACTAAGCATAATATTAAAGGTGCTTTAATTATTATGGATATAGACAACTTTAAAAATATAAATGATGAGTATGGTCATGCAGCGGGTGACCAAGCACTTAAAAATTTGGCGGATATATTAGTAAATACATTTAGAACATATGATATAATTGCTCGTATGGGTGGAGATGAATTTCAAGTATTTCTTAAAAATATATCTGACCACCAAATTATCGATAAACGTATGCAAGGATTTTTAAATGCTATAAATTCTCAGAAAACTCTGCCTTTTACCTGTAGTATAGGCATTTGCATAGTTAATTCTGATGATTTTTCTTATCAAGATGCTTTAGAAAAGGCCGATAAAGCTCTATATAAAAGTAAACGTAACGGAAAAAATCAATATTCTTATAGTGATGATTAGATTTGTAAAACGTTCGCCAATAATAGGCGGACGTTTTATATAAATTTATTATTTTAGCAGAATAAGGAGTGAAAATATTATGAAACATTGTGCAAATACTGCTCATATACTTATGCCAAAACCTAATATAGATTTACATAAATGGTCGGTCGTTGCTTGTGACCAATACACTTCTCAACCAGATTACTGGAATGAAACAGCTAAAATAGTAGGTGATAGTATATCATCTTTACACCTAATATTGCCAGAAGCATATCTCGAAAACTCCGATACACCTAAGTATATAGAAAAAATTCATAAAACAATGAATCAATATATTAAAAATAATGTTTTTTCTGCTTTGCCTGAGGGGATGATGCTTATAGCTCGTAATACTGGTAAAACTAGAAAAGGGTTGGTTTTACAATTTGACTTAGAAGAATATGATTATAAGCTAGGCTCTAAATCTAAAATACGCCCAACTGAAAAAACTGTTGAAGAACGTATACCGCCAAGACTAGCTGTTAGAGATGGTGCAAGTATCGAACTTCCTCATATTATGATTATCATTGATGACCCAGATAGAAAAATTATTGAACCTTTATATCAAAAAAGAGATACTTTTTCTAAACTTTATGATGTGGAGCTTATGCAAGAGGGTGGCCATATAACAGGTTGGTTTATACCAAAATCAGATGAAACAGAGAATATTTTAAATATGCTAGATGAGCTTTCTGACTCTAAAATTTTTTCTGAAAAATATAACACATCAATAGATACTCCTGTTTTACCTTTTGCTGTTGGTGATGGTAATCATTCTATGGCAACTGCTAAGACTTATTGGGAAAACATAAAACCTACATTGTCAGAAGATGAAAAGTTAAATCACCCAGCACGTTTTATTCTTGCTGAACTTGTAAATATCCATGATGAGAGTATCATAATAGAACCTATTCACAGAATTTTATACGATGTTGATATAGAAAATTTATTCCAAAATGCTTTAAAATTCTTTCAAAGTAAAAACGCCAAATGTAAAATTGTAGACTCAGCAAACTTAAATAATCCAAATTTACACGCTTTTCCTTTTAAGACAAAAGATAAAGAGGGTGTACTTTTAATTGAAAATTCGCCATATGCTTTGCCAATAGCATCAATTCAAACATTTTTAGATGAATATATATCTAAAAATCATAATACTAAAATTGATTATATTCATGGTGATGATGTTTTATCTGATTTATCTTCAAAAGATAATAGTATAGGATTTTTTATGCCAACTCCTAAAAAAGAAGATTTATTTAGAGGGGTTATTTTTGATGGGGTGCTTCCGAGAAAGACTTTTTCTATGGGTGATGCTAGAGAGAAAAGATTCTATATGGAAGCAAAAATGATTCAGAAATAAAATATAAACTGTTGTTTTGCTAAATAAATGGACTAACATAAGTTAGCCCATTTATTTTTATACTTTTTTTAAAAAATATGTTGACAAATAGTGTTTGATGTCGTATACTAATCAAGCTGTCTGCTGAGGACAGCAAATCAAAAGAAAAAACTTAAAAAACATCAAAAAAAGATGTTGACAAGTAGAAAGGCTTTTGGTACAATAATTAAGCTGTCTTTGAGAGATGGCGAGTTTGCCAGAAAAGTTCAGAAAAAAGTCAAAAAACTTTAAAAAAGTTCTTGACAAGCTGAAATAAGTATGGTAAACTAAGTAAGCTCTTTAAATGAGAGTGAACGGTAAAATCTTGTAAAGCATAAAGCGGTGGCACTTTGGTCGAATTTCTGATAAATTCGACACGCGGTGCAAAAAATCGCTGAATGCGAAGATTTTTTGCACCTTGCAAATTAAACAACGAAATGCTTACTTTAAATAGTATGTGACGAACCTGAAAATTCTCGTTGAGTAAATACTCTAGTAGAATCCAAGCAGAAGTCGGAACTCTGCTTTAAAAGAAAAACCGACAAACGTCAGACTCTAAAGTCGATTTTAACAACTTCGGTTGTTTAAATACAATTTTTAGAGAGTTTGATCCTGGCTCAGGATGAACGCTGGCGGCGTGCCTAACACATGCAAG
>CALWMO010000018.1 GCA_944381965.1 uncultured Butyricicoccus sp.
AGCTTTACCACTTAAATACTGCATAACTTTCATGCCTATTGGCATATTTTCCGAGCTATCAGCCGAAAATTTTTCTCCAAGCTTACAGGTTTGTATTGGAAGCTGTTTTATCTGCACTCCAAGTTCATGCTTTCTTTCATATAAATCACGAATTGTCTGTACCGTATACATTTCATCTGTAAGCACAATTCCTCTTACACCTATACCGATTGATAACATATCATCTGGTGCTAAAATACAATCTAAACTACATACAGCAAGTCTTACTTCTACTTTTTCCCCATCTAAAATGCCATCTATGTCTAGCATTTGAGTAAATGGCACAGTTTTTGTCACTTGCTCTATTGAACCTGTGTCATCTCTCATAAGCATTTGCATTAAGGCTTCACCACGAATTAATAATCTGCCGTTATTAGAACGGGCTTCAGTTTGTTTCAGCATACAATCTGTATGTAAAAGCTCTAAATCTTCGCTGTGTTTCCATTCTAAATCATCTAAAATGGTAAACTCACAGTTTTTCACTTTTTTAAGCAAATTTATATCCTCAGTTTGATATAAAACTTCAAGCTGTTCATTTGCTGGCTGTATACTTTGTGTATGACAAAGCTCACTTTGCTGATAAGCTGTAACTTCAAAGCATAATTTAACTGTAACACTCATTTTTCTTGAGTTTACTGCATGAGCCTTAACCGCTGTTACTGTACATCTAACAAAACATTTGCTCTCACTATTACACCCACGAACTTCTTCTATATAAGCAAAGCTTACTGGCACATCTAAACGTCTTAAACCTGTTTCGCCCTCTGGCTGATATAAAACAGTTGTATTTACCGTACCTGAAACCAGTATTCTATCGTTTTGCACTGACTCCTCTTTCATATTTATAATACCATCTGCATACGCAATTCTTGCTATATCTGGATAAGTGTCAGGTACTATTGCATCAGTTGACTCCTCATATGTCGATACTTTGTCCAGAATAATATCATAGCAGGCAATGCTGTTTCTAATCAGCTCCATTTGTAAAATTCCTCCTTTGTAAGCTGCATCTGCTATAATATATGAAGTGTTTAATTTTAATATTACAAAAAAATACCACAAAGATATTTCTATCTTTGCGGTATAGTTTGTTTTATTACATTTTAAAGATGCGTTTTAGAACACCATGTAAATATTTAGGACTTTTCCATATAACGATTTTCATATGTCTTTTCCTCCCTTAACCTATAAGCAGAAAACCTGTAATTATAAGAGCAACTCCACAAAGCCAAAGAAATAGCTCTGATGGGAATATACCACCGACTAGGATACCTATTCCAAATGCTGCGACAATCGCTCCATAGAGTTTTTTTCTCATGCCGCATCACGCTCCTATTTTCATTATATAGATTATGGAGGGCAAATGTGACTAAAATTTTTATTTATTTCTATTTGCCAGTATATCATAAAGCTCTGGTATTTCAACTGGTTTATAGTAGAAGTAACCTTGAATCATATCGCAACCAGTATTTTTAACTATTCTGTCCTCATCTTCGGTTTCCACACCTTCGACACAGACAGTTTTTCCGAACTGGTGACAAGCATATACGATACTGCGAATAAAATACATTTTCTCCTCGGATTCGGTTACCTCTGCGAGTAGTGAACGGTCTAACTTTACAACCGTTGCTGGATACTTTAGCAGCAAACCAAGTGATGAATAGCCATTTCCAAAGTCATCTAATGCAATTTGAATACCAAGTTTTTTACACTTATCAACAAATTCCTTTAGTTTTTCTGGACTTTCATCAAAATGAGTTTCTGTAAGCTCTGCTATAAAATGTGAACCATCCATACGATACTTTTTAAGTGTTTGCTCTATAAATATTATAAAGTCATCGTCCATTATCTGCAAATAGCTCACATTAAATGTCATTTTAAATCTAGGTTCATATGAAAGTATACGTTTACAAGTACGAACCACTTGCTCAAAAACCCATTTACCAACAGGCAAAATCAATTTACCCTTTTCAAGTAAAGGGATAAATACAGCAGGTGAAACGTTTTGACCGTTATATTTCCATCTAAGCAATGCCTCACCCTTTAATGGTTCATTACCATCAGCTGTTACAATTGGCTGAACTACAATACGGAAGTTTTCCATATTATTATCTACTTCTTGACCAAGACGCAATGCCATATTTGCCATTTCTTTCATTTTGCGAACATTTTCTGGTGAATGTTCAACATATTTAACATCTGGCAATGTTTTTGCAGCTAAAATAAGGGTTATTGTGTTTTCTAGTACCATTTGAGCACTTTCATTTTCATCATTGTGATTTAAAACACCAAATGCACATGGATGTCTAACTGATATATCGGCTGTTCTATATTCTTGTTCAATAATATCACGCATTTTATCGACTATATCATCTACAGATGCAGTGTAAGTTGGTGAAACAATTGCCATAAATCTCATACCATCTAATCTGAATAAAGATATTTTACTACCAAATCCATTAGATAATTTATTAGATATATGTTGTAAGATTAGATTACCAAAATAACGTCCTTTAGTTTCATTTATTTCGGTAAAATTATTTAAACAAAAGCCGATAACACATATTTCATCTGAAATTTTACACAGCTCATTTATTTTTGCTATTGCAGCATGTTCTCTTGGAAAATTAGTTATTGCATCTACTACAAAATCATTATCTTGGCAAGACACTCTTCCTGAGAAAAATAATGGAACCGTCTTATCCTCATTCCACTTTAATATACCACAGCAGCGAATCCAAATATTATTTCCATTGCAATCTTTAACCTGATATCTTAAATCATGTATTGTTTTCTTTCCTTCTAACATCATAGATAAATCATGTCTATATAGCTCAAGGTCTTCTGTTGTACTTATTCTTTTCTCCCATTCAACAAGAAGGTTTGGTACAAGATTATCTTTAAAACCAAATGTGTCACGCATATTATCAGATATATAAAACTGATTACTTTGTAAATCGCCAAAGTAAAGATATGATGCAGAATTTTTAAGAGTTATAGAGTTAAATAATGATTCTGGGTCAAAATTATTATCTTCTATAAACTGCATAAATTTACTTTTGAGATTTGATTCATTTATTTGATTATTATATTTTTGTTTAACATATTCAAGACTCTTTGAAAATAATTTTGATGATAAGTAATAATCTCTCTTATACTTAAACATTTGCTTGCCCGCAAGAGTTATAAGAGTCTTTATGTCTGAATTTTCATTATCTGACCATGAACTGCCGACATATATATGGTGTTCAGATACTCTTACCCTACTTTTCAAAGTATCAACTGTGCTTTCAAATTCATTTTGATTAATATTAGGTATTAATACAACAAACTCATCTCCACCTATTCGGTAAATCATATCTGTTTTCAGGGTTTTTTGTATAAGGCTATGACACTGTAATATAATTTCATCTCCTGCATCATATCCCAACTCGTAATTTATCAATTTAAGGTCAGAAATATCACAATATATAACACCAATAGATTTATTTTTTATATCTGATGAACAGTATGTAGCAAGTGAATTTCTATTTAATGCACCTGTGAGCACATCTCTATTGCTAATGATTTCCAATTCGTTGACAAGGCCTCTGCGTATAAAGACAGGTCTAATAAAATATCCGATAAATTGCAGAAGAGTTTTTAATATAGGAAGCATTTTTTTATCTGGATTATCAACACCTATAAAACCGATAATTTCATCACCTGAATATATAGGACCTGTTACTAACGAATGTACATCTTGAGATTTCAATGCTGCATAAGCTAATTGATATTCTTCTTTTATATTTTGAATATCCTCGATAACAACAACTTGACCATTTCCAAACAACTCTAGCCACCAAGAGATAGTTTCTTCTGGCTCATTTTGAAGTAAATCTTTTTGAGAATGTACACCATCTTTACACCATTCGTATGTATTATCAAAGCATTTATTTTCATTTCTTTCAAATATATAACTTCTTTCGCATAAAAATTTCTCGCCAATAAATTTAAGAAGTTCATCTATTACATCACTTGATTCTGAACGAGAATTGATATAATGCATACATTCTTTGATAATTTCATCACTATTAGCAAAATAGTAATTATTAAGTTGTACTTTTTCTGAATCTATATCAACTGCTATTTCAAGCCTATACTTTTTACCATCACGTACTATGAGAGTATCTTTGATAAGGTAACTCGTATTTAATATTGGGTTTTTATATGTCCATTCATAAAACTCGTTCTCTTTAAGCAAATGGTTTGTACAAAAATCACAACATCTATTAAGTCCTTGTAGAACCTCATAGCATTTTTTACCAATATATTCTGTACTATCACTAATACCTAAAACGTTACGCAAACGAGCATTCATATAAATTAGACTTTGTGTTTACACTTCAGAAACATAAACAGCTTCATTAAGGTTTTCAAAAAACTCCCACTGGAAATCCATTGCTAGTCCTCCTTAAATATGATAATGCACTTGCATATATCATTCAATCTCACCTATTCAGATGATATTTTTATTATAGCATACTTATGTTTTAATGACCATATTTTATATATAAAACAAAGCATTTTTAGTATATTTTACACTTTTTCCAGAGTATCTTATTCTATATTTTTCATGATTTTGTACATTTTATACAAATATTTCTAAAAAATAAAACCAGAGATAAAAATCTCTGGTTTTAAACATTTTAACTTAAATAAATATTATTAGTATGCAACGCCCTGCCACAGCATAGCATCACAAACTTTTTCAAATCCACCGATATTAGCACCAGCAACAAGATTGCCTTCCATGCCATAACGAGCAGCAGCATCTTTACAGCACTTATGAATATTAATCATAATCTGATGTAGCTTTTCATCAACTTCTTCAAAAGTCCAGCTCAGACGTTGGCTATTCTGGCTCATTTCAAGACCAGAAGTAGCAACACCGCCTGCGTTTGCAGCCTTAGCAGGGCCAAATGCAACGCCTGCTTCTTGGAATGCAGCAACAGCTTCTGGAGTAGATGGCATATTAGCACCTTCTGCAACAGCCTTTACGCCGTTAGCAATAAGAGTCTTAGCCTCGTCACCGTTAAGCTCATTCTGAGTTGCACATGGCAGAGCAATATCACAAGCAACAGACCAAATGCCACGACAACCTTCTACATACTTAGCAGTTGGAACATAATCAAGGTAAGTCTTAATTCTAGCACGCTTAACTTCTTTGATTTCCTGAATCACCTTATAATCAATACCGTTTTCATCAACGATGTAACCGTTAGAGTCACTCATTGCAACTACCTTACCACCAAGCTGAGTAGCCTTCTGGTTAGCATAAATAGCAACGTTACCAGAACCTGAGATTACAACACGCTTACCATCAAAAGAAGTACCCATATCCTTGAGCATTTCGTTCATAAAGTAACATACACCGTAACCAGTAGCCTCTGTACGAGCTAGAGAACCGCCATATGACAGACCCTTACCAGTTAAAACGCCAGTAAACTCGTTACGCAGACGCTTATACTGACCAAACATATAACCGATTTCACGAGCACCAGTACCAATATCACCAGCTGGAACGTCGGTATCAGCACCAATATGACGCTGTAACTCAGTCATAAAGGATTGACAGAACTTCATAATTTCGTTATCGCTCTTGCCCTTTGGGTCAAAGTCAGAGCCGCCCTTACCGCCGCCCATTGGCAGACCGGTTAAGCTGTTTTTGAAAATCTGCTCAAAACCTAAGAACTTAATGATAGACTGGTTAACAGATGGATGTAAACGAAGACCACCCTTGTAAGGGCCGATTGCAGAGTTAAACTGAATTCTCCAACCACGATTTACCTGCACCTTACCAGCATCATCAACCCAAGATACACGGAAGTTTACAATGCGTTCTGGCTCAACGATACGCTCCATAATACCGTTTGCTTCGATTTCTGGACGAGCTTCCACTACTGGCTCCAGAGATTCAAAAACCTCATAAACTGCCTGTAAAAATTCAGGCTCATGTGCATTTCTTTTTTCAAGACCAGCGTATACTCTTTTTAAGTATTCATTATTCAGTGCCATTTATAAAATCTTCCCTTCGTACAACCTCAGTGGATTCAACTAGAAATCCACAAAAAGCTTTTTATTTGATGGGTAAATTATATCACCCTTGGAAAGATAATGCAAGAAAATTCTGCATATAAATTCGTAAAAATACTGTCCATGTAAGACGGAATTTTGTCTTTTTTGTTAATTTTTATTGTTTTTATATTCAAAGTCTTTTTTAAATTAATTTAAAAAATTATTTTTTTCATTATTTTATAGTATTTTTATACGTTTATATCGACAAAAAATTATACCTATGTTTTTTGTTTATATTGTTACCATTGTAGCTCTTTAATCTATAAAAATTATGTATGCGTGTTAAAATATATGTATATTTATTAAACACTATAAAATATTTATAGTATATTTATTTAACAAATGAATAATAACATACCAAATCACAATGTTTTATTTGTAAAAAAATCTCTAATAGCTTTCGAACTACTAGAGATTTTAAACTTAGTTACCTTTTATTGATTGTGCTTGTAGATAGAATAAATCTTTGCAGAGGCTATTTTCAACAGAAGCAGGTAGTCTTATAAATTCACAACCATAACAAACTCTGTCCTTTTCATCTTTAAAAGTTCGTTTTACAATACATTTGAAACTATATTTTGTAGGACATTTTTTATTTAAAACCGCTTCGTCAACCCATATAATTTCATCAATATTAAATTGAACATCACTACGAAAGGCCATTCCAGTTAAACTTATATTTATTAAATCACATTGAATAGGTGTTGCCTCATCATTTTCTTCATTGTATTTAACTATTGTAGCTTTACATTTCAATGGTTGACGAAAACCATCTCTTTGTTCTGGACACTTAATCATATCTTTCATTTCAACACGCCAATAACTAGCCGTTTGACCTGTTACAGCACCATAAAGCACAATTATATCACCATTATTTCTAGTACTTATCTTAACAGGTGTATTATAAATTAATCCCTGAGGAGTTTGCTCACCTTTATGAAGTACTATTTTCATTTCTTTATTTATGCTGTCATAGTCATCAAGCTTACCTACGAAAAATAGTTTATTTTCATCGCTCACAACCTGACATACTAAACCAACATATTCGCCGTAGTCGTATTCCTCCCCTTCTTTTTCTTGATTTTTATCAAATACATCTTTCCACATAATACTGTTCACCCTTTATACTAAAATATTACTACTATATTAAATCACACTAACACGCCATATGTTTTATTTTACACCATTATTTCATGATAAGAAAGTATCTTTGTAAAAATTTTATATCTTTCTTTTGAAAATATACATATACCCATTTTATATTCGCCCTGAAATGGAAACAAAAGTAATTGAAACTCTTTTTTATCCATTTTAGCTTCTTTTTCGTCGATAAACCTTATATATATATCTGAAAAGGAATCATTCATTCCTTTACCTGTGGCTTTTACAATACTTTCTTTTAATACCCAATAATCATAGAATTTTATTTGCTGCTCATTTATATCCAATAAAAAAAACTCTTTTTTTTCATTTTCATGCAATATTCTTTTTGCAACATTCGTTCTAAGTTTACCTATTTTTTCAATATCTATTCCTATTTCATAATCAGAAACCGCAATTACTGCCCAATTTCCACTATGTGATATATTGAATTTAAAATCTGTATTTTCCGCAAAATAAGGTTTTCCAAATTCACCCGCTATTCTAAGTGGAGGAATTGATATATTTTTAGGTTTAAATTTTTTCACAATATATAAAACAAGTAATTCCGCCGCAAGAGCTTGTTTTTTTGCATTTTGGTTTTTTATGTTTTTAATTCTTTCTTGCTGTTTTTTATGCAATAAATTTAGACTTTCTTCATAAACATCATTTATATTTAATGCAAATACATATATTTTTTTCATGTTCTATTTGCCATCTTGTATAAAAATTTACTAAATAACTTATTAAATGCACGGATTAAATCATCACCATTTAATATAATTATAACTGCACAAAGTAAAATTTCTATTGGTATCCAGAACGTAACTTCACTTAGCATAAAATAACTTTGTAAAATTAAAACAAAACTTGATACAATAAATCTTGCATATTGCCATCTTATACGAATATACTTTCTACTGTGAATTGCACGAATTAAAAACATTGCTACATAGCTTATAGCGGTTGCAAGTGCCGCACCGTTTGCACCATACCTAGGAATCATTAAAACATTAAGCACAACATTCATAAAAGCACCAAGTACAACCGTAGCCATAGAATATGTGCTTTTTTTCTCAAGAGTATAAATACTGTTCATGAAGTTGGATAAACATGCAAAACCAGAGCCAATGACTAAAAGCGGTATATATTTCCAAGCTTCATAATAAGATGGGTCTGCAAATATAGCTACAAATACTTTTGAAAACAAAATTATTCCAGAAATGAGCATAAAAACAAGTGCTTGATATACATTACCTACTTTTGTAAAGAAATCCTCTTGTTCTCTTCTGCTGCTGTCGTTTATAGTTGATATCTGCCAAGCCTCTATAAATATACTTGATACTAAAATCATTATAGTTGGTATTCGTGCAGATACCGCATAAAGACCAAGCTCATGCGATGTACGCATATTTTCAATAAAAAATCTATCGGACATACTTATTATCCAGTTACACTCGGTAGCTAAAATAAGAGGTACAGAGTATCTAAGCATGGCTCTTGCCATAACTGGATTTAATGCTTTCAAACTAAAATATTTTGGAAGTTCATCAATCAAACTTAAACCTATAATAGAAAGTACATCTGCTACTATTATACTTAGTACATAGCCTATTATACCTAATTTAAATCCGCTTAAAAATAGTACATTAAACAAAATAGTACAAACTGTTCGAAATATACCGTCCAGTGCATAAAGTCTTACATGCCCTTTTGCTCTTACAAACTGATGGCAAACCTGTTGAAGTGATGATGTTAAAACATATAAATAAATTAAAAATAAATAAGGTGCAAATGTATCTATTTGTTTTAAAAGTGGATATAGCACAAGTAAAAACGCATATCCACAAAAAACAGCTACAACACCTATCGAAAATATCTGTCTTTTATCATTACTTCTTATTAAACCAAATCTAATAATACCTGATGTTATACTAACTGTTGCTATTGGTATAAGCACATTTGCCGATTGAGTTATAAGGTCACTTATACCAAAATCCGCTGTATCTAATACCGCTGTATAGTATCTCATCATAAAAAATACTAACACTTTAGAGCTAAAAGTACCGATTGCAAAAATCATAGTATTTCCAAGCAATCGGGCATATTTGTTTTTCATCTGTCTTTACTCCTTAGCTATTTGGGAATCTCTTTATAATAATTTTAACCACTATAACAGCTATAATTACACCTATTAAACTTCCGCAAAGCACATCTGTTGGATAATGCACACATACATAAAGTCTTGATAGAGCTATAAGCGTTGCAAGCACTAGAAAAGCCCTTGCAAACTTGAGTTTAATATTTTTATGTTTAGCACATAAATAAAAACTTGTTGCGGCTGTAAATGATGATAATGAATGACCGGATGGGAATGAATACCCCCCTTGATTTATAAGATTTATTATGTCATCATAAGTCTGAAATGGTCTTGGTCTTGCAAAAAATGGCTTCATTATCATATTACCAACTATAAGACCTGCAAGAAGTGATATAAGCATACTTATACCAAAAATTCTGGTTTGTTTTTTAAGCAGAAATATAAGTGCAATAAAAATCCATATAGCTCCTGCGTCACCAAGATGAGTGATAAAAAGCATAATAGGGTTTAAAAAATCATTTCTAAGCCAGTGGCAAATAAAGTACAAAATTTCATAATCAACTGTCAAAATATGTTGCATATAGCCCTCCTTAGTTTTAATCTTTTAAATTATAGACCATTTTATCTAACTATTCAAGTGAGGATAAATAATAAAAATTTTAAGTTTTCACTTGACAGTCTGTAAAAATTTCGCTAGACTGTATATAGTATTCGTTAAATGTGATGAACTGGTAAAGTAATGCAGTCGATATCTTCAGAGAGCTGTCGTTTGGTGCGAGACAGTGTTTAAGGCTCATGAAACTCCCCAGTGAGCTGCCAGCTGAACGGTTTTCCTATTAAGCTAGGTCGGGTTCTCCCGTTATAGAGAAGTGTATTGTTTGATACACGCTGAGAGGCTGCACACTTGCAGCAACGAGAGTGGTAACGCGGAGTTTGTAGCTTCGTCTCTTATATTTAAGAGACGAGGCTTTTTTTACATCAAAAAATAAAAAATCTTGATTTTTGGAGGAATTAAGTTATGGGAAGAACTATTCGTATTTTTGATACTACCTTGCGTGATGGTGAACAATCCCCTGGTTGTAGTATGAACTTAAATGAAAAACTTGAAGTTGCTCGTCAGCTTGAGGCCTTAAAAGTTGATATCATCGAAGCTGGTTTTGCTATCGCTTCCCCTGGTGATGCGGCTGCAATCTCTGCTATTGCTGATATCATCAAGGATTCTACAATTTGTTCATTGGCTCGCTGTGCAGAAAAGGATATTGACGCTGCTTGGAATGCTATTAAAAATGCAAATTCATCGAGAATTCATGTTTTCCTCGCAACATCTCCACTACATATGCAATATAAACTAAAAATGACACCTAAGCAGGTTCTGGAGTCCATTGCATATAATGTTGCATATGCAAAGAAATATTGTCCTGATATTGAGTTCTCAGCAGAAGATGCTTGTCGTTCTGATTTAGATTTTCTGTGTCGCTCTTTTGAAACCGCTATTAAAGCAGGTGCTACAACACTAAATATTCCAGATACAGTTGGTTATATGGTTCCAGAGGAATATGCAGCTCGTGTTCGTTATATTCGTGAGCATACAGAAGGCATTGAAAATGTAATTCTGTCCTGTCACTGTCACAACGACTTAGGTATGGCTGTTGCAAACTCCTTAGCAGGTGTTGAAGCTGGTATCGGTCAGATTGAATGTACTATAAATGGTATCGGTGAGCGTGCTGGTAATGCATCAATGGAAGAATGTGTAATGGCACTTAACACCCGTAAAAATTACTTTGATGTTGATTGCAATATTGAAACAACTCAGATTTATCGTGCAAGCCGTATGATACAGACTATCACAGGTGTTCCTGTTGCACCTACAAAGCCTATTGTTGGTGCTAATGCGTTTGCACATGAATCTGGTATTCATCAGCATGGTGTACTTAATAACAAGGAAACCTATGAAATTATGACTCCAGAATCTGTTGGTATTCCTAAAAATGCAATCGTTCTTGGAAAACATTCTGGCCGTCATGCATTTGAAGACCGTCTAAGAGAGCTTGGTTATACATTAGATAAGGAAAAACTGGATAAGGCATTTGAAAAGTTTAAGGCTCTTGCTGATAAGAAAAAGACTATCAAGGATAGAGACCTTGAGGCAATTATCGGTGTTGCTCCTGTTTCTGGTACAGAGCGTTACAGCCTTGTTAGCTTTGTTATTAACTCTGGTAATGCTATCACTTCTACTGCTGTTATTAAGGTTAAAAAGGGTGATGAAACATTTGAACGTGTTGCAGCATCTAGCGGCCCTATCGAGGCAGCATTTAAGGCTATTAACAAGATTGTTGGTCGTGAAATTGAACTTGAGGATTACTCACTGAAATCTATGACTGATGGTGATGATGCTCAGGCTGAGGCAATCGTTAAAATCTCAATTGATGGCAGCGAGCTTGTAACTGGTCGTGGTGTATCTACCGATATTGTAGAGGCATCTATTAAATCTTACATTAATGGTATCAATAAATTTTTCATGGAATAAACGGGAGGAAATAGTAAAATGGGAATGACAATGAGTCAAAAAATCCTTGCTCATCATGCAGGATTAGAAAGCGTAGTAGCAGGTCAGCTTATTGAAGCAAATCTTGACCTGACTCTTGCAAATGATATCACAGGCCCTGTTGCCATTCGTGAGATGGAAAAGGCTGGTTTTGAAAAGGTATTTGACCGCACTAAAATAGCACTTGTTATGGATCACTTTGCACCTAATAAGGATATTAAATCCGCTCAACAGTGTAAGGTCTGTCGTGATTTTTCAAGAAAACATGATATTGTAAACTTCTATGATGTTGGTGATATGGGTGTAGAACACGCACTTTTACCAGAAAAAGGTTTAACTGCTCCTGGTGAGCTGATTATCGGTGCAGACTCTCACACCTGTACTTATGGTGCACTTGGTGCATTTTCTACTGGTGTAGGTTCTACAGACCTTGCCGCTGGTATGGCTACTGGTAAAGCTTGGTTTAAAGTTCCAAGTGCTATTAAATTTGTATTAAAGGGCAAAAAAGCTCCTTGGATTTCTGGTAAGGACGTAATTTTACATATCATTGGTAAAATCGGCGTTGATGGTGCTTTATATCAGTCAATGGAGTTCACTGGCGAAGGTGTAAGTGAGCTTTCTATGGACGACCGTTTCACAATTTGTAACATGGCTATTGAAGCTGGTGCAAAAAACGGTATTTTCCCTGTTGATGAAAAGACAATGGAATATATTAAAAACCGTGTAAATCGTGAAATTACAGTTTTTGAAGCTGATGCAGATGCAGAATACACTGCTACTTATGAAATCGACCTTTCTGCACTTCGTCCAACTGTTGCTTGCCCTCATCTGCCTGAAAACACAAAAACAACTGATGAACTGGATAAAATTGAAGTACAGCAGGCTGTAATTGGTTCATGTACAAACGGTAGAATTGAAGATATGCGTATTGCTGCTGAAATTTTAAAGGGTAGACATGTTGCAAGAGATGTAAGAACTATTGTCATTCCTGCAACACAAGAGGTTTATTTACAGTGTATTGAAGAAGGTCTTGCAAAGATTTTCATTGAAGCTGGTGCTATTGTTTCCACTCCTACTTGTGGTCCATGCCTAGGCGGTCATATGGGTATTTTGGCTGAGGGTGAACGCTCTATTTCCACTACTAACCGTAACTTTGTTGGTCGTATGGGACATATCACAAGTGAAATTTATCTTTCTAGCCCTGCTGTTGCTGCTGCAAGTGCTGTTAAGGGTTATATCTGCTCACCAGAAGATTTAGACTAATGGGAGGTTTTTAATAAAATGGTTGTAAAAGGTTCTGTTTTTAAATATGGTGATAATGTAGACACTGACGTTATCATTCCTGCACGTTACTTAAATATTGCTGATGTAAAAGAGCTTTCCAGTCACGCAATGGAAGACATTGATGCTGATTTTGTAAAGAATGTCAATGATGGTGATATTATTGTTGCTACTCGTAACTTTGGTTGTGGTTCTTCTCGTGAACATGCTCCACTGGTTATCAAGGAAAACAATGTTTCTTGTGTAATTGCATCTTCTTTTGCTCGTATTTTCTATCGTAATGCTATCAATATCGGTCTGCCAATTCTTGAGTGTGAGGCTGCTGCAAACGCTATTGAGGCTGGTGATATTGTCTCTGTTGATTTTGACACTGGTATTATTACAAATGAAACAAAAAATGAGCAATATAAGGCTGCTGCTTTCCCTCCATTTATTCAAAGCATTATCGCTGATGGTGGACTGCTTAAGAGCTTAAAGAAAAGAGGATTTTAAGAAAATGAATTATAATATTGCTGTTGTAAAAGGTGACGGTGTAGGCCCTGAAATCGTAACCGAGGCTATGCTTGTGCTTGATAAAGTCGGCGAAAAATTCGGTCATACCTTTAATTATAATGAAGTTTTAGCGGGTGGCTGCTCTATTGATGCAAACGGTGTTCCACTGACCGAGGAAACAATAGAGATTTGTAAAAACGCCGATTCTGTGCTTTTAGGTGCAGTTGGTGGCCCTAAGTGGGACAATCAGCCATCACAAAACCGCCCTGAGAAAGCTCTTTTAGGTTTAAGAGCTGCTCTTGGTTTATTTGCTAATATTCGCCCTGCTATGATGTACAAAGCATTAGCTGATGCTTGCCCTATCAAGCCTGAAATCATTGGTGATGGTTTTGACATTGTTGTATGTCGTGAACTTACTGGTGATGTTTATTTCGGTGAGCATGGCAGACGTGAAAGCACTAATGACTGGGGCGTTGTCGGCTATGATGATATGAACTACTCTGTTTATGAAGTAGAGCGTATTGCACGTCGTGCATTCGAAATGGCTCGTGTACGTTCTAAGAAAGTAACTTCTGTTGACAAAGCTAATGTGCTTGAAACCTCTCGTGTATGGCGTGAAACTGTAACCCGTATTGCTGAAGAATATCCAGATGTTACACTTGAGCATATGTATGTAGATAATGCAGCTATGCAGCTTGTTCGTAATCCTGCACAGTTCGATGTAATTGTTACAGGCAATCTGTTCGGCGATATTCTCTCCGATGAAGCTTCCATGATTACTGGTTCTATCGGCATGCTGCCAAGTGCATCACTAAACGAGAGCGGTCGTGGTATGTATGAACCTATTCATGGTTCTGCTCCAGATATCGCAGGTAAAGGCATTGCAAACCCTATTGCAACCATTCTTTCATGTGCAATGATGCTTAGATATTCATTCCGCTTAACCGATGAGGCTAACGCAATCGAAAATGCTGTTGAGAAAGCACTCAATGATGGTTATAGAACCGCTGATATTGCTACAAAGGGCGAAAAAGCTCTTTCTACAAAGGAAATCGGCGAAATTATACGAGCTAACATCTAATTTAACATTAAAAAGCGAGCTTTTCAGCTCGCTTTTTCTATTTGTATTGTATTATTATTTTGAGTTACATCAAATCCAACGAAAATTTCAAATGCTTTTGCTGGAATCCATGTTTTATCATCAATTATATATGCTTTACATCCAAGCTTAATTGGTGCTGTCATACCAATCAGTCCACTTTGCTCACTTGCATAAGACACATATAAATCTTCACCTATTCTAATAGCCATTTTACGCTTATCGTTTTCCATTGCGGCTATTCTTTCGTCATTATTCCATGAAACTTCAAGACCTAGAGTTTCAGCAGTTTCACGCATTGGAACTGTCCAAACACCATTTTTTAATACCGCTTTTGTAGCTATTGCCTTTCCATCTAACAAAATATCAGCTGTTTGCCCCTCATCAACTAAAACAAGTCTAGAAGTACTTGTTTGTGCTGGATAGCTTTCTTGTACACCATTATACCAAGCAAATATTTTTTGACCTACAAACAAATCTGTTTCTCTTATTTGCTTACCATCAGAATAGTTTGTAATCTTAGCATTTTTATCAATACTTATATACATGCCACCATTATCGGTTAAAATTTTTGTTTGACCACCATCATAAAACTCTAATTTTTCAATAGTATGGAGCATTGCACAGCCTGTATCTTGAGGAATATTATAAACAATAGCATTTGCTTTATCCTCATTATAGAAAACATATACTGTGTCACTTAGTTTTATATCTTTGATATCACCTTCTACAGCGTTTCCACTATCCATATATAGTGTGTTTTCATCAATTTTAACGTTTACTTCACCTTTTCCATCAATTCTGTCTAATAAAATTGAGTTTTCAGAAATTTGTTTAACATTTGCACAAACGAGTTTGCTGTCATCGCTATAAGCCCAAGCATATGACACCATAGTAAACAACATAACAGTCATTAACAGAGCGGAAATTAACTTTTTCATAATAAAAACCTCCTTTTACCTTATAGACGAAAAAATACCGAAAAATGTTCCAACATTTCTCGGTATTTTAAAATTATTTAATTATAAGAGATTTTAGGTTCTGCAACACTCAATCCGCTATCAAGCACCGGAGGAATCATAACCTTTTTAGGGGTATAACGCACACCATGAACTGATTGATTTGGCATTTTCTCACTTATGAGTCTAACAGCTGCACGACACATATATTCCTCTTGTATATGTACGACTGTAAGTCTTTTAAGAGCTTTTTCCGACCTATCAATATCACAAAATGCCAAAATAGATATATCATTTGGAATATCAATTTTACACTCTTTAAAAGCCTCGATAGCACCTAATGCATTTTCCATAGATGCAGCAATTATAGCTGTCGGAAGTTTTTCACCCGATTTTATATACTCCAGCATAGACAGTTTACTCTGCTCTATATCGACTTCTGCATTAAGCACCCATGATTTATCTGTCAAGCCATAAACACGCATAGCATCATTGTACATATTATGCAAAACTTCGGTTAAAATTCTTCTTGTCCAGCATTTTTGTTTTCCACATGGGCCAAAATATCCTATATCTTTATGACCGTATTCCATTAGATGTTCAATAGCCTGTGCCATACCAGCATGACTATTTATAACAACAGTATCATAATGCACTTCATCGGCAGATGCGTCCATAAATACAACATTTTCGTTTATATGGAATATCCAATTAATTTGTGGCTCTTGAAAAACGCCTATTGCTAAAATACCGTCTAAATGCATTTGTTTTAGCTCATGTACGGAGGAAACACCCATTTCTATTTTCACCCAAGATATTTTAGCACTTGAGCATACTTTAGCCACACATTCGAGCCAAGCTTTTTCAAATTCTTCTCTACGCCATTCAAACTGACAAGCAAAGACCACACCAATATTTAACACAATTTTTTGGTTACGACCCTTTTTGCTTTTAGTTGCCGCATAATTTAGTTCATTTACAACCTTCATTACTCTTTCACCATTTTAATCTCTTTCACACATTGAAGGATCATTATTAAGGATACGGGAAATGGTTGCAATAGAATATCCTGTATGTTCTGCAAGATCCTTTAGTGTTGCCATTAAGAATATCCCTCCGATTTATTTATAAATAAACATTACTTTTTTGTCATATTTATTGTTTGTATTTATTTTAACTGTTTTTGGTCAAAATATCAAGATTTTTTTATCGTTAACCGTCAAAATTAAATTTTAAAAAAGACTCTTTTTTGTATGATAATATATAAAAAAACAGGTAATAAATGCGAAATAACACTTATTACCCGTTTTATGTTATTTTTTAGTTAAATT
>CALWMO010000019.1 GCA_944381965.1 uncultured Butyricicoccus sp.
CATACAGAATTGTACCATAAGTTCTTTTTTGCGGTCATGTGCAATCAGAGCGATATTCATTTTAGATTTCCCCTTTCGAGTTAAGTTTTTAGATACGCATAATTGGCAATCTAACACCATCTATTCTTTGTGCAATATTATAAAATGCAGTTGAAGCACCACCTTTTCTGTGTTTAACAAGGCACTTGCCATTACTGCCACAAGATATAACATTTTCATCTTCTGGCACAATACCTAGTAGTGGAATACCTATTTCATCCATAATATCATCTATATTACCCATAATACCTTGACGAATCAAAGAAGGACGGACTCGGTTTACAACTATACGAATACGCATTATATTTTCCTGTTCGAGCATTCTCGCAACACGCTCAGCTCCCCTAACGCTTGCTGTATCAGGCATTGTAACAACAACAGCCTGAGTAGAAACGCAAGCAAAGAGTTTAATTTCACCACCTAGGCCAGCTGGACTATCTATTATAACATATTCAAATCCTTGGCTCTCAGCCTCAGTGATAATGTTGATAATTTTATCTTCATCTAATTTAGGAAGTTCTATAGGTGCGGTTAACAGATAAAGATTGTCCAAATCATGATGCTTTGCTGCGGCCTGTTCAAGTGAAACGATACCTAGAGCAACATCAGCAAAACTAAAAACAACTAAATCACTCATACCTAAAACTATATCAAGATTTCTAAGTCCAACATCTGCATCTATTACCAATGTTTTATGACCTTTCATAGAAAGTGCAGATGCAACATTTGCAGTTATAGAAGTTTTACCCGTTCCGCCTTTGCCAGATGCTACCAAAATCACTTTAAACATACTACCTATATTACTCCTCCTGATTTTAGTATAAATCATTTACAATAGATATACAAGGTTTTCTCCAACTTTTAATTAAAAAAAGATTTTATTTTATATATATTGCATAACAAAAAGTTGCGTATCAAATTTTGTATATACAAATATACTATTTAATGAGTGTGTTTTCGCTACCTATATCGGTAACACTGCCACCATCTGTAAAGTATGCATCAAATATATCTCTTGCAATCGGTGCAACATCTGAACCATGTTTAGCATACTCACCGACAACCGCAACAGCTATCTGAGGGTCATCATAAGGAGCATAAGCGATAAACACCGCATGGTCACCTTTATATTTGCCATTTTCATCTTTTTCGTTGTGCTCTGCTGTACCTGATTTACCTGCAACCTTAATAGGATAATCAGCAAAAGTTCTAGCTGCTGTACCTTCATCATCAGTAACCTCAGCCATACCTGTGCGAACTAAATCAAGAGTTTCCTGTGAAATATCTATTTCTCTTATAATTTCAGCTTTTTCAGCCTTGACAGTGCCAGTATAATCATATGTTTTCACACTTCTAAGTAGTGTTGGTTTATAAAGTGTACCACCATTTGCAATAGCTGCGGTGTAATTTGCCAGCTGAATAGGAGTCATAAGGTTATCACTCTGACCGATACCAGTAGTGATAACGTCACCTGGTTGCCATGGGTTTAAAAGAGGAGCATTTATAAGCATGTCTGCACGATTTTTAGGGCCTGAAGCTGTACCAGCACGCTCACCCTCTAGTTCTATACCTGTTTTTTGACCAAAACCGAAAAGTCTGCTCCATTCTTCCAGCTTTTCACCGCCAAGTCTATAACTTGTTTCATAGAAAAATATATTACATGACTTCTGCAAGGCTCTTAAAACGTTTGTAGGGCCATGAGTACCCAAACATTTATATTTTTTAGATTCGAACTGGTCATAATAGTGATTACAAGTTATGAGGGTTGAGCCATCAATAACGCCTTCTTCAAGTCCTGCAATAGCGGTAAGTGGCTTAAATGTAGAACCTGGCTGATAAGCACCTTGTATAGCTCGGTTAAAAAGTGGTTTATTTTCTTCATCTTGTGCCCAAGTTGAATAAAGCTCATTCCACAAAGTTAAATCATAAGTTGGATAGCTTGCAAGGGCTAGAACCTGACCAGAGTTTACATCAATAGCAACAGCCGCACCACCGCCTGCACCATCAATAGATGACAATGTTTCTGCAAGAGAATCTTCGGCCGCTTTTTGAACATCAAGGTCAATAGTTAAAATACAGTTATTTCCTGGTTGTGGTGGTGTACCTTCAACTATATTTGTAACATTACCATTAGCGTCAGTTTCTATTGAGCGTGTGCCGTCAGTACCTCTTAAATATTCCTCGAATGACTTTTCCACACCCTGTTGACCAACCATTGCATTCATATTATAACCTTTTGCTTGATATTCTGGCCAATCCTCTTTATAAATTTTTGTAATTCTACCTAGAATATGAGCTGCATAAGTTGTTTCATATTTTCTTACAGCTTCTGTTTCAACGTTTACACCCGCAAACTGTGTATGCTGTTCTTTAATCTTAGCTATAAGCTCCATAGAAACATCAGATGCAATTATAAATGAGTTATAAGATGAAAAACTGCTTTGTTGCATTTCATATCTTATACCGACAATAGTTCTTGCATTAGCATCTGAATACACTTCTTCTACCCCATAGTAATTTCTGAGGTTTGCCATCATTTCTTCTGCTGTGAGGTCTGTGCCAAAGCCTTCCTCCTCAGCAAATTCGGCTAGAAGTTCACGTTCTTTGCTGTTTTCCTCTCCAATATAAGTAAATGGTGCATTTTCAGAGATTGGCAAAGTATCAACAGGCATACTTCCTGAATTTTTGATTAACTGTACAAGTGACAAAATTGTATAGTTTTGGTTTTCCTTATCCCAATGAGGATAATCTATTCTAAGTGAATATACCGACTGATTTGTAACTAAAGCTCTACCATATCTATCAACTATTTCACCTCTTGATGCTGCAACAGTTGAAGATGTAGTAAGTCTATTTTGTGCCTGCTCATGGTATTCTTCGCCATTTATAACTTGAAGTGAAAACAGACCTGCTGCTGTTACACATAAAAGCAAACTCATTATACCAAAAAGTGCTACTAATCTGCGAAGAAGTTTTGCTTTATTATCCATTTGGACTCCTTTCTTAAATTATATAACCTTTTCAAATCGTCTTGATATATTTCTAACCGGAAAATAAACAATAGGTGATAAGATAATAGTTAAAAGTATTTCACCACACATTGCTTGAAAAACAAGTGGAAATGGCACTTTAGATATAAGCATAAGTGAAAGACCATATCTAACAAGTCCTAATACAAGCATACCACATGTGTTTAAAAGCAGCATAGATGGAAACATACGTCTTAAAAACTTCATACTTACAGCACCCGCTAAAATACCAAAAAGCATATAATAAATTGGGAATAGACCCTCTACGCCTATAAAACCAACATCATAGAGCATACCTGTCATAAAGCCGATAAAGCCACCTAAAACTGGGCCTTCCATAAGTGCGACTGCTGCTGGAACACAAGGCAGTAAATCAATTCTAAAGCCCATTATCTCCATTGGTATATTTGCGGTTTCAATAGCATAAAGCACGATAAGAAACAATAAATAAGCAATATATTTTACAATTATCGGTTGTTCTTTTTGCATAACTTAGCCATTCACCTCAAAATCTGTGATAATATATACGCTCTTGACCTCTTTTACATTTACAAATGGCTTAATAACAGCATAATTAGATATACCGTTATCCTCTGGCAGAACACGCTCAACCGTACCAATCATAATGCCCTTAGGAAATACTCCACCCATACCTGAGGTTTCAATAGTATCACCTATAACAACTTCGCTGTCTGTTTCAAGATATGCAAGCTTTAAAGCACCTTCATTCATAAGTGTGTAATCACCTTCTGCTACACCTACTTCTCTTGTTCTAGTTACAATAGCACCAGCCTGCATATTGGTATCAATAACAGTTGTAACATCACAATAAGTTGGAGCAACCGAGGAAACATAACCCACCATACCATCTTCTGTTATTACAACATCATTTAGTTCTACACCATCGCTAGAGCCTTTATCTAAAGAAATAGTTGTTGCCCATTCTCCTGGACTTCTTGATATAACCTCTGCTGGCTCACAATGTGTAAACTGTGGATTGTTTTCTTTTAAACCTAAAAGTGTGCGAAGATTATCTCTCTCAGATATAGCTAAATCTGCATCACGAACTTTTTCCTCAAGCTCTCTAACCCGAGCTTTAAGCTCTTCGTTTTCCTTTTCAAGTGCATCATATCCTTCAAAATATGAGCTGCCCTTGGAAATCATATTTCCTATTTGACTTATACCTTTTTGTATAGGCTTTATAACAACACCTAAACCAGTTGCAACTGGATTAGAATTTCCTGTTGCACCTGTATAAACAGTAACACCCAAACATAAGACTATAACAAGTGCTACTACAACAAACATGCGAAAAGAAAATGGATTTTTCAATTTTACACCTCATCTAATGGGACATATAATGTTCTATTTCACAAAGCATAGTATAAACAAGTGATACAGGAAGTCCTACTACACTAAAATAATCTCCTTCTATGCCTTCAACTAATACAGAACCTAAACCTTGTATACCATAAGCACCTGCTTTATCCATAGGTTCACCTGTTGCAACATAGCTTTCTATCTCATGCTCTGTAAGCACTCTAAATTTAACTTTAGTCGTTCTATGGTTTATAAGCTTTTTGTTTTTACATATTACAGCTACACCAGTTATAACTTCATGCTTGCGACCAGAAAGCATTTTTAGCATTCTTATTGCATCTTCTTTGTCTTTTGGTTTACCGAGTGGTTTATTATCTATCACAACCATAGTATCTGAACCTATAACAATACTATCTGGGTTTTGCTCTAAAACTGCCTCAGCTTTGCGTTTTGCAAGGGTTTCTATTTGCTTTTGAATAGAAAGTCCCTCTGGTAAAGTTTCATCAGCATCAGCTGGGCAAACTGTAAAATCTGTTGTTATATTCGATAAAAGTTCCTGTCTTCTTGGCGAGGCAGATGCTAAAATTAGTCTTTTCATTTATTCACCTAGTTTTTTTATTTATTCTACGCCACGATAATAAAGTCCTCGTGTAAACTCCGAATTTATACTTTGACTATTCTGTGCAAGTGAGCAAATTTCAGAACATTTTTGTTTATCCTCGGTTGTAAATCTAAGCATAGCATATTTTGCCCCAACTTGTTTACACTCGTTTATTTTATCAGCAATATAAAGTGGCTGACTGTTTAAAAGTTCATTTCTGCAACCGAAAGCGGGTAAAAGTGCGAATTTTTTGCCCTGTCTATCGGTTAAATAACAGGTTTGTTTTTTGCAAGTACATTCGCCTGTTTTTCTTCGTATTGCACAATTTTCAAATACCATAAGTGGCAAATAACCGTAAACGGTTAAAATAGTATCCATAGGCTTTTGTAAATCTCTAAGCTGTGCAAGCCTTGCCTCAAAAGATAGCACTTGTCGTTCTATGCCTAAATAATTTAAAACATTCATGCAAGAGCTATTATAAGCGTTAAGCCCAAAATCACCATGTATTTTTAAATTTAACTTTCTTGCAAGCTGTACTTGACCTATATTGGTAATCATAACAGAGTCTATACCGTTATTTTTACAAGTCTCAAGCAGTTTTTCAATACTTGGTTGCTCATCATCACGATACACCCTAGGCATAACAGGTATTAAACCCTCAGCTTTTGCAGCCACTTCTAATGGTGCATAAATAGTGCTAATACCAGAATTTTTAACCGTTTGTGCTTGCTCTAGCGTTCTAACCATAGCAACAAACTGCATATCTTGTGTGTTTTGTTTGCTTTTCTCTATCGGTTTTGGCTCTATCCATCGTCTAACTGGTGGTTTACCTCTTGTTTCAAGCAAGTTCTCCAGTGCTTGTCTGCGAATAGCATTTATTCGTGATGCCGGAACAATAACACCTTCTGGCAAGTTTATAGCTATATTTTTAACATCAAATGGAGTTCCGCCTGTCTTTTTGAGGTTTTTCTCCAGTTGTTCGCTTGATGTCGGTTTATTTTTAGCTTGCTCAATAGGCTCATTATCATTTATGGTATGTGTATTTCCATCTAAATCGGTTACAGTTAGCGAAATACCGCTTCCTGTTATATCGCATACCATATTTACAGGCACAATTGGCATTTCTTTGCCCTCTGCAAATCGTTTAGCCGCTTCATCGTAGAGATGTTTAACATTTTCAAGCGGTATAGATGTTTTTGTACCAAACATATTATCGCCTTTTTTACCTGTTAAATATCCATCAGTAAAACCATCTCTTGAAAAAACAAGCTCAAGTGTTTTCATTTCTTCGACTGTTGGTCTGCGTTTTTCTTTTAAAAGCCTTGCATATATATCTGTGACAATCGCCGCATATTCTGGACGTTTCATTCTGCCCTCTATTTTAAGCGATGATACACCCGCATTGACTATTGGCTCAAGCCACCCTGCAAGTGATAAATCTTTGAGTGATAACGGATAACATTGTTTTTTACAACCATCATATTTATATGGGAGTCTGCAAGGCTGTGCACAAAGTCCACGGTTTCCCGACCGCTGACCAATAACAGCCGATAAATAACACTGTCCAGAGTAGCACATACATAATGCACCATGAACAAAAACTTCGGTTTCAATGCCTGCATTAGCGGTTATATATTTAATCTGCTCAAGAGTACATTCTCTTGAAAGCACAACACGAGAAAAACCGAGTTCTTTTGCAGTGATTGCACCATCTAGCGTATGAATTGTCATTTGAGTTGATGCATGAATAGGCATATCAGGAGCACATTCTTTTATGAGTCTGGCAACCCCTAAGTCTTGAACGATAAGTGCATCAGCACCCGCTTCATTTAAGAACTTGATATCATTTATTGCATCTTGTCGTTCTTTATCAAGTGCCAAAATATTAAAGGTGATATTTGTTTTAACACCTCTTGCACGACAATAGCTGATAGCCTGTCGCATTTCCTCTTTTGTGAAGTTTTTCGCCCCACGTCTTGCATTAAAAGTGCCAAAACCCATATAAACCGCAGTTGCACCGCTTTGAACAGCTGCTCTTACACCTTCAAATGAGCCTGCTGGTGCTAAAAGCTCGGGCATATTCATGATTTTTTCTCCGCCTTTACTGGCTCAGTTGTTTTTTCTTTTTCTTCTGTTTTTTCTTCTGGCTTGTCCTCAGGCTCTTTCTCTTTTTCAGGTTCGGAAGCTGACTCAAATTTCATACCAGCTTTTGCTTGAAGTTGGTCTCTTAAATCTGCATTTTCTTGAACAAGTCGCATCATTTCCTCACGAATAGCCTTGATTTGTTCTTCACGCTCGGAAATTTCGCCCTTTGCTCTGCGAACCTCACGCTCTGCCTTAGTTGCTTCATCGGCAAGGTTTAAAGCTGCAAGCACAGCCGCATTAAGTGGAGATGCTTCGGTTACTTCTCTAGCCTCTCTAATTTTGTTATCTGCACGAAGTGCAACCTGTCTTGTATATTCTTCATTTTCTTCTGCTAAAATTGTATATTGTTGACCTGCTATTGTCACTGAAATTCTATTTTGCATAATAAAAAAATCTCCTTTATTATGTATTATTTTGAGAACTAAAACTAAAATCGTAAACGTATTTATTATACCATATAATAATACAAAAAACAAACTAGAATACCATAAAAACACATACAAATATGTAGTTTTTGTGAATATATTTATCATGCATATTAGAAATTTATCTTTTTATATTGTAAGCTTGTTTGCACTATGATACTATAAAAATATAATTTATATATTTTGGAGTTATGTTGTTATGTCTGAACAAATGCGTCGAATTGTTGTAAAGGTTGGTACATCTAGCCTTACATACGAAAACGGTAAATTAAATATAGCTTGCATTGAAAAGCTTGTTAGAGTTATTGCAGATTTACAAAATAGAGGTTATCAGATGGTTTTAGTGTCCTCTGGTGCTGTGGGTGTAGGGTGTGCAAAACTCGGTTGGCGTGAAAGACCAAAAGATATAAGAAAAAAACAGGCTGCCGCTGCTGTTGGTCAATGTGAGCTTATGCATATATATGATAAATTTTTTCTTGAATATGGCATAAAGGTTGCACAGGTACTTCTCACAAGAGAAAATGTATCTGATACTGAGCAACGTGAAAACATTCATAATACATTTGATATTCTGCTTGACAATGATGTTGTGCCGATTGTAAATGAAAATGACACAGTTGCCACTGCTGAACTTGAGCACATGGAAACATTTGGCGATAATGATACCCTTTCCGCTGTTGTTTCTCGTATATGCGGTGCAGATTTACTTGTTATTTTCACCGATATAGACGGCTTATATGACTCAAACCCTAGAGAAAACCCAAATGCCAAGCTCATAGATAGAGTTGACCACATAGATTCTGCACTTCGTGCGGTTGCCGGTGGCCCAGGAACAGCTGGCGGTACTGGTGGTATGGCTACAAAGCTTGGTGCAGCTGAACTTTGTATGGACGCTGGTATATCTATGCTTATAACCAAAGGTGATAAAGCTGATATATTATATGATATAGTAAACGGCAAGCCTGTTGGCACACTATTTAAACGCAAACATAAAAAGGAGGCTCTTTAAATGCGTAATTTAATTGAAATTGCAGAAGATGCTAAAAATGCTAAGCGAGAAGTTGCAAAACTTGATACAAGCATGAAAAATAATGCAATAAATAAAATTGCAGATGCACTTTTAGCAAAAACTGATGAAATATTAGCCGCCAATCAAAAAGACCTTGATTTAGCTAGAGAAAACGGCATGAATGAAGGTTTAATTGACCGCCTAACATTAACAGCAAAAAGAATTGAAGGCATTGCAGAAGGCTGCAGACAGGTTGCCGCACTTGCTGACCCAGTAGGCGAGCTTTTATGGCAAAAAATCCGTCCAAATGGTCTTAAAATCGGCTTAAAACGTGTTGCAATGGGTGTAATCGGTATGATTTACGAGGCAAGACCAAATGTAACTGTTGATGCTGCCGTTTTATGTTTTAAAGCTGGCTCTGCTTGTATTTTGAGAAGTGGTAAAGAGGCTTTTCACTCTTCCATGTGCCTTACAAATGTTATGAGAGAGGCTTTAAAAGAGTGCAATATAACTCCAAATGCTATAAACATTTTAGAGGATACAAGCAGACAAACCGCCACAGAAATGATGCGTTTAAATGGCTATATTGATGTTTTAATCCCTCGTGGTGGTGCAGGTCTTATTAAATCTGTTGTTCAAAACGCAACTGTTCCTGTTATTGAAACAGGTACTGGAAACTGTCATGTATATATTGACTCTCAGGCTGACATGAATATGGCAGTTAATATTTTGGTAAACTCTAAATGTCAGCGAATTTCTGTTTGCAATGCCGCTGAAAGTCTTCTAGTTCATGAATCTGTTGCAAAAGATTTTTTGCCTCTTGCAGCAAAAGAGCTTGCAAAAAGCAATGTAATAATTCATGGTTGCAGCAAAACAAAAGAGATTTTGGGCGATAACATTATCCTTGCTACCGAAGATGACTATGCAACCGAGTATTTAAACTATGAAATATCGGTTAAAATCGTTTCATCTCTTGATGAGGCAATCGACCATATTAATAAATATAACACTGGTCACTCTGAATGTATTGTCACAGATAGTTATGCGGCATCTCAGCGTTTTTTAGATGAAGTTGATGCTGCTGCTGTATATGTTAACGCTTCTACCCGCTTTACAGATGGGTTTGAGTTTGGATTTGGTGCAGAAATCGGTATTTCAACCCAAAAACTTCATGCTCGTGGCCCTATGGGTCTTGAAGTACTTACAAGCCAAAAATATGTAATTTTAGGAAATGGACAGGTGAGAGTATAATGGAACGTGAATTCAAATGGAAAGCAAAATCAGACGATTATAATAAAATCTTAAAGGATTTAAATTTATCTGAAGATGATGCAATAGAAATGCATGCATCTTATTATGACACCGCTTCACACTGGCTTAGAAGTCATAAAATTGCACTTCGCTTGCGTCGTGAAAATGACAAGCAAGTTTGCTGTTTGAAACTTCAAGATGCTGCCCGTGATGGTTTACATGTGCATGATGAATTTGAATGTTCAGCCGCTTCACTAAATGATGGTCTCAATGAACTTCCAAAACATGGTGCACCTAGTGACCTATGTGCTGCACTTAAAACAGAAACTTTAATCGCTGTATGTGAAACAAAGTTCCATCGTCGTAGAGCTACATGGCAAACTCCAGATTTTACTGCTGAAATAGTTTTTGATGACGGTGTTTTAATATGTCAGGACAAGGAGCAAGCTTTTACTGAAATTGAATGTGAACAAAAATCAGGTAATGATAAGGCTTTTGAATCAGCTTGTATGGCTATTTGCGAAAAATTTGTATTAAAATCTGAATCTAAGAGCAAGTTTTCTCGTGCACTTGATTTAGAATGTGTATAAATTATACTATCAAGCGAAATAATATTCACTTATTATATTAATTTTAAAATAAATATAATATTTATATTTTAAAGCCACATCTGAAAAATGTGGCTTTTATTATTGCAATTTATTGTCGTTTTTAGTATAATGATGGTGAATATGTGCAAGTGATTATTATATCATTTTCGCAAATTTATACCTTAATATTTTTAATATGCTTTTTCTGCCTTATTATCTTTTTTTTACAACGTTATTGCTAAAAGGAGATTTTTTATTATGAAACAAAAAGCTACTATCGACCGTTTTGAAGGCGAATTTGTTGTGATTGAACTTGATAATGGCGGTTATATCAATATACCACTCGAAAATTGTCCTAAAATGGCTGGTGAGGGTATGGTTGTTTGTTACGAAGATAATCGTATACTATACATAGACGAAGAAGAAACTGCTCGTCGTGATTATGATTTCAAAGCCCGTTTCGAACGTATACTTGGCTGTGATAAATAAATTTGTTTAAATTAAAATTAAAATAAAAAAGGAAGATGAAACCAATGCAGAAAAAACCATTTGTAACACTTTCCCAAGTAGAGGAAATGACAAAAACTTATCCTACACCATTTCATCTTTATGATGAAAAAGCTATTCGTGAGAATGCTCGCAAAGTAAAGGCCGCATTTGCATGGAATAAAGGATTTAAGGAGTATTTTGCTGTAAAAGCTACTCCAAACCCAAGAATTCTTCAAATCCTAAAAGAAGAAGGCTTCGGTGCTGACTGCTCAAGCTATACAGAGCTTCTAATGAGCGATGCTGTTGGTCTAAATGGTCATAACATTATGTTCTCATCTAATGTTACACCAGCAGAAGATTTTGAACTTGCAGCTAAACTAGGTGCAATAATCAACTTTGATGATATAACCCACATTGATTTTTATGAAAAAATCGCTCCATTTCAGGAAACTATGTCCTGTCGTTTTAACCCAGGCGGAGATTTTAAAATTGATAATGAGATTATGGACTGCCCACAGGAAGCTAAATATGGCATGACTCGCCCTCAACTTACCGAGGCTTTCTTAAAGCTCAAGGAAAAAGGCGTAAAACACTTTGGTATTCATGCATTCTTAGCATCTAATACTGTTGCTAACGAATACTATCCTGTACTTGCTCGTATTCTTTTTGAAACCGCTGTTGAATTACAAAAGGAAACTGGTGTGCACATTGCATTTGTTAACCTATCTGGTGGTGTTGGTATTCCTTACCGTCCAGACCAAAAGCCAAATGATATTATGGCTATTGGAGAAGGTGTTCGCAAGGCTTATGAAGAAGTGCTTGTACCTGCTGGTATGGGTGATGTTGCTATTTATACCGAACTTGGCAGATTTATTCTTGCTCCTTATGGCTGTCTAATCACTAAGTGTGTTCATCAGAAGCATACACATAAAGAGTATATCGGCTGTGATGCTTGTGCTGCTAACCTTATGCGTCCTGCTATGTACGGTGCTTACCATCATATAACTGTTCTTGGTAAGGAAGATGCTCCATGTGACCATAAATATGATGTAACTGGCGGATTATGTGAAAATAACGACAAATTTGCTATTGACCGTATGCTTCCAGAAATCAATATTGGAGATTATTTAGTAATCCACGATACCGGTGCTCATGGTTTTGCTATGGGTTATAACTATAATGGTAAGCTTCGTTCTGCTGAAGTTCTTCTAAAGGAAGATGGTTCAACCGAGCTTATCCGTCGTGCAGAACGTCCAGAAGATTATTTTGCAACTCTTGATGTAACTGGCGTTTTTAACAAGTAATTTTAAACTTTTATATTATTTTAAAAAAAAGCTGTGTATAGGATTTTATTTATACACAGCCTTTTTATACCTTTTCTGCTATTTTTTGTCGAATGCAATCAGCATTTGCAAGCTTTTTTTTGCTCATATTATGATAAATTTGGGTTTTACCCTTTTCAATTTGTTATAAAAGTGTTATACTTAGTGTATCATTGATTTGCCATGTGTATCTGGTGAATTAGAAAGGAGTTCATATAATGGGTTTTGTTGACAATCTGCGTAGTGCTTGGAATAGCTTTACTGGTAATAATTACGATGATGAATATGAAGATAATACTGTATATAATCAGGATATGTATTCTGGAGTTAATATGACTTCTTCTGCTCCTGATTATTCATATTATCAAAATCAACCGTATGAACAGTATGAACAACATCAACCTCAAGAAACTGTTAAGCCTACTCTGCATAAAGTAGAAAACTTTGTTACTGAAATTGCTATGGTTAAACCTAGTGATATGGAATCTGTTCGTGACGCTGCAACACATCTGATTGAAAACCGTGCCGTTGTTCTAAGCCTTAAAAACACAGAATCCAGTCTTGCTCGTCGTTGGCTAGACTATCTTGGTGGGGCTACATACGCAGTTGATGGCAAGATCAACCGCATCGCACCTTATACTTATCTTTTAACCCCGAAGGGTGTTGAGTTGGTCTCTGGTTTTGAAACCGAAGCTTAATCTATTCGCCAGATTTTATTGAATTTAAATTTTTAACCTTGTAGATTATAAAATCTACAAGGCTTTTTTTATTCTATTATACATACTGCATGTACTGCTATTCCCTGCTTTGCACCCGTAAAACCAAGTTTTTCCTCTGTTGTCGCTTTAACGCTTACATCATCAGCTGAAATTTCAAGTGTATTTGCTATATTTTCTCTCATTTTTAAAATATGAGGCGACATTTTAGGTGCCTCAGCTATTATAGTTGCATCTATGTTGCCTATCTTATAACCTCTTTCATAGAGCCTTTCTTTAACTATTTTCATAAGCTCAAGACTATCTGCACCCTTAAAACTATCATCATTATCTGGAAATAACTTCCCTATATCACCCATTGCAGCCGCCCCTAAAAGTGCGTCCATTATAGCATGTGAAAGCACATCTGCATCACTATGACCTAAAAGCCCTGTTTTATGCGGTATATCTACACCACCTAATATACATTTTCTGCCCTCTACTAATCTATGTACATCATATCCATGACCTATTCTCATAATTTTTTAAACCTCCTTTAATAGAGTTTGTGCAAGCTCTATATCCTCTGGCGTTGTGATTTTTATATTTTTATAATCGCCTTTGCTGACATATACAGATACACCTAACTGCTCAACTGCTGCACAATCATCTGTTAATGATAAATTCTTATCTTTTGCATTTTCAAGTGCGTTTTTTATCATATCTCTTTTGAAAATTTGTGGTGTTTGAACAGCTGCTATACTATCCCTTTTTATATCACCTATGATAAAACCATTTTCAATTCGCTTTATACTATCTTTACATGGCACAAGCGGAGCTGCTGCACCATATTTTATAGCATCATCTATAACATTTGTTATAATATCCTGTGAAATAAGTGGTCTTGCTGCATCATGTATAGCTATAAATTCACTTTTATCTGAACACGCTTTTACCCCACAAAGCACTGACTCGGTTCTGGTATTTCCTCCACGAACAATTTGGCTTACCTTGCTTATAGAAAAACTTTTGCAAAGCTCTGCATAGTCTAAAATATCGCTTTCTCTACAAACTACTATTATTTCATCTATATTTTCATTATTTTGAAAGCTTAAAAGCGTTCTTATAAGCACAGGTATACCATCTATTAAAAGTAATAATTTGTTTATATCCTCGCCCATTCTGCGAGATGAACCTGCCGCTGGTATTACAGCTGATATAAAAGGCTTTTCTTCTTCTTTTTTATTAAACATACTAACCTCCTTTTTTGATTATATATTATCTAATTTTTTTAAATTTTGCAATATCATCAGCATTAAACCATAATACACATGCAAAAAGAGCTAAACTTATACCTTTACCATAAATAGCAAGAACAATAGCAAATATACTTATAATTATTTTTATTATAATGCTTACAAAATTATAGTTTCTAAAAATAAGCATTGCTACTGTTCCGCCGTCAAGTGGCATAACAGGAATTAAATTTACCATACTTAGAATTAAATTGGCACCTGAAAAAGTAATAAAACCAAGTTTTGCAGATATGTAAGCTGCTATAAAACCCATAAAAGACCCAGATAATGCTATTATTATATCTTTGGTTTTACTTTGGTAATTATGATATTTTATAACTCCGCCAAAAACTGTAAGCCTTATTTTAAGTATCTTACATCTGCATAATATAATAGCTATTAAATGGCCAGTTTCATGAATTAATGCTGCAACCAAAAACATAATTGTAAGCATAGTTGTATCTAATAATAAAGCTGCTATAACAATTATTAAAACCGAGTCAGAAACTTCTATACGCCCGCTCAATAGAAAACATAATGTGATGGGTCTAATATCTTTCCATCACGCCACACTTCAAAATGCAAATGATTACCTGTTGCAACTCCCGTTGCACCTACTTCTGCAATCTTATCCCCTGCTTTAACTTTATCACCTTGTTTTGCAGTAACTTTACTACAATGTGCATAAAGTGTTGAAAATCCGTCCTCATGGTCAACTATAACATAATTTCCATAGCTATCACTTGTGCCAACCTCTCTGACGGTACCATCTGCAAAACTTAAAATTTTTTCTCCCTCATCTGCTCCTATATCTAATCCATAATGAAAGCTTTGTTCACCATTTACTGGGTGTATTCGCTCGCCAAAATCAGATGTTTTTATACCGTCTACTGGTTTACAGCTTGCAAAACTCAAAACATAAGCTGTTATATCCTCATCTTTTGGGAAATTTGATTGTTCTCTTGATGAAAGTAAATCCTCTGTAAATGGTGCTTCTGCATACACCATTGTAGCTTCATCATCACCACCATTAAATACTGCAAAAACCGCTTGTAAATCGCCATTTTCAAAAGTTTGCCCTGCCGCCTCAACCACTTGCTCAGCAGATATTCCACCATTTAATGTATCAACTATTTTGGCTTTTAAACTATCTGCCCAAGGCTGATTAGATGTTTTTATAAATACTGCACCTAAAAGTAAACCTGCGGAAAGTAATATCTTTACGTCCCGCAGGGTGAGTTTGTCATTATTTTTTACACCTGCCATTTATATTCACTCCTTAAAGATTTTTGAGTTTACATAAATATATGCAGATTGTAAATCTAAAATTCTTTTATTTTAAAATAAAATATCCTATTAAATTTACACCTAAAAAAATTATATTTGCAAATGTAAAGTATAATAGATATCTCTTTGTATACTTTGGCACTTCTTTTACAACATATTTATATGAAATTAAACTTGCCATAGATGCGATAAGTGTGCCAAGTCCCCCCAAATTACTACCAACTAAAAGTGTATCCCAATGGTCAGTAAAACCAGAAAGCAATAATACAGCTGGAACATTGCTTATCACCTGACTTGTACCAAGTACAGTTACAAAATCATTTTTAGTTAGCAAACTTTGCACTGCATTATAGAAAAATGGTGTCCTTCCCATATTGCCTACAAACACAAAAAAGCCCATAAAAGTTAAAAGCAAAGTATAATCTATATTACATAATGTCTTTCTATCAAAAATTAAAATAGATAGTATCATAATTATAACAAGCAAATAAAGTTCTATAAGTTTTGCTATTGTTAAAAGACATAAAACAAACAATATACCATACATTATAAGCAATTTTGTGCTTGAAATTTTTGTACGTTCTAAGTCTAGTGCATCTTCAAGCACCATATTTTTTCTACCCGCTATAAACAAGGCTATCATTGCAAATGATATTATAGCATATGGCAACATTATATGTATAAACCCAAAAAAGCTCATACCTGACTGTGCATACAGATATAAGTTTTGTGGGTTTCCTATCGGTGTGAGCATACTGCCTAAATTTGCGGCTATCGTCTGCATAACTACAACAGGTATTACCTCTCGCATAAGTCCTGACATTTTTAAAACCTGAAGTGAAAAAGGTACAAATGTTATAAGTGCTACATCATTTGTAATAGCCATACTTGAGAAAAAACAAAGCAAAATCAAAACCGCTTCCAGTTGTCGTTTATTTTTAACTCTAAGCAGCATATACTCACCAAGACTTCTAAAAAATCCGAGCTTTTCAAGTCCTGCCATAACCGCCATAAGCGAAAACAGCAGTCCTATTGTATGCCAATCTATATATTCCCCATAAAGCTTGTCTGGTTTTACAAAAAACATTGAAATTATAGCAAGAATCCATGATATAACAAGTAATGCTTCTTGTCTTAACCATGAAATTATTTTTTTCATTCCCCGTTCTTACTCCTGAGTTCTCTCTTTTGTTCGGTCTGTTTTAAAATCTGTTTAAATCTTATTACAAAAAATATTGTTGTTGTTGATGCTGCAAGAAAATCTGCAATAGGTTCTGCTAAAAATACCGCAAACACTTTATCTTCAAAGAAGTTAGGCAAAATCAAAATAAGTGGTATAAGCAGTATAATTTTTCTTAAAAGTGCTAAAAACAGCGAAATTTTTGCCTCTCCAAGTGCCACAAAACTCTGCTGAAATGTGTTTTGTACGCCAAAAACAAAACCCACAGCAAAGTAAATCTTCATTGCCCAAACAGTTTTTTCTAACAGTGCGGCATCTTCTGAATTAAATAAACTAGCCATTTGGTAAGGAATTGTAAGT
>CALWMO010000020.1 GCA_944381965.1 uncultured Butyricicoccus sp.
AATATGTTTTGCATATTTATTTTCTGTATTCATATTTTTTTTTTTTTTTTCTAAAACTGTATTTTCTACCATATCTTTTGACATATTTATAATTTTTATAGCCGAACTATTTAAGTTATCATTTGACATTTCATAAAAACTATCTGGAAATTCAATTTTAAGCTTAAATAATTTGTATAAAACAATAGCAGGAACATTGTCCCACTTATTTATATTACTTGATAACTGTTTTATCTCATCTACATCATCAGAAATCATTATTTTAGATGAACAAGAGTATTCACACCTATCAAATTTAGCAATAAACGAATATGGAAGTTTCTGTTCTTCATCAATTATAGAATCTTCATCTATAAATTGTCTCTCTATATTTTTATTAAATATCCCTTTTTTATCAGCAGCATTTTTATCTATATTTTCTTTATTTTCTAAATCAATATAATCCAATGCATCATTAAAGATATCTGATATATCTATTTTATCCCATAAAGTCCATAAAACATTTATCCATTTATCTGATATATCTAAAGATATATTCTCAAATGAGTGCTCTTTTAATATTTGCTTACTTTTATTATATTCTCCAAGTTTTGCATATGCCTCAGCCATATCTATCAAAATAGATTCTTGATCTTTCTTTTGAGAATACATCAAAACACTTAAACATGTGTCTGAAAGAGCATTTCTCTCACTAATATCTGGGATTGCATTAGTATAATCATTTGCATGCCTAACTGCATCTTGATAATCATGTTTTTTCATAGAGTATTTTGTTAAAATATAATTTACATCTACCCTTGTATATAATGAATCTGAATACCTTTCAAAACATGTACTAACCCAAGATGCCAATTCTGGATAATTATATGCATAAGCAATTTTAACTGCATGACAATATACAACTTTTGCGTACAGCTGATACCCATCAACCTTTTTTTCTACCAAATCAATGGCCTTTTTTACATATTCATATTTATCATGTTGGGAATTAGAAGACTCTATTACTTGTATGTATCTTAAAATATTATCTGGATCTTCTTTAATTTCCTGTTTTATAAGCTGTATATTTCTTTTTTCTTTATTCTTTTCAGCATTTTTTTTAATGTTAAGATATCCATCATGCCAAAACACAACATCTTTTAATGCATATGATTCGCTTATAGAATCATTTGCCATACACTCATGTATTTTGCCAAAATATCTGACTTTTTTACTGACTTTAGCCATTCTTAATGCATAAAATGATGAATATTGAGATAAATCAGTTTTATTTGTGTAATTATTTATAACAATATAGCAAAATTCCATTTTTTTTGACAGTTCACTTTTTAAAAATGATGATAACTCATTTACGGAAGACTCATCCATATATTCGTCTGCATCTATTGCCATGTACCATCTTCCAGAACACTTATCTAGAACCGCATTTCTTGCTGCTGAGAAATCATCAATCCACTTAAAATCAAACAAAACATCAGCATATTTACTAGCGATTTCCTTTGTTTTATCTGTTGAACCTGTATCTGCGATAACCACTTCGCATTCTATTGCATCACGAAGTGGTTTTAGTGCTTTTAGACATTTTTCAAGGCAACGTTCTTCATTCTTTACAATTAATCCTATTGAAAGTTCTATCTTTTTCTTATTATTTTTAACATTATTTTTCTTTTTATTTTTTTTATTACTCATAGAAAAAACTCCTTAACATTTTAGATTTAATAGAAAAAACTTGCAGAATATAATCAAATCTTTTCCACTAAATCCAAAAAAACAGGCTGGGCAAATGCCCAGCCCATAAAGCCTACTCGCTTGTAACTTTTGAGTATTACTGTAGTAACTGCAGAACACCCTGTGGAACCTGATTAGCCTGAGCAAGCATAGCCTGAGCAGACTGAATAAGAATATTATTCTTGGTGTAAGCCATCATTTCTTCTGCAACATCAGTATCACGAATTGCAGACTCAGCATTCTGGATATTCTCTTCAGCTACAGATAAGTTGTTGATAGTATGCTCCAGACGGTTCTGGTTAGCACCTAATGTACCACGAATACCAGATACTGTATCAATAGCTCTCTCAATAGCTTTAAGTGCAGTAGTTGCATCGCCAGCAGTAGTAGCATTGATATCATTAATTGCAAGAGCTGTTGTGCCTGCAGCACTAACACTAACTGTAAGTGTATTAGCAGCATCTGGACCAGCACCAATTTTTAGGCTTATTGATGTAGCGGAACCTACAGCACCAGCACCATCACCATTAAGTAGTGTTATACCATTAAACTTGGTTGTTTCAGCAATTCTGTTAATTTCCTTCTTCAGCTCTTGTATTTCCTTGTCAACTTCACCACGGTTAGTATCATTAAGTGTACCGTTTTCAGCCTTGGAAGCAAGCTCATACATACGGTTTAGCATATCATGCACTTCTGTCAAAGCACCTTCAGCAGTCTGTACTAGAGAGATACCGTCTTGTGCGTTATCCTGAGCAACGTCAAGACCAGTAATCTGAGCACGCATCTTCTCGGAAATAGCAAGACCAGCAGCGTCATCGCCTGCACGGTTGATAGCGTAACCGGAAGACAGCTTCTCAAGGTTCTTAGAAAGAGCAGAGCTGTTGTTGTTGTAGTTTCTGTATGCGTTCATTGACATAATATTGTGTTGGACTCTCATGTTGTAATCTCCTTTTACTTTAAATTTTTGTTAGAATCCGTAAAAGCAAAATCCTTTTTGCTTTTCTGTACAGCTTAGTTGTCGTCACTGTACAGCAAGGACAACTTGACATGCTGTACGCCTTCTATATCGTCCTTTTAAAAACTTACTTAATAGTTTTAATAAAAAAATTTTTATTATTTTTCAAAATTTCTTTAATAATCGGAAAAATATTCTAAATTATTGAAGATTTTACAATTATGCAAGCTCACCGTTATTAACTTGTTGCTGCTTTTCTTCTTTTATACCATAGATAAAATTATATACTTTTGTTTTAAGTGGTTCATAAAATCCCAAAATCTTCCAACACCAAAAGCTGCAATTACAGTACCTTCTCTGATACCATGAAACTGTTTAAAGTATGCAAGAGAAATAACAAGAGCGATAACAGAAACGGTTATATCAAAACACATTTTTACAATATGAAGTTTTACATGAAGTTTTTCAGAGATAACCTGCATAATACCCTCACCTGGTAGCGAAATAAGACTAGGAGCTAAATATAAAAGAATACCAAGAGCAATAAGCACCATACTAATTACAAGATATACTAAACGCACACCATAAACCCCAACTGTTGGCAGTGTAAAAGATGAAGGGTCTGGTAAAAACTTATCAGCAAGCATATTTGTAAAATCAGTAAAGTAGCCAAAAATAGTTGTACAAATTAGTTGTAAAATCCTTACTGGCTGAATATTTCTACCCAAAATAATGAATTGAATTAAGATATAAATAGAAAAAATAATTATTATCCATGTACCCATAGAAAGCTGAGTAAAAATTTCACTTAAAACATATGGGATTGAGTTTACAGGTGACATACCAAGGTCAGCACTTCCCGAAAAAGAAACACCCATTGCCATTACAAACAAACCTAAGCAGTAAACCAAAATTTTTCTAAACATACAGTTTAAATTTTTCATTTAATTCCCTTCCTAAATATAAATTTTTCTTTACATACTTATTATATTAGCAGAAAAATTAGTTGTCAATTCAACTATATTATTTAGAAGTATTTTCTCTTTTTTGACTCATATATGACATGTATATTTTTACTTTTTTAAGCATACTGCCGTTATTTTTTTAACGATTATTTACTTCTAACTCTTATATATTAATAATTTTCATAATGAATACACTATAAAACAACCAAAAACACCGTCGCTTATTAAAAAGCAACGGTGTTTTATTATATTATTTAATTATTTTACATACCCTTCCATGCTTCCATTTTGCTCTAAATAGTCAAAACGTTTCATTACTTCGTGGTATGTTTGCTGACAAACTGCTGGCAAATCCTCTAGATTTCCAACTGCTGCAAAACCTTTTTGTACAGCCTCACGGAGCATACCTATTTTTGACATATCTCCACCCGAAAGGCTAACTGCCATATCTATAAGACGGGTGGCAACTGCATCTACTCCCCAGTTACCATTTTCGGAAATAGCCTCTGCTGCCGCCTCTGGGGTTGTGCCTATGCCTAAATCTTTTGCTAAAGAGCCAAAATTAACCTTTCCATCTGCTGTTTTTGCGATTTGATATTGCTTACCAAGCATTTGCTTTACAAGGTTTTGCATACTCTCTTCAACTTGACGTTTTAAAGAATCAATTTGCTCAGCCGAAAGCTTTTTAGGTGGCTCATATGTGATATTTTGCTCTGGCTCAGACCTAGTAAAAGTATCTGTTTTAGTGGTTGTAGTCTGTTCAGATTGTGTTTTTACTTCTGATTTTTCTGTGAGTTTGTACACTGGTTTATAACCTATGCTTTTTATACTGTTCATAATAAGACCTCCTTTGATTTCTATATCGTCAAGTGAAATATAAAAATAATATTTATTATTTTTTTAGATATCTTATTAGAAAAATAATTGCGATTGATATGCTTATTATTCTAAGATAGCTTATTATAAACATAATAGTATTATAAAGCCATGTTAATGACATGATATTATTCATTAGATATTTGTTAATCGGTGTATATGGAAAAATCATATTTATTAATTCAACAATAGCTACAAATACCAGAGCTTTTATAAGCTGATTTTTACTTACCTTTGTGCTGGTTTTCTGAAAAATATAAATAGTTATTGACATCATAATGATAAGTACAATAAAAAGAACCCATGCCATTATAAGTCTTGTATAATTCATAGAGCTAGTCCATATATGTGTATGTAATATACTCGCCCTTCTTATTCCTGTCGCATATAGCAAAAATAAATCAATTAAAGCATATATTGCCCAACTGCACCATAAAACAGTATGTTTTGAAACTGTTAAACAAATAGTGCCACATACAATTACTGGAGATGACAGCATAACACCTACAATTAAACCGCTTATACTATTTGTAGCCATAAGAAGTAGACATGCACAAACTGCGGTGCAAAGTAGGATTGTTCCTACAATTTTCCTTGTCTGAATACTGGGTATTTTTACATAATCGCTTTTTTCATTTTCTTTCTTTTCATTTTTTACAAGCTCGTCAAGTGTTATATTAAATATCTCTGAAAGCTTTATAAGTTTTTCAATATCTGGAACTGCACTGTTATTTTCCCACTTTGAAACAGATTGTCTTGAAACATCAAGCTTTTCTGCTAAATCACCTTGTGAAAAACCCTTGTCATTTCTAAGCTCATAAATTTTTTCACCAAGTGTCATAATATTCACTTCCTTTCTTTTGTGCTATTATTCTATCAAATGACTATTTATATGTCTATCAAGTAGGCTTTATATTTTAGCAACTGATAGTTGCACATATAAAAAAACAGCCTAAATCACAAAAGTGAAATAGGCTGTTATAAATATTATTTATCAAGAGGCTTCATAGTTGGGAATAGAAGTACATCACGAATAGAAGATGAATCGGTTAAGAACATAACCAAACGGTCGATACCCATACCCATGCCGCCTGTTGGTGGCATACCATATTCAAGAGCAGTGATAAAATCATCGTCCATCATATTAGCCTCATCATCACCTTGAGCTCGAAGCTCAACCTGACGCTCAAAACGCCCTCTCTGGTCGATTGGGTCATTAAGCTCAGAGAATGCATTAGCAAGCTCTCTGCCATAAACAAATAGCTCAAAACGCTCGGTAAGTCTTGGGTCAGATGGCTTACGCTTAGCCAGTGGAGAAATCTCAACTGGGTAATCTGTTATAAAAGTTGGCTGCATAAGGTTTTCTTCTACGAACTCCTCATAGCAGAATGCAAGCAGGTCGCCCCAGCTATCCTTATTCTTTTCTGGAGTTAAGCCCTTAGCCTTAACAGCCTCAAGAGCCTGTTCTCTGTCCATAGCCATAAAGTCAAGACCAGAGTATTCCTTAACAGCATCAGCCATAGTCATACGCTTCCAGCCCTTGCTAAAGTCGATTTCCACACCTTGATATGTCATCTTAGTTGTACCAAGCACCTTTTCACAAACATGAACAATCATATCTTCTGTGATGTTCATCATACCAACATAATCGGTATAAGCCTGATACAGCTCAATAGTTGTAAATTCTGGATTGTGCTTAGTGTCCATACCCTCGTTACGGAAGATACGACCGATTTCGTATACCTGTTCAAAACCGCCAACAATAAGACGCTTTAGGTGCAACTCAGTAGCTATACGCATATACATATCAATATCAAGAGCGTTATGGTGAGTGATAAATGGACGAGCGGCCGCACCACCTGGGATAGTGTTCAGACAAGGAGTTTCAACCTCCATAAATCCACGAGAGTCCATAAAGTTACGGATTTCACGAACAATCTTAGAACGCTTTTCAAAAGTATCACGAACATCAGGGTTAATGATAAGGTCTACATAACGCTGACGATAACGAAGGTCGGTATCCTTTAGACCATGCCATTTTTCTGGCAGTGGAATTAGGTTTTTAGATAGTAAAACAAGCTTAGATACAACAACAGAGATTTCGCCCTTTTGAGTGCGGAAAACCTCGCCTTCAATACCAACTAAATCACCTATATCAAGCTTTTTAAATGACTTGTACTCATCTTCGCCTAAAACATCACGCTTAACATACATCTGTAATCTGCCGTAACGGTCAGAAAGGTCAGCAAAAGATGCCTTACCCATGATACGCTTGGACATCATACGACCTGCAAGGCTTACAGTTTTGCCTTCCATCTCATCAAAATTGTTTTTAATATCGGTTGTATAGTGTGTACGCTCGTAACGCACCTGCTCGAATGGGTCATTACCTGCATTTTGAAGTTCGGACAGCTTTTCACGACGGATACGCAGTAGCTCCCCAAGCTCTGCCTGTGTCATTTCCTTCTGTTCATTTGACATTATTTATTCACCTTTTCTTTATATTTTTACTTCTTTAGCTCAACAATTTTGTAAGAAACAGTACCGATAGGAGCTTCAACCTGTACAACATCGCCAACCTTGTGACCTAGTACAGCCTTACCAAATGGAGATTCGTCAGAGATTTTACCCTCCATAGGGTTAGCTTCTTGAGAACCCACAAAGTGATATTCTTCTTTCTCACCAAATTCTAAATCTTCAACAACAAAACGGCAACCTGGGGAAACCTCATCTGCAGCATAGGTATCGCCAGAAACAACAACAGCATGTTTAATTATTTCTTCAAGCTCTGCGATACGGGAATAAAGTTTACCCTGTTCGTTTTTAGCTTCATCATATTCAGCATTTTCTGAAAGGTCACCGAAAGAGCGAGCCTCCTTGAGTTGCTCTGCAACTTCATCGGCACGAGTTGTTTTTAGGTACTCTAGTTCCTGCTTATAATTATCCAGACTTTCTTGAGAGAGTTTAATTTCTTTAGCCATGTTTAAATACCTTCTTTATTACAAATTTAATTTAACTTGATTATATGCATTATTTAATTATATGTAGTGTTTTGCACAATGTCAAGCAACCTTTGCCGAACTTTTACAATTTCATCATTTTGCCTATTATTCATTACTATTTAGATAATTTAAAGCGGCCTGAAGCTGTATATCATCAGCTTCATCTGTAAAATATAAATCGAAATTATCATTAGGTTTTATTTCAACATCTGGAGTAACACCAGTGCCAATAAGTGTTTTACCGCTTGGGGTAAAATATTCTTGGTCGGACAAATGAAGTGCAGAACCATCACTTAATACATAGCTTTGCTGAGAGTATCCCTTACCGATTGTTTTTTCACCCACTATGACAGCTTTATCATATTCTTGGAGTGCAGCTGCAAAAAATTCAGCAGCACTTATTGATTGAGCGTTTATCAAAACCGCCATAGGTACATTTATTTCATTTTTATCCGAATCGTAAACCGTTTCTTTACCTGCTTTGGTTTTAAGTGTCATAATAGTGCCTTCTGGCAATAAATAGTCAAGAGCATCGCAAACACTTACAACTGCTCCCCCTGGATTATTTCTCACATCAAAGATTATTTGAGTTGCACCTTCTGCAAGCAGTCTGTCAACCTCGTCTATCATTTGCTGTTCTGAGCCTTTGCGGAAATTGTAAATTCTAATCATTCCAGTTTTGCCATCGGATAGCATAGTACCGCTTGCCATTATCTGCTCAGTTGTTTTACGCTCCATTTGAAGTTCTTGTGTTTCGCCTGTATCAGCTTTCAAGACTGTCAGATTTGCGATAGTGCCTTCATCACCTGCAACCGCATCAATAACAGACTGATATCCATCTTTTTCTACAGTTTTACCCTCAGCACCTAATATTATATCGCCTTTTTTAATACCTAAGTTCTCTGCATCTGAGCCTTTAAAAATCTCAACAACACGAATTTGATTTTTACCTGCACTGTAAGATGTATAAAGACCCACACCAAAAGATTGCCCTGAGAAACTAAGAGAATATTCTTCATAGTCCTCTTTTGACATATAACTGCTCCAAACATCACCAATACCAGCCACATATCCAGAAGCTGCCATGTCTACTGCATCTTGCGTTTCATATTCTCCAACATAATATGCATCTATTGTTCTGCGAATTTCCCCTATTTTGCCATAAATCTCCTCATCTTGCTTATAATCTGGAAATTCTAGATTAAAACGGTAACGCATTATAGCGTAAGAACCAGAAAAAGCTATTACGGCGGATAAAACCGAACAAGCCACTGTTTTTTGAATTGAAACTAATTTTGCCATTTTGTGACTCCTTTTATATTTTATAATCAAAAAGGTACACCCAAAGGGCGTACCTTTAATTTAAAAATTAGAAATAATTCATAGGGTTTACTGCTGAACCATTGACAAACACTTCAAAATGAAGATGAGGTCCTGTGGAAATACCAGTAGAACCAAGTTTACCAATTTGCTGACCTGCTGAAACGGTCTGACCAACTGAAACCGAACGGCTATTCATATGTGCATAACCTGTAACAATACCGCCACCATGGTCAATAGCAACATAGTTGCCATAAGAAGAAGAGTAATAACTCTTAACTACTGTGCCAGAGCCAGCAGCTACAATAGGAGAATTTGAAGGTCCTGCAAGGTCAACACCTTTATGGTTTGAACTTGCACCGCTTGTAGGTGAATCTCTGTATCCAAAACCACTGCTTATGCGTGTATAAGATGGTGCAGGCCATACTGAAATAGTACCGCTGCCACTTGGAACTGAAGAACCGCCACCGCTGCTATTATTTGATGATGAGTTAGATTGTTGTTGCTTCTTTGCAGCTTCTTCCGCACTCTTTCTTGAGATTTCTGCAATTTCATCTCTTATAGCTTGCTTTTCAGCTTCTAAAGCAGCTTTTTCAGCATCAGCCTTATCAGCATCGCCTTCCAGCTTTGACTTAGTTGTTTCAAGTTCATCTCTTTGAGTTTCTAAAGTTTCATTTTTTTCTTCTAGTGACTCTTTATAAGCCTTTTGCTCATTTTGACTATCAACTAAAGCCTGTTTAGCTGTTTCAAGGTCTGCCTTAGCTTGCTTAAAATCATTTACGATTTTTTTATCGCTTTGCATGATTTCGCTTACGATTTCCAGTCTTGACAGCATATCGGAAAAGCTCTTAGAACCTAAAATAACATCAAGATAACCGATTTGATTGCCATTTTCATACATAACACGCATACGAGTTTCAAAAAGCTTGGTTTGCTCATCGAGTTTAACCTGAGCTTCTTCTATTTCAACCTCCTTGTCTGCGATCTGGTTGTCATAGCTTTCGATGATTTCTTCAGTTTTTTCAATATCGCTCTTTGTTACCTTTATTTGGTCGGTCAGAACGGTAATTTTTTCGGTTGTGTTTTCGATTTCACCTTGTAAATTATCTAAAACAGACTGAAGTTCTTTCTTTTGGCTTTCAATATCAGATAGCTGACTTTGAAGCTCTGATACTGAAGCTGCACTAGCAGTGCTCATAATTGAGATTATTCCGCCCGCTACCATTGTTATAAGTAATGCAATAGCGATTACAACAGAAACAATACGAACTGCTTTTTTACTTAACATATTAATATCCTTTCAAAAAAATTAAACATCAAGGAATCGACGCATAGATAAAACTGAGCCGCCAACGCCTATAATAATACCTGCACCGAGGAAAATAAAAACTAAAGGCATACCAAACTCATGGAACTGAGCCATTTCAAACTGTGGGATAGCATTTGTAACTGTATCAACGAGTTTTTCATAAATACCCCATTCAGCAAGAGCTGCTAAACCGCCTGAAATAAATCCTAAAACCATACCTTCGATTACAAATGGCCAGCGAATAAACCAGTTTGTAGCACCGACCATTTTTTCTATTGCGATTTCCTCACGTCTTGCAAACATTGCAAGTTTTACAGTATTAGCAATAATAACAATAGATATAGCACCCAAAGCGGCAATAAGTGTAAATGAAACAATTCTAAATACGTTTTGGACATTTACAAGCATTTGCATAGTAGTTTCCTGTATTACAACCTTAGCAACGCCATCTATTTTTCTAATCTGCTGACTTGTTTGTTCTGCACTTTCCAAATTTTTAAGGGTGACACGATAAGCATTTCTCATAAAATTATTATCTGAGTTATAACCATCTAATATATCGCTATCAGAGCCTAGCTGGTCACGAAGGTCATCAAGTGACTCCTCAGCTGACTGGAACTGTACAGTATTTACATTTTTAATTTTCTCAAGCTCTTTTTGTATGTCCTTAGCCTGTTCATCGGTGAAAGATTCATCAATAAACAGCATAATCTCGCTGTCCTCTTGCAAATTCTTAATATTTAGGTCTACATTATACGAAATAAGTACAATGCTGCCGGTGATTAGAAGGCAAGCCAAAATAATAGTGACCGCAGCAAAGCTCATAAAACCATTTAAAAATATATTATGAATACCTTCCGACCAGAAATAACTTATTCCAGTTTTACTGCTGCGACGCTTTGGTTTCTGCGTTTTTCTGCTCATTTTCTGTTTCTCCACCTGCTTGTTCTTTATTATTATCTTTTATACCTACGCTCTGTTCAAAACGCTGTATAAGTTCTTCAAGCGATGCATCTACACTTCCCACGCTTGTTTTTACTCTTTGTGGTTTTTCACGACTTATCATAGCTGTGTTCATACCTACACAATTAGAAAACTGAGATAAATCAGGTACATGCATTTGCTTATTATCTGAGTTTTCAGTTTGCTCAGGCTGATTTTGCTCATTTTGAGCCTGTTCAGCCTTTACATCATCAGCCGGAGCTTGGTCTGCTTGTATCTCATCAATCTCGTGCTGACTGATTTCAGATTCATCAGACTGCTCTGGCTCATTAATTTCTACTTGCTCTGACTGGTTAATTTCAGTTTTTTGACGCTCAGATTGCATATTTAAGACAATATCTTCCTGCTTTTGAACATCTTCGACAATATCATAATCTGGAGCATCTGACAATATAGCGGTTCGACTTTGAATATCATCTTCTAATTTTTCTGTTTTTTCACTAGCGATTGGCTTTGTATCCTCAGTCACTTCATCTTTAGGCTGCTCATCTGTCTTTTTAGCATTTAAACGCTCAAAAAGCATTGTAAGAGTAGCATTTGCAGTATCTTCGAGCACCTTTGGCTTATCCTCGATATTTTCTTGAACTTGTTCTTCTATGTATTCATCGTCATAATATTCATCATCTGCATAATAACGACCAGTAGCATCGCTTACTATTTCACCATTATCAATCATAATAACACGTTTTTCAAACTCATCTACAAGTTCTTTTTCGTGTGTGACGATTAATATGGTAGTACCAAGTTCATTTATTTTTTCAAAGAGCGTCATAAGTTCATACGACCTTGCAGGGTCTAAGTTACCAGTTGGCTCATCTGCGATAATCAGACGAGGGTCATTTACGAGTGCTCTAGCAATAGCAACACGTTGTTGCTCACCGCCTGAAAGCTCAAGTGGACGAGTATCAGCTTTTTCACTAAGACCTACAAGGTCAAGGACATAAGGCACACGTTTACGGATAGCACGATTTTTCGCACCGACCGCACGCATAGCAAATGCAACATTTTCATATACAGTTTTTTTCTCAATCAGGCGAAAATCCTGAAATACAACGCCCAAAGTACGACGTAAATAAGGAATTTCTCGTTTTTTTATTGCACCAATATTGTAGTTATTGACAACAATACGACCAGAAGTAGGTTTTACCTCTCCTGTTAGAAGTTTTATAAGAGTTGATTTACCCGAACCAGATGGACCGACTAAAAATACAAATTCCCCTTCGTCAATTCGCAGCGTCGCTTTTTTTACTGCACGGACACCGTTATCATATTCCATGCTGACGTCGCTCATTCTTATCACGGCAGTGTGAAACCTCCTTGTATTTCAGTTCATTATCTGGATTTGCAAACTGAAATCTACCGATTAAGTATCTGGATACACAAAAAAAGTGGTATAACAGCTACTCTAAGCTATTATACCACATTATTTTTAAAATTTCCAGAACATTTCCCGCTATACACAAATTTTTCACATATTTAGCGTGGTCAAATTGTTTCATAAAACGGTTATTCTTGTCGTTTTACGGGTAATGTTTCCATTTTGTCACCTTATTACAAACGACCTTCCTCACGACTTTCTAGGTATTTGCGAACCATCAGAGCCACCTTAAATACAATAGCATGGTCGAATTCACGAAGGTCTAAACCTGTGAGCTTTTTAATTTTCTCTAAACGGTAAACAAGAGTATTACGGTGAACAAAAAGCTTTCTTGAAGTTTCAGAAACATTTAGGTTATTTTCAAAGAATTTCTGAATAGTATAAAGTGTTTCTTGGTCTAATGAGTCTATTGAGCCTTTTTTAAACACTTCGTTTAGGAACATTTCGCAAAGTGTTGTAGGCAGCTGATAAATTAAACGACCGATACCTAGATTTTCATAGCTAACAATGGCCTTTTCGGTATCGAATACACTTCCGACCTCAATGGAAACCTGAGCTTCCTTAAATGACTTAGCAATATCTTTGAGTTGAGTTGCAACAGAGCCTATACCAATAATAGACTTGATTAAAAGTTCGCTATTGAGTGCGTTTTCAATAGCCTTAGCACATTTTACAAGCTCCTTGTTATCACTGTTTGCCTTAACTTCCTTAACAACAACAATATCGCTTTCGCTGATATGGAGCACAAAATCCTTTTGCTTATCTGGGAACAGACCGCTTATAACATCAATAGCTGCAACGTCTGCACGTTCTAGCTGATGAACTAAGAAAACAACTCTTGGAACATCATTACCGAAATGCAGTTCTCTTGATTTAATATAGATATCACCTGGCAGAATATTATCTAAGATGATGTTTTTAACAAATGTAGCCTTATCATGCTTTTCATCGTAAAGAGTTTTAATATTATTAACCGCAACAGCTGCCATAGAGCATACAGAGCGAGCAAGCTCGTCCTCACCCTGAACAAAAACAGCGTATTCAAAACGGCTTGACCTATCGGAAACTGTGCGGTAAGTATAACCACCGAAACGAACCATATCTCCAACATATCCTAGCTCGGTCACAGCATCCTCACGCATTTCTCCGATTCGTGGCAAGTCAGTGCAGGCGATTACAGAACCTGTAGCATCAATCATACCAATGGTACGGTCGACAGTATCTTTCATTTGAAGAATAATAGACTGAAACAATCTGGAGGCCATTTGAGTCACCTTTCCTTTCAAGTTTATTAAAAAACCTCTTTTAAATCCCCATCATATATAAAAGACGGACCTAGCTTTATTTGACATTTTGCACAAGATGTCAAAACTTTATTCTATCATTTATAAAAATTATACCACAAGTTTTTTAATTTTTGTATATATTTTTTAAGTTTTTTTGATTTTTTTTACAAATAAATTTTACATACTCATTTTTTCTTTGTATCATTTGCTTTTGCTTCATTTTTCAGCATATTAACTTCATCATCTGTAAGTTCTCTATACTCACCTATTTTAAGTGTTTCATCGAGTTTCAGACTACCTACTGAAATACGTTTTAAATATTCGACATGACCGCCTACAGCTGCGACCATACGTTTTACCTGATGATGTTTTCCCTCATGCAGAGTTACTTTTATTCTGGTTAAACCGTTTTCCTCGCCCAAAATAACAAGTTCTGCTGGAAGGCATACTGTAGAATCTGCAAGTACAAGTCCTTTTTTAAATTTTTCGGGTGCATTTAGGTCGAGTTTTCCCTCAACTAAAGCCTCATAGACTTTACTTACATGACGTCTTGGGGACATAAGTGCATGACAAAAACCACCATCATCAGTTATAATAAGCAAACCCTCTGTATTTTTATCCAGTCTGCCTACTGGAAAAAGCCCACGTCTTTGCGACTGTGGAAAAACTGAAAGCACAGTTTCATGCAAATTATCCACACATGCAGAAACCAAATCTGGCGGTTTATTGAGCATGTAATAGCGTCCAATTCTCCAGCGAAGGTCTTTAGAGTCTAAAGTTAGCTTGTCCTCTGAAGGGGTTACACGAAATGAAGGGTCTTTAACAGTCTGACCGTTTACACAAACTCTGCCTGACTTTATAATAAAACCGACCTCTTTACGGCTGCCACATCCAACAGATGCAAGTGCTTTATCAAGACGCTCCTTTGCCATTTTATTCCTCCCGTCCATACTAGATAAATATAGAGTAACACTTTTTTGCAATTTGCACAATAGGTATAGCAAAAAAAACAAAAAAAAAGCTTTATCTTAGGCTATGATTAGTGATTTTTTCTTTTAAGTAAAAACAGCAGCTTTATAGTATAAATTAACTATAAAACTGCTGTTTTGTATTATTCAAAAATAATTTATGTACCTACTAAAGTTCATTTTTTATAATTGGTCGTAAAAGTCCATCTTGTTCTGGAACACAAATATCTGCTGCAATGAGCTTATCTTTATAAGTGACTATACTTGCAGTAACATTTCCAGTACCGCTTTCATCGTTTTTAACTCGGTATACATAAAGCATAGCTCGCTTACCCTTATATTTTTCAAGGTCTAAACCCTGTTGTTTTTGAAGCTCATTGTAATTTAAATAAGTTTCATCAAACTCATTAGATATTTGTACTTCGGTTTGAGTTATGGGTTTTTCGTCAACTTCTACTCCAAAACTTTTTAATAAACTAACTTGTTTTTGTGTAGTATCCAGTTTTTCATCAACTGAAACTTCACTTGCAGTGCTTACCGATTGCAAAATTTCATCTTGTCCTCTAAGAGTTGAAACTCCTAGAATAACTGCTGCTAATATGACTATACCAACAGCTGCTTTTTTTAAATTTAGCTTAGTAACACAAACTATCATAATCAAACGTCCTCCCGTAGTATCGCATATTAAATAATATGTAAGACGTTTGATATTTAGAACTAAAATATTTTATTAGAAAAGACACTCCCAAATGGAAGTGTCTTTTCTTTATTACAATGCAAACAAGCAGAAGTGGTCTTAATCTTTATTAAGTGACTCAAGTCTAGCCTTATTATCTGCAATTACCTTTTCTTGAACCATTGGAGGAGCTTCATCATAACGCTCAAATTCGGATTCAAATGCACCACGACCTTGAGTCATAGAGCGAAGCGTTATAGCGTAATCTGAAGTTTCAGCCATAGGAACTTCGGCGAGAATTTCTTGACAGCCACCTTCGACTGGATTCATGCCCATAATGCGACCTCTGCGTTTATTTAAATCGCCGATAACATCGCCCATATACTGGTCAGGAATAACAACCTTCATAGAGCAAATAGGCTCTAACAGCACAGGAGAAGCCTGTGGAATACCTGCTTTATAAGCAAGTTTTGCAGCCATTTTAAATGAAAGCTCGTTAGAGTCAACATCGTGATAAGAGCCATCGGTCAATGTAGCCTTTAATCCAACAAGTGGATAACCAGCAAGAACACCATGCTCCATAGCCTCACGAATACCCTTATCTACTGCTGGGTGGAAATTCTTTGGAACAGAGCCGCCAAATATTTTCTCTGTAAATGCATAATCTCCCTCAGCGTATGGTTCAAAGTCCATCTTTACATGACCATATTGACCATGACCACCAGATTGCTTCTTATGTTTGCCCTCAACTGAAACCTTTTTACGAATTTTTTCACGATATGGAATAATAGGCTTGGAAAGCTTAACTTCCACACCAAATTTATTTTTAAGCTTAGAGCAAATAACATCAAGATGAATATCACCTGCACCAGAGATTAACATTTGTTTTGTTTCGGTATCATAATGAGTTTCAAAGCTTGGGTCTTCATCTCTAAGCTTTGCAAGACCTGTAGACATTTTTTCCTCATTATTTTTAGATGTTGGTTCAATACTCTGTGTATAACAAGGCTTAGGAATATCAACACCTTCTAATATAACCTTACGAACTGACATAGACAGTGTATCATCTGTTTTAGTTGTAACAAGTTTAGCTACTGCACCAATATCGCCACAACCAATCTCGTCAACTTCCTTGGTCTTTTTGCCACAAATGCTGTAAATATGAGAAAGTTTTTCATTTGCATCAGCACGTTTATTAACTAAAGTCATATCCTTGGTAACAGTACCAGACATAACCTTAAAGTATGAAAATCTGCCGTATTGGTCAGCTATTGTCTTAAAGATATAAGCACATGTAGAGCCATTTGGTGAGCAGTTAATTTCTATAAGCTCTCCCTTTTCATCCTCACACACCTGAGCTGGTGACTCATCTGGAGATGGCATATAATCAGCAATACCCTTTAGCATAGCATAAGAGCC
>CALWMO010000021.1 GCA_944381965.1 uncultured Butyricicoccus sp.
AGAGAAGATTTACCCGAACCAGATAAACCAGTAAAAACAACAAGTTTATCTCTAGGGATTTTTATATCTACATTTTTAAGATTATGTTCTCTTGCACCTTTAACATAAATATGCTCGTGCATAATTAACTCCTTTTTATATAAAAATTTCTGGCTCTGCTCTTCTTGTGTATTCGAGTTCTAATTCGGTTTTATGATATAAGTATCCCTCATCATCAAAATATTTTGCACCTGTCGGACATTTTTTCTCACAGGCACAGCATTTAATACAAATACCTACAATTTCTGACGGGTTTTCTTTTGATATAGAACCCATTGGGCAATTATTAACACATATTCCGCAGTTATTGCAAAGCTCAGATTTAGTTTTAGGCTTTACTTTTAGAATATTTATAAAATTGCCCGCTCTATCCCTTGGTTTATAGTATTCTCTTATAGGTGTAAAACCATTTACCTTTACGGGTTTAAATTCGTGACTGATGTTTAACTTGTCAAAAATTTGCTTTCCAAAATCACTGGCTTTCGCCAAATCCTCACTATCTGGGCGATTTTTCGCCAAAATTTTAGAAAAAGCGTGCTGAGCAATAAAAGTACCGCCTGCAATAGCACAAAATCCATTGTTTTCAAGTATATTTTTTAGCTCTATGAGTGCATCATCATAGTTTCTGTTGCCATAAACGACCACTGGCACACAAGGAGTATTTTCACCCTTGATTTTATCTAGGAATTTGAGTAGCACATTAGGCACTCGCCCCGCATAAACAGGCACACCAATTAAAATTAAATCATCACTAGAAAATTTATATTCACACTCTCTAACTTGTGGAAGTGTAAAATCTATGGTTTTAAAGTTTTTATCTATATTCTTTGCTATTGTGCAAACAATATTTTTTGTGTTACCATTTGGACTAAAACACATCACAGTTATATTCATATTATTTCCCCTCTAACTGTTTTATCTGGTCACGAATTTCTGCTGCAAGCTCAAATTCTAACAGCTTTGCAGCCTCTTTCATTTGACGTGTAAGACGAGCAATTTCAGCCTCTTTTTGTGTTTTAGTAAGTTTCTTTGTAGGCACTTTACTCTCACTGGATATTTCGATAATATCCTTAATACTTTTTTTAACAGTCTTTGGTGTTATGCCATGCTTTTCATTAAATTCCTGCTGAAGTTTTCTTCTTCGTTTGGTTTCGGTTATCGCTCTGTGCATAGATGGTGTTTCACTATCTGCATACATTATAACCATACCATTTTCATTTCGTGCAGCTCTGCCTATTGTCTGAATAAGTGAGGTTTCTGAGCGTAAAAAGCCCTCTTTATCTGCGTCTAAAATAGCAACAAGAGAAACTTCTGGCAAATCAAGACCTTCTCTTAAAAGGTTAATACCTACTAAAACGTCATAAACCCCAAGACGTAAATCTCTTATAAGCTCCATTCTCTCAATGGTTTTAACATCATGGTGCATATAACGCACTTTTATTCCTACGCCTTCTAAATATGCGGTTAAATCTTCTGCCATTTTTTTAGTAAGAGTAGTAACTAGCACACGCTCTTTAAGCTCTATACGTTTGTTAATTTCAGATAATAAATCATCAAGCTGACCTTCAACTGGTCTAACAGAAATTATAGGGTCTAATAAACCTGTTGGTCTTATAACCTGCTCTACAATTTGACCTGAGCGTTCTTTTTCATACTGAGCGGGCGTAGCAGATACATATAAAACTTGATTTAAACGCTCATTAAATTCATCAAAATTAAGCGGTCTGTTATCCATAGCCGATGGAAGTCTAAAACCATTTTGTACAAGCGACTCTTTTCTAGCTCTATCACCGTGATACATAGCTCTAACCTGTGGGAGCATTACATGGCTTTCATCTACTATTAACAGAAAATCGTCTGGAAAATAATCTATGAGTGTATAAGGCGAAGAACCAGCCTCTCTGCCCGAAAGCACTCTGGAATAGTTTTCAATACCAGAACAAAAACCTATTTCCTGTAACATTTCTATATCGTAACGTGTACGCTGTGCAATACGCTGAGCCTCTACAAGTTTGCCTTGAGAATTAAAATACTCAACCTGTGCATCAAGTTCTCTTTCCAGTTCTTTTATTGCGACTTGCAGTTTCTCTCTGCTTGTAACATAGTGACTTGCTGGAAAAATCGCTATATGTGAAAGCTCTTTTATCGCTTTGCCTGTAAGTGGGTCAATTCTGCTTATTCGGTCTATTTCATCACCGAAAAATTCAATTCTAACACAATCGTTATCTGAATAAACAGGCCATATTTCCACTGTATCACCACGCACTCTAAAACGGTTTCGTTCAAAAGCTACATCATTTCGTTCATATTGAAGCTCTATAAGCTTTTTAATTAAATCATCTCGATTTTTTTCCATATTCGGACGAAGTGAAATAACCATATTTTTATAGTCAATAGGGTCACCAAGCGAATATATACAGGAAACAGATGCAACAATAATAACATCTTCTCTTTCACTTAAAACAGCGGTTGCCGAGTGTCTGAGCCTGTCTATTTCTTCATTTATAGCTGAGTCTTTTTCTATATAGGTGTCAGTTGACGCAATATAAGCCTCAGGCTGATAATAATCATAATAACTTACAAAGTATTCAACCGCATTATCTGGGAAAAACTCACGAAGCTCTGAACAAAGCTGAGCGGCAAGTGTTTTATTATGAGCAAGTACAAGTGTAGGTTTTTGCACTCTTTCTATGATATTTGCCATTGTGAAGGTCTTACCAGAGCCAGTAACACCAAGTAAAACCTGTTCATCTATACCGTTTAAAAAGCCATTTGCAAGTTTTTCAACTGCCTCTGGTTGGTCACCTGCCATTTTATAAGGACTTTTAACTTTAAATTCCATTTTATTTTCACCTCCGGTATATAATTTGCCACTATTTCACCAAAAATTATACCATCATATATAAAAAAAGTATAGCAAAAATAGAACGTTTGTTCTTATTAAAATGCACAAAAAAGCTATAGTTTAAAACTACAGCTTTTATGGTTCTTTTTTATTTATATCAAGTATGTTAGATGCACATTTTTGAGATGGTTTTTTATATAACATATGTCTTCTATGAACATCTGATTGTAAAATACTCACATATTGCATCATATTGCTATCTTTTAAGGACACAAAATCGTTACCAGCTATAATTATATGGTCTCTTACAACTATATCCATTGGCATAAGTGCCTCTTGAATTATTCTGGTTGCATTTAAGTCCTCATCTGATGGAATAGCTAATCCCCCTGGGTGATTATGTGCTAAAATTATACCTGATGCATTGTATTTTAAAGCAAATTCAACCAGCTTTCTTATATTTATATTAGTAGTTCTTATACTTCCCTTGCTTATTTCCTCTACCCCAAGCACTTTACCTTTTATGTCCGTAGCCATAGCAACAAGATGTTCTTCATTTTTATCTATAAAACGAGGTTTTAAATATCTGCCGATTTTCTCTGATGTATCCATTGCAGCAAATTTAAGGTCATATTCTTCCTTATCAGTTGCATATCTAGCCATAAACTGACGAAAAAATGTAATCAGTGCAATAGAATTTTCACCTATACCCTTTACTTCCCTCAGTGCCTCTGGACTTGCCTCTATAACAGCATGAAGGCTGCCGAATTTATCCATAAGTTCATGTGCAATAGGGTTAGTATCAATTCTTGGAACAGAAAAATAAAGCAAAACTTCAAGCACTTCATGGTCATGGAAAGACTCCAAACCATGTTTTAACAAACGTTCTTTCATTCTTGCCCTATGGTCTTTATGTGTAGTATCACCCATTATTTATCTCCACTTTTTCATGTATTTTCGCTACTGCTGATTTAAATATTCTATCACAAATTGATGTATTTTCTATATCTTTAAATGGTATAGTTGGCTGAGGTGCTGTTTCATGTGCTCTAAGCTCTTTACCCATCCATAAGACATCACGCCATTGACCGAATTTATACATACTATTTTGATATGCACCCGAAATCAAAAATCCCATAGATTTATGAAATTTCATACTTCTTTCATTCGGTGAAGTTATGCCTACATATATGTTATAGTATCCCTGCATATGTAGAATTTCAAAAATAGCCGAATATAAAGCACTAGCCACACCATGACGGTGAAATTCTTGAGATACATAAATTGAGGTTTCAACCGACCACCCATATGCAGCTCTTGTTCTATGTGGTGCAGCATATGTATAACCTGCTATTTTTCCATCTATTTCGCATACAAGCCAAGGAAGTTTTTCAGTATAAGTGTTTATTCTTCTGCAAAACTCTTCTATTGAAGGCACATCATATTCTGATGACACAGTTGTATGTTTTACATATGGTGCATATATATCTAGCATTTGGGTTGCATCAGACAAAGTAGCTGGTCTTATTTTAATTTGCTTCAAGCGATTTAACCTCCAGTTTTTTTATTTTATTATAACCTTTTTAAATTTACGTTACAATCTTATTTTTGTAATAATTTTTTGCTGAAAAAAGACTCACTTTATGTTATAATTGGTTCGTAGCATAAAAAAGCCCCTAATTCGGAGGTATTCTCACTATGGCACGACATGGATTTATTAAAACTAAAGAGGAAATTAAGTTTTTAATTCTTTATGCAACGGGATTTTTGCCTTTTGCAGTAGATTTAGAAACTATTGTTGATTTGTGTACATGGTGTGATGATGGTTTTGGTTATTTTGAGCTTAAAGAAGCTTTTGATGAGCTTATAAATACTGGTCATATGAATAAATTAAATAATGAGCTTTTTGAAATAACCGAAAAAGGCAAAGAAACAATGGAGCTTTTCAAAAATCATCTGCCATATACTGTAAGAGACGCCGCTGAACAATCTGCACTCAGAGTTGTGCAAAAACTCAGACGAGATGCAGCAGTTACAACATCGGTTAAAAAACTAGAAGATAACGACTTACTTGTTAATATGACAATGGAAGATGTATTTTCTATACAAATGCATGTTGTAAGCCAAGGTCAAGCGGATATTTTACGCAAAACATTTAAAAATAATGCAGAAAAAATATATCAAGTGCTGCTTAAAGCAATGACTGAAGATTATAAATCATAAAAGGTCTGGATAAATCCAGACCTTGTTTTTTTATTCTTTTAAATCCCAGTTAATAGGCTGTAAACCTTGTGACTGCAAAAATTCATTACATTTTACAAAATGCCCACAGCCAAAAAATCCGTTATATGCTGAAAGTGGTGAAGGATGTACAGTTTCTAAAATCAAATGATTAGGATTTGTTATAAACTTCTTTTTATCCCTTGCGTTTTTGCCCCATAAAAAGAAAACAATAGGCTTTTCATGCTCATTTAATTTTTTAATAATATTATCTGTAAAAGTAGTCCAGCCTATGTTTTTATGACTATTTGCATGACCCTCTCTTACCGTAAGCACGGTGTTTAACATTAAAATACCCTGTTTTGCCCATTTGGTGAGTGTACCATTTTGTGGCGGAGTAATTCCAAGCTCATTTTGAATTTCTGTAAAAATATTTCTAAGTGATGGTGGAATAGCCACGCCTTCCTTAACAGAAAAACATAATCCATGTGCCTGACCTAAACCATGATATGGGTCTTGTCCTAACATAACCGCTTTTACATCTTGATATGGTGTGTATTTTAAAGCATTGAAAATATCGTCCATAGGTGGAAAAATTGTTTGCTCGTCATATTCTTTTTTAAGCCAATATCTGATTTTTTTATAGTATTCGCTTTCAAATTCATCTTTTAATATATCGTCCCAGTCATTACCTAAATGCACCATTTTTATAACCTCCAAGTGATAAAACCCGCAATATATTCATATATTTTTATATATTTTATCATAATATATAGTATTAAACAATTATTATTTTTACATCTTGACATACAATGCATCAAAGGTGTATACTAACTGTACTAGATATATTAGTACAGCTAATACAACACTGAAAGGAGGATTTTCATGCTACGCATAGATTTTAGAGATTCAAGACCAATTTACGAACAGGTCGCTGACGGTATTGAAGAGATGGCAATGCATGGCATTTATCAACCCAATGACCAGCTCCCAAGTGTTAGACAACTTGCAATGGAGCTTTCAATAAACCCTAACACAATTCAAAGAGCATATGCAGAGCTTGAAAGCAGAAATATAGTTTATTCGGTTAAAGGTCGAGGAAGCTTTATTTCGAGCGATTGCCAAGGCATAAAAAATAAACATATTGATGAAATATGCAAACAAATTAAAACTCTTGCACAATCAGCAAGAGAACTCGGGGCAACTGATACTCAAATTGTATCATGGATAAACGGGAAAAAGGAGGATTAAATCATGATTTGTTCTACAAATGCAACGAAATACTTTGATTCACTCTGTGCAGTAGACCATGTAAGTGCAGAAATTCAAACAGGTTCTGTATTTGGTCTTATTGGCTCAAATGGTGCGGGTAAATCTACCTTCCTTCGTATGCTTTCTGGTATTTTAAAACCAGATGAAGGAAGTATCACCATTGATGATGAAGAAATTTTCGAAAATGTACCACTTAAAAACCGCTGTTTTTATATTTCAGATGAACAGTTTTTCTTTTCTGGTATAACTCCGCTTGAACTTCAAAAGCATTACAGTCTTTATTATCCTTCATTTGATAAAGAGCGTTATAAAAAACTGATGAATGCATTTGAGCTCGACGAAAAACGCAAAATACGCACTTTTTCAAAGGGTATGAAAAAACAGGTTTCTGTTATTATGGGACTTTGTTCTGGTGCTGAATATCTTTTCTGTGATGAAACATTTGACGGACTTGACCCAGTAGCACGTCAAGCGGTTAAATCTCTTTTTGCAGAAGATATCGCAGAGCGTGGTATAACACCTATTATTGCAAGCCATAACCTAAGAGAACTTGAGGATATTTGCGACCATATTGGTTTACTGCATAGAGGCGGCATTTTATTCTCTCGTGACCTTGATGATATGAAACTTGGTATTCATAAGGTACAAGTAATTTGGAATAAACCATTTCCAGAAAGCAGTCTTTCAGGTCTTGATATTATACATAAAGACCGCAGAGGTTCACTTTACACCTTAACTGTTCGTGGTACTCGTGACGAAGTTCAAAATGCAATATCACAAACTGAACCTACTTTCTTTGAACTTTTACCACTATCCCTAGAAGAAATCTTTATCAGTGAAACGGAGGTAATCGGTTATGACATCAAATCGCTCCTTCTTTAAGTTACAGCGTGAGCTAATCAGAAGAAATTTAATTTTACCAGTGCTTTCTGGTGTAGGATTTTTCTTTGCTTTGCCTCTTTTCACGCTAATGATGCTACAAAATCAAATATCTATGAGAACTCATCTTCCAGAGTCAGAAGTAAAAGATTATATCTCATCTATTGCATCTGAACAATTACTCTCTGACATGTACCCTGGTGCTAAATTAGGTATCATCATAATGGCAAGCTTAGCTGCATTTATGCTATTTAGATATTTACACAGCGGAAAACAAGTGGATTTCTTCCATTCACTGCCTATAAGCCGTGGAAATTTATTTGTGCAACTTTACTTAACTGGTTTTATGTCAGTTATCCCATTTTATGTGATTATGTATTTTGCTGCTGTTGTCTGTGCTGTTGCCGTAGGTGCTGGTCTTTATATAACCGCAGGCTTAATTTTTAAAACCCTTGCAGTAAATATTGTATATTTCTTATTATTTTATTCACTTGCTATACTTGCGGTGATTTTATCAGGTAATACTTTTATATCTGCTTGTATATATGCAATTCTTAATTTTGCTATACCTGTTACTGCTCTTGTAATTGATGGCTTATGCAGACTTGCATTAGACACATATATTTCAAGCAGCACTTTATCCTATATTGCATCTAATGTTTTCCCTATTGCCTCCTATTTTGACAATAGCAATAATATTAGAACAATAGATATGCTTGCAGCTACATTTATTGTATCTATTGTACTTTTTGTTTTAAACAAAGTGTTATTTACCATTCGTAAAAGCGAACGTGCAGGCTCTGCTCTTTCATTCTATAAAACTAAATCTCCACTTAAATGTTATCTTACTTTAATGTGTGGATATGGCTTTATGTTTTTATTCATGGCGATTTCTGGTTATTCATGGCGTTATATTGGTATTTTCTTCGGTGTTATACTTGCACACGCAGTTTTTGAAGCACTTTATAACTTTGATATTCGCTCACTATTGAAAAACTGGAAAACTATGATTGCACTTTTAGTAGTTGCTTTCGGACTTTTGGCATTTTTAAAGGCTGATATTATAAGTTACGATAAAAAAATACCTAATGAGGCAAATATAAGTGGTGTTTCTTTCAATGTTTCTTATCCAAATGGTGGATATAATGGCTATTTAAACACTTTTAATGATTTAACAGATGCCAAAAATATTTCAACTATTTTAAAGCTCGCTGAGTATGGTGTTAATAATCTTGACAATGTTATGTATAATGAAGATTATGTTGCAAACATGGATATTACAAGTAGTGAACCATATAATAATGACTCTATAGATATATACTATACACTTAAAAATGGCAAGAAAATGTCAAGAAGATATTATGTTCCTGTTACTGATGAATATATTGGTTATTTAGATGATATTATTTTCACAGAAGAATTTGTAAAGAACCAAAGCAATTCTATATTTGATTTCCCTATTGATAAACTTATAGGGGCTGAAATTGATATTCGTACTCAGGCAGCAACCTCAAGTGATATTTCAGGCACTGTTATAGACAAAAACAAAGCAACCGAAATTATTAAAACTCTTAGAGAAGAAAGCCTAACTCTTACAAAGGAACAGGCTCAAACTGAAATTCCTGTTTTAAGACTGGATATAGATGTAAGATATATTGACAGCGAAGAAGGTTATTCAACTGGTAGTTCCATTCAATATGTGCCTGTATATTCAACATATACTAAAACACTTGCACTTATAGATGAATATGCTGATGTGACACCAGAACCTCTTACTGTGGATAATGTTGCTAGTATGGACATATCTATTTATGATATAATAACATCTGATAAATTATCAGCTGAAACACGTCAAAAAATTGAAGCTTTATTTACTGATGACTCTGAAGGTCGTACAGTACATATAGATGATGTGAATATTATGTCAAAAATACTTGAAAATGCTATGCTTGATGAAGTTAGTAACAGCACACACCCTGTTTTTAAGTTTGGTAATCGTTACCCATTCAGCATACAGGTTAATTTTAAAAACAATACTCAATCAAACCTTGTTTACCCTGATGGCAAATTCCCTCTAGAGCTTTTAGTAAATATTGTTTTAGGTAATCAGTAACTATAAAAAGCAGATGCCTTCGGGCATCTGCTTTTATATAAGCGTGAGGGGTTAATATGATTAAAAAATTTTCTTTTAACACGATGGATTTAAAACTTATAGCCTGTTTTTGTATGCTTTTAGACCATATAGGCAATCTTTTAAATTCTCCAATATACCGTTTATCTGGGTTTCAATTATCAAATTTTTTCTTTAGCTTTGACATTCTATATGCTATTGGTCGAATAGCCTTTCCTATATTCTGTTTTCAGCTTGCAGAGGGCTGTAAATATACTAAAAATATAAAAACTTATTTTTTCCGTTTACTTATTGCTGCTTTTATTTCTCAGCCTATTTTTGCATGGGCACATGAACAAAGTATCAATGATGACCTTAATGTTATATTTACACTTGCTTTTGGTGTGTTGTGCATTGGAATTATTAAATTTATAAGCAGTAAAAACATAAAAGATTATATTAAATACATACTATATACTCTGTCTGTATGTTTGATATATTTTGTTACTTTACTGTTTCAAATGGAATATTGGCAATTTGGTTTGCCGTTTATTTTAGGCTTATACTTATTAGATGACCGTAAAAAGCAAGCTATTTGGACATTTTTATTTTTATTTGTACTTTATTTCTTATATTGTGGTTGGACTGGCTTTGACTTTCAATGGTCAGAACATTTTACAATTTTTTTAGACTTTGTACTTACACTCTTAATTGCATCAGCATCAATATTTTTTATAAAACACTATGAATATGCTAAAATTAAGTATAATAAATATTGGTTTTATATATTTTATCCGGCTCATTTACTTGTGTTGTGCATTATTCGTCAGATTTTAAATAGTTTTATTTAAGCAGATACTTGTATCTGCTTTTTTTATTGTTTTTAAATATCTGATATGTTAGAATATTTTTGTATATTCTTTAAATATGGAGTATTTCGCTTATGTTATTTAACTCCCATTTCTTTATTTTTTTGTTTTTCCCTTTAAGTGTAATCGGATATTTTACTTTGCAAAGATTTAAAAAACCTCAGCTTGCAAAATACTTTTTGTTTTTAATATCACTTTGGTTTTATGCTGCAAATGATATCCGTTCTTTACCTGTGCTAATTGTTAGTATTTTGGTAAACTTCTATCTTGGAAAACAAATCTTAAAAACAGAAACGCATAAAAAATTATTATGTGTTATTGGTATTTTATTAAACCTTGCTGTTTTAGGTGTATTTAAATATCTAAACTTCTTTATGGAAAACATATCCTTTGTTTTCGGTCAAAGTTATACACCTATTAGTTTAATTTTACCGCTTGGAATTAGTTTTTTCACTTTCCAACAAATTTCATATCTTATTGACTGCAAAAATAACAATGCTGATGATTACTCAATCAGTGAATATGCACTTTTTGCATCATTTTTCCCATATGTCACAAGTGGCCCTATCGCCTTTCATTCGGAAATTATTCCACAGCTCAGAAAAGAAAAGAATTTTAAACCATCAGCCTATAATATTGCAAGAGGTTTAACAGCTTTTTCCTTTGGTTTATTTAAAAAGGTTGTCGTGGCTGACACTCTTGGTGCTGCTGTAAATGCTGGCTGGTCAAATATAGGTTTATTAAATGCATCATCTGCTTTAGTCGTAATTTTATCTTATACTTTACAGCTTTACTTTGATTTTGCAGGTTATAGCGATATGGCTTCTGGTATAGCCCTTTGTTTTAATATCAATCTGCCTATAAACTTTGACTCACCTTATAAAGCACGAAATATAAGCGATTTCTGGAAACGCTGGCATATGACTATGACCAGATTTTTCACCCGCTACTTATATATTCCACTCGGTGGCAGTCGTCATGGACTTAAAAGAACCTGTTTAAACACTCTTATTATCTTTTTAGTTTCTGGCTTATGGCATGGTGCTGCTTGGACGTTTATATTTTGGGGTTTTCTGCATGGAATAGCTATGGTTATCTCCCGCTTAATTTCTGCTAAAACCGATAAACATTTACCTTATCCATTAGCTTGGCTTTTAACCTTTATTTATGTAAATATATGTTGGGTTTTCTTTAGAGCTCCAGATATAAAATCAGCTTTTAATTTATTTTCCAGACTTACAAGTGGTTTTGACTTTATTATAAGTGAGATTTCACAGAATTTCCTCACAACAGAAGTTAAAATATTTAGGTTGTTTATGCCTATTGATGATTCACTTTTTGCAACGCTTGCATGTGTTGTATTTTTAGTTTTGGCATGCTTAGGTGCAATTTTACCAGAGAATATGCAGCGAAAAATACAAAACTTTAAACCTACAACAAAACTTTGTTATTTAACCATTTTTGTTTTATTCTGGTCTATTATATCACTCTCAGGTATAAGCACTTTCTTATACTTTAACTTTTAATAGGAGGTGGTTTTACGTCTTACCGCAAATATTTAAAACATCTGCTTTTTGGTGTTTTCTCTCTTATTTTACTTTGTATAATAACTATTATTGTTATAGACCCTGCTTTTCAGTATCATATGCCATTTGCAGGTATAAAAGCTGTATACTCAAATGAAAGATATCAAAATTCAGGTATGATTAAACATTCTGAATTTGACAATGTTATTATAGGCTCATCTGTAACATCAAATTTTAGAGTTTCATGGTTTGATGAATTATTTGGCGGAAAAACATTAAAACTTTCCTACCCAGGGGGTTGTTTATCCGACTTTGATACCGCTTTATCATATGCTTTTGAGCAAAATCCAAATATAGAGCGTGTTTTTTGGAGTCTAGACCCAAAAATTCTTATGAGTGAATATGATGCAGAATCTACTCCTATGCCTGATTATTTATATAATAATTCGGTTTTAGATTATGGCAAATATATTTTAAATAAAGATGTTTTGGTTGAGATGTGCGGTGAAAGCGTGCTTGCTACAATTAAAGGTGAAGATGCTTCAATAGATGATGCTTTTACTTGGGATAGCGAATATGAATTTGGTTCTTCACAAGCATTATGGGGATATGTTCGCCCCCAGTGGAGTGAAACAATTATTTCTGAAGATGCTTATGATGATATTGTAAATGAAAATCTGGATAAAATAATAAGTTATATAAAAGCTTATCCAGAAACTGAATTTTATTTATTCACTCCCCCTTATTCGGTGCTTTATTGGGACAGAATAACTCGTGACGGCACTTATCCAGCTGTTTTAAAGCTATTTGACAGGCTTGTTACCGATTTAACACCATATGAAAATGTCAAATATTATTGTTTTTCACCAGAAATTTATATTCTTGACCTTAATAATTATATTGATGAAGTTCATTTTTCTCCAGACATAAATAAAAAAATGACAGAATATATGGCAACATATGATGGTGTTGATAAGTCCGCTATAATATACATGCATACTTTTTTCAAGAATATAATCGAAAACTTTGATTTTGAAAGCCTATTCCCTAAAATCTTACAAGAAAATCCAGCAAAGCATCGAGTATTAGACCCATCTTATTAAGTTTAAGTGCTGTTTTATAGCAGCACTTATTTTTTAGTTTGTATATTTTTGTGATTGACCTTTCAATTTTAATTATCGTATAATTAATTATTAAAAAATATGATTTTAGGAGGATATATATGAACAGAGAACATGTTACAATTTTAAAGTTTATTTCTATACTTCAAAGAAATACCAACAGATATTTTGACCTAATGCTTGAAGAAGATGGAATAGGCAGTGGTCAACAGTTTTTCCTTTTAAGAATATACGAAAACAAAGATATAACCATGCTTGATTTATCACGTCTTGGCTCATTTGACAAAGGTACTGTTACAAAGGCTGTGCAGAAACTCACCGAAGAAGGTTATGTAACCGTTACAACAGACCAAAATGATAAACGTGTTAGACATCTTAACACTACCGACAAAGCTTTACCTGTTATAGAAAAACTATATGAGGTTAGAAATGAATGGATTAACTCCATTCTAAAAGATTTGGACGAAAATGAACGTTTAACTCTATTTAATACTCTCGATGATGTAGCTAATACTTCTTCAAGTGTAATTCAAAAAATAATATCTGAAAAAGGTGAAAAAAGTGAGTAATACAGAAAATCCGTTAGGATATGAACCTATTGGCAAATTGCTGACACAGTTTTCTGTGCCAGCTATTATTTCGTGCTTAATAAATTCTATTTACAATATAGTCGACCAAATTTTCATAGGTCAAGGTGTTGGTTACCGAGGAAATGCAGCTACAACAGTTGCGTTTCCAATTATGGTCATACTACTCGCATTCGGTAATATGACTGGTGCAGGCAGTAGTGCCTTTGCTGCAATCCGCTTAGGTGAAGGAAATGACAAGCTCGCAAAAAAATGTTTAAGTAATGCGTTTGTTTTTTCTTTTATACTTGGCATTATAATAATGATTTTAGGCATATTATTCTTAAAACCTTTACTTTGGCTTTTCGGTGCAAAAGATGCTGTTATTATGGATTATTCATACGACTATACTTTTATAATTCTTTTGGGTACTCCTTTTAACCTTGTATCTATTTCACTTTCTAATCTTGCCCGAACCGATGGAAATCCTAAGCTTGCCATGATAAGTATGTTAATCGGTGCAGGACTTAACACTATTTTAGACCCTATTTATATTTTTATTTTTAATTGGGGCGTTAAAGGTGCTGCTATTGCAACTATAACATCACAGATTATATCTGCAATAGTTTTAACATCTTATTTTGCAAAAGAAAGCAGAAAAAATCCTAGACATTTAAAGTTTGAAAAACAATATCTAAATCTGGATTTTTCTGTTATAAAAAATTTCTTATCTCTGGGATTTTCTTCTGGCATAACTCAAGGTGCTATTTGTATAATGCAAATTGTTATGAATAACTCACTTATGCATTATGGCAATCTTTCATCTATTGGTGGTGATGTTGCTCTTAGTGCAATGGGTATTGTTATGAAAATTTCCACTATTATGACATCACTTGCAGTTGGTGTTGGTATGGGTGCACAGCCTATTTTGGGCTTTAACAAAGGTGCTAAGAAATATATGCGTATTCGTAAAACTTATTTATCAGCAATTTCACTTGCGACTATACTTGTAATGATTTGCTGGATTATATGTAATATATTCCCTAAAAACATAATCAGCCTATTTGGTAAAGAAAGCATTGAATTTACAAATTTCGCTGTAAACTGCATGAATATATATTTATTTGGTACTTTCTGTGCAGGATTTCAAATTGTATCATGTAATTACTTTCAAGCAACTGGTCAACCTTTAAAAGCAGCTTTGCTTTCTACCCTTCGTCAGCTCTCACTTCTTGTACCTCTTATTATTATTTTGCCTATATTCTTCGGACTAAAAGGCATTCTTTTTTCTGCACCTATAGCCGATATTACTAGTGCTTTTATAGTATCTCGTTTTATAATCCCTGAAATGAAAAAGCTTTCCAAACTAGAACACCAATCCGTTTTATAAAGCCATACATATTATATACAGCTTTTACTTTACTTTTAGCTTTAGTTGATGATATACTTATATGGTAATTATGTTCTTAACCTAGGGGGGGTGTTGCTTAATGCCGGCTTCAAATCCATTCAATACGGCTCCAGCAACTGTTTTAATAATAGATGATAGTCCTGTTATTCATACTATTTTAAAATCTCTTTTTGAAGATACTTATAAAATTGAACATGCTTTCGATGGAGTTGAAGGTCTTCTTAAAATAACTGAACTTTCGTCTAACATATGTGCTATCTTACTAGATGTTATGATGCCTCGAATGAATGGTATTGATGTTCTGCGTAAACTTCATGCACTTGCTATTCCACATCAAATACCTATTTTCTTAATAACTTCTGAGTCGAGAAGCAACACAACTCGAAACGCTTATGATTTAGGCGTTATGGATGTTATCAGTAAACCTTTTGTTCCTTTTGTAGTAAAAAAACGTGTAAATTCAATAGTAGAGTTGTTCCAAACAAAAAAACAACTAAGGCATGTTATCTCTCTTCAAACAGATAAACTCGAGTCACAATCTCGTACTATCATAGATTTAAACTATGGTATAGTAGAATGTCTAGCTACTGCAATCGAATTTAGAAGTATTATGTCTGGTGACCATGTAAGACGTATTCATGATATAACATATTATTTACTCCGTCATACCGCTCTAGGTGAAGGTGTATCTCAAAGCGAAATAGATGCTATTTCTATGGCTGCTATAATGCATGATGTGGGTAAAATATCTATACCAGATTCTATACTTAACAAGCCTGTAAAGCTTACAGAAGAAGAATTTGTAGTAATGAAAACACATGCCATTAAAGGTTATGAGCTGCTTGAAAGCATACCTCAAATGCATCGCTTAAAAGCGTACCCTTATGCTCTTGATATAACTCGCCATCATCATGAACGTTGGGACGGCAATGGCTATCCTGATGGACTTAAAGGCGATGAAATATCTATCTGGTCACAAGTCGTTTCAATAGCTGATGTATATGATGCACTTATAAGCAAACGTGTTTATAAAGATGCTGTGGATTCTCGTACCGCAATCGAAATGATTATAGATGGTCAATGTGGTGTTTTTAACCCTGATTTACTTAAATGTTTCCTAGAAGCTGTACCAGAAATAAATAAGTTATACCTTCCTTCTCATCAACCTATGGTCAAATCCAAAGTTTAAACACATTATATGCGAATACTCCACCAGATTATATACTATATCTGGTGGCATTTCTTCTTTTATGAGAGTTGCTTAATTTATATATATTAAATAAGTATACTATTTGTATCTAGTGCTGAAAAATTTCTTGTTTTATTTTAATGTGTTGACAAAAACTTATTCTTTTTATATCATATTAGCAGTGAACGGGTCATATGACTGACGGATTTGTGGGGTTTACCACATGGAGTATGACTGCTGTATATGCCGACCGTCTGGGCTAACACATTGTTTTTTGTGTCCATTCGGCTTTTTA
>CALWMO010000022.1 GCA_944381965.1 uncultured Butyricicoccus sp.
TTGCGTCTTACACGCCATACCCACCAATGGTAGTTTTCAGCTTCATGGGTTTTCCAATCATAAACTGGATTTCCCCATAGCTGACCTGTTGCAGAATAATAATCTGGTGGAACTCCTGCAACCTTTCTTGGTGTATAATCCATTTTGACTTGGAAAAGCTCTGGGTGCTGCCAAACATCAGCAGAATCTGGTGAAACATAAATAGGTATATCACCAATTATCTGCACACCATTTTTATTGGCATAACTATGCACAGCCTTCCACTGTGTAAAGAATACATACTGAAGAAATACTCTAAAGTCTATTTCTTCCTTTAACTGTTCACGCACGACTTTTAACGCTTCGGCATCTCTACTGCGAATTTTTTTATCACTCCATAGCCAAAGTGGTGCATCATCAAATTTTTCTTCCTTGAGCGCCATAAAAAGAGTGTAATCTTCTATCCACTCATCATTACGTCTGCGGAAAATGTCTATTTGTTGACGCATATCTACATCTACTCTTGCAAATGCTTTTTTGAAAAGCTCCATTCTGCTTTTTCTGAGTGGTGCATAATCAACTTTATCTGGATTTTCCTGTTTATGCTCTAAAACTTCTTCTTCAGTTAAAAGTCCATCTTCTACAAGCAAATCCAAATCTATAAGCAGATAATTACCCGCAATGGTAGAAAAACACTGATAAGGTGAATCACCAAAACCAGTATGACCAAGGGGTAACACTTGCCAATATCTTTGCCCTGCCTCTTTTAGAAAATCAATAAAATCAAATGCAGCCTGCCCCAGTGTGCCAATACCATATGGGGAAGGCAGTGATGTTATGTGCATAAGCACACCGCTGGAACGCTCAAACATAAAGACGACCTCCACACAGTTAATATTTTCGTAAATAACTACAATAACATTATAAAATATTTGCTTTAATTTGTCAAATTCGCAAAATGTATCCGTTTTGCAAAAATTTTATCTTGTGAAAACACACAATATATATTATTAAATCTTGTTGTAGCGTGTGCAAACAGTTATAATATTATAAAAAGTTAGGTTTTATATTTAAAGCGAGGATTTTTAAAATGCGAATGCGTAAAAAAAAGAATTTAGATACCCGTTTTGCAGCGTGTGCAAATGTAATGATTACCGAGCCGCAAATGCAAAAAGGCAAATGGCACGAAGTTTTTTCAAATGAAAATCCTATTCATTTGGAAATTGGCTGTGGAAAAGGCAGATTTATTATGGAAATGGCAAAACGTCACCCTGATATTAACTTTGTAGCGGTTGAACGTGAAGAAGGTGCTTTAATTATGGCTACCGAAAAAGCCAGAGAACTTGAGCTTTCCAACTTAAAGTTTATGAGCTTTGATGCCGCTGAGCTTGGCGATGTGTTTGAACATGAAGAAGTAGACAGAATTTATCTTAACTTTTCCGACCCATGGCCACCTAATAGACAGCGCAGACGTCGTTTAACACATGCAGATTATCTCGATGTTTATAATAATATTCTGCGTGAAACTGGTGATTTATGTTTTAAAACCGATAATCAGCGTTTATTTGAGTGGTCTATCTCCTCTATCTGTGAATATGGTTGGCTAGTTCAGAATATTTCTCTTGATTTGCATAACTCTGAGCTTGCAAAAGATAATATTATGACCGAATATGAAGAAAAATTCTCCTCTCAAGGCTTTAGAATTTACAGACTTGAGGCACGCCGCAGATTGCCACAATTCATGGACAGACGCAGACCTGTTAGAAAGCCAGAATAAAAAATGAACCCGTTTCCTTATTCTGATGATAACAAGCGTTATCATTCATATTCTTATTATTTAAAGCACAAATATGGCTGTAAAGTAGCCAAAGTGCCATTAAATGGCGGTTTCACTTGCCCTAATCGTGATGGAACGCTGTCTTTTGGCGGTTGTCTTTTCTGCTCGGAAGATGGCAGCGGTGAACAAATTGAATTTCCAGAAAAATCACTTGAAATCCAGTTTAATGCAGGTATAGAAAAGCTGTCTAAATGGAAAGATGCCAAATATTTAGCTTATTTGCAGTCTTTTTCTGGAACTTATGGCGATATAAGCAGATTAAAAACTATTTACAGCAAATGTTTAAATTTACCTAATGTGTGTGGTTTAGTAATTGCAACAAGAGCCGATTGCATAAATTCTAAAATTTGCGACTTGCTCGCCGAGTTTGCACAAAAAACCGATATAACAATAGAACTTGGTTTGCAAACTATTCATGATAAAACAAATAAACTTATGAACCGCTGTGAATATTTTTCAGACTTTGAAAAGGCAGTTAACTTATTAAATAATGTAAATATACCCGTTTGGACTCACCTTTTAAACGGCTTACCTTATGAAACAGATGATATGATGTTAGAATCTGCTAAGGTTACAGGACAAATGAAAATTAGTGGTGTTAAAATTCACACACTTTATTTTCTAAAAAACACAAGTTTTGCTGAAAAATATCAACATTTTGCACTGGGCAAAGATGAATATATAGATATTGTATGTAATCAACTTGAGGTTTTGCCTAATAATATTGTTATTGGTCGTTTAACCGGCGATGCACCCAGAGATAAACTTCTTGCTCCTCTTTGGACTGCAAAAAAACGTGAAGTCTTAAATACCATTGATAAAGAGCTTTTAAGACGTGATAGTTTCCAAGGAAAATTTGCAAAATTATAACAGAACATTCCTCTTAATTTTTTAAGAGGAATGTTTTTTAATGCTTGACAAATTTTATATATCCATAAATTGTTGAAAAATCTATGTAAAACTTTACTCATATTTTACATAAAAACAACTTGGCACAGACTATACACATGTTATAATAATATTATATGTAGCAAAAATAAAAATATTGTAAAAAGTAAAGGATTAAGAGGTATGGATATTTTTAATGTGCTATCCCTGCTCGGCGGTCTTGCAATGTTCCTTTTCGGCATGAGTGTCATGGGCGAAGGACTGGAAAAAAGTGCAGGCAACAAGCTAAAAACTATTCTTGAAAGACTGACTTCTAGCCCACTAAAAGGCTTTGTGCTAGGTCTTGCAGTTACTGCTGTAATTCAGTCTTCATCAGCTACAACTGTTATGGTTGTTGGCTTTGTAAACTCTGGTATTATGAGTTTACGTCAGGCAATCGGCATTATTATGGGTGCTAACGTAGGTACTACTGTCACATCTTGGATTTTAAGCCTTTCTGGCATTCAGGGTGACGGATTCTTTATTCAGATGTTAAAACCTACATCTTTCTCTCCTATTCTTGCCGCAATCGGTATTGTTATGTATGCCTTTCTCAAGGATAACAAAAAGAAAGATATCGGTTCTATCTTACTTGGCTTTGCAGTTTTAATGTTCGGTATGGACACTATGAGTGATGCTGTGGCTCCTCTAAAAGACGTTCCAGCGTTTACAAATATTCTTTTAATGTTCTCTAACCCAATTTTAGGTGTGCTTGCTGGTGCCGCTCTTACTGCAATTATTCAGTCATCTTCTGCATCTGTCGGTATTTTACAGGCTCTATCTGCAACTGGCAGTATAACTTTTGGCAGTGCAATCCCTATTATTATGGGTCAGAATATCGGTACTTGTGCAACCGCTATGCTTTCTTCTATCGGCACAAATAAAAATGCTCGTCGTACCGCTTTTGTACATCTTTATTTCAATGTTATAGGTACAGTTGTATTTTTAGCTATATTCTATTTGTTAAAATCAATCTTTAACTTTGCATTTGTAAATGATTCAATCAATGGCTTTGGTATCGCAGTTGTTCACTCTTGTTTTAATGTTGTAGCTACTGCTGTTATGCTTCCATTTGCTGGTGTGCTTGAAAAGCTTGCTTGTGCTACCATTCCTGATGAAACAGAAACTGCAGATGAGTTTTCTCTGCTTGACCCTCGTCTAATGGTTACTCCTCCAATCGCTATTGAGCAATGCCGTAAGGTTTCTGTTAGAATGGCTGAAAAATCTAAAGATGCTATGTATAAAGCTTTAAACCTCATAGATAAATATGATGAAGAAGATTACACCTTTGTAAGAGATACTGAGGCTAGAATTGACGTCTATGAGGATAGACTTGGCTCTTATCTTGTAACACTTTCTTCTCACAATCTTTCTGAGGCTGACAGCCGAGAGGTTTCAAGACTGCTTCATACAATTGGTGACTTTGAAAGAATTAGTGACCATGCAGTTGGTATTGCAAAAGCTGCTAAGGAAATGAATGATAAACATATCAGTTTCTCAAACGATGCAAACAGTGAGCTTAAAGTTATTTCTGCCGCTGTACGCAAAGTGCTTGAAATGTCTATAAACTGCTTTGAAACTGGCGACCTTAAAACTGCTGTTTTAGTTGAGCCTCTCGAGGAAGTTGTTGACCACCTTCGTGGTGCTATGAAAAACCGTCACATCACACGTCTGCAAGAAGGTAACTGCACAATCGAGCTTGGCTTTATCTTCTCTGATTTACTGACAAACTTTGAACGTGTTTCTGACCACTGTTCTAATATTGCCGCTTGTATGATTGAGCTGCAACATGGTGCTTATGATACCCACGAATATTTAAGCCGTATTAAGAGCGGTCAAGACCCAGATTTTGCTGAGCGTTATAACCAATATTTAAAAGAATACGTTCTTCCATAAAGAAAAACAGCCTGATATTAACCCAAGCGAAACCAAAAATTTAGACAAAATTTAATATTAAATTATTTCTGAATGAGTTCGGTATTGTACCGGACTCATTTCTTTTAGTTTTAAAGAAATCTTTAAATATATTGAGATATACTATAATGCTAGCGTATATATTTTTCTCTATAGATTTTACACTTATAATATCTAAATATTATAAGTTTTCTAATAAAATTATTTATAAAAAAGCCCATACATTCGGTATAATAATATCGAATGTATGGGCTTTAAAATTTTTACTAACAATATTAAAAATAAGTTAAATTCTATACATAATAGTTATTTATTAATTCCCATCATTTCAATGAAAGTATTAATCATATCAGGTAGAACAATCTGTCCTATATTTTCGCTATTCCATTCTTGTAACATATTATATATGTCTTTCATTCTTGATATATATTCATCTTCTCCAATATAATAATTAACCATTAATGTAAATGCTTGTTCCCATTTAGCTTGGTCTGATGCACCATAAGTTAGATATTTCTCAATCATATCAAAACCATCATCTATATTTCCATTTGAGAAATAATATTCTGCAAGTATAATTGGAACTGTGTTAGAATCAAGATTTTTAAGACGATTTGCATAGATATCTGCCTGATTTTTTATCTCTGTTTGAGTTTCATCTATACCTATTGCACTATATACATATGATGTCATATAGTCAGCCCATTCAAAACGGTCAAGTTTTATTGCAGATACAAGTGAATTTAAACTCTGCTCTTTATCAACTTTATATCTTGCATAGATATTGCCTAGCATTAATCCAGCATATATTATCATAAGTATTGCAATAGTTAATGTAATCCAGTTTTTGATATCATCACTTATCTTTTTTAACGATAATGTATCGCCACAACATAAAATAATAAGTCCAAAAACACCAAATGCCATTGGTAAATAACAATGCATTGAAAATACAACTTCAACAGACGCATGTCCCGCCATAAATACCAATGCACCGCCAAGGGCTGCGGTTAATGGATTACTTTGTTCTTCTGGTTTACGCCTTGTTTGTACAACTGCCACTGCTGATGTACCTAAAACGCCAACAAAAAGAACCAAACCTATAACGCCAACTTCAACCAGTGATTGTATATAATGGTTATGAGCATATTTTGTTTCATAGAAAAATTCTTGAACGCTTACTACTGCATTTTCATATGCACCCATGCCTAAACCAATTACAGGACTACGCTTAAATAATTTCATGCCATCTTCAAAGAATACTGTACGCTGAATTGCATTTTGGTTTGCCCATAAACCTTGCATACGGTTTGAGATAAAATCTGGTAACAACTTATATTTTAATGGGAATGAATAAGAACCCGAATCTCCACTAAATACAGCTTTTTCAATAGTCACATTTGTATCAGAACTAAAATTTGCATAAATTACAATACTATCTTGTGGAACTTCAAATACTGCACCATCTGCAACACCTTGATAAATTACAGTATTAGTATGCATCATAGTATCTTCTTTATTTTGTGACTCAATAGTAACATTAACTGGTGCATCAGATTTAACTGATAGTGTATATGTACCAGCATCAGGATACTGAGAACGTCGCAGTGTTTCACCTATATTAAGTGTAGCCGCACCTGTAACATTCATAGCTACAACTGCAAATACACCTAATAATACAAAAATTAAAGCGATAATTACAGGAATTAATTTTATATGCTTTTGTAGTTTGTCAGCTACTTTTTGACCTACAAATTTATCTAATACGCAAAGTATTACACACCCTACAATCGCACAAATTAGAGGAACAGGTCTTGGCTCAGTCCATGCTGTAAAAGATGTTGCAGAAACTGCAAAAGCTGAGATTAATGATAAAATCAGTGTTTCAACCATTATTACAAGAGAAGAACCCCTATTTCTATCTAAAATTAGATATACTATAAATCCAAGTAAAATCATACCACTTGCACCCATTGAAAATGCAAGTAAAAATGCCATTGCGTTTAAAAACAAACAACAAATATGATATATTCTTTCTTTTTGAGTAGATGTAATAGCTAAACCAAGAGATAAAAATACGCCAATACCCATACAACCAGCAAATACATTAGGATTTTGGAAGATAGATATCATTCTTATTCCTTCTTCTACTGGTGCTATATTAGCATAATCATCTGTAAACAATCCAAAAAAGCTTAATACTGGTGTACTAATAATATGTGTAGATAAAAAATCAATGCTTACAAGACCTGCAACTGCTGATGCACCGCTAATAATAGATGCAAAGCCACGACCTAACTTTTTCTTTTCACCGTTTGCAAATGCAAGAGCAAATATTACTATGCTAAATGATATCAGCAATAACTCAAAACTTTTAAGGGCAAATTTACCTGATACAGCATATAACGTTGAGATTCCATTCATCGTTACCCATAATGTCAACACCATAAATGGTATTGACAAACGACTTCTTATAATTGACCATTTCATAAAAATAACAACAATAGCAGATAAAAGCATTAATATTGATAGTGTTTTAGCTGTGGATGCGGTACTTAATACCATAACCGAAAAGCATGCCAACACACCTAAAATAAGTAAAATAATTTTTTTAGGCTCTATTGTTTGCTTATCTGAGTAAATACTTGATGAATTTGTGTTTTGATTCATTATATAATTCCCCTCCCATACAATACTATATACTATGTCATCATATCACAATTTAATATATTAGTCCATTTATAACAAAATTTTTATGATAACTTTTCTTTGTTTATCATTCCACCAAACACTGTCATAAATAAAATTTTAATATCAAAAAATATTGTCCAATTTTCTATATAGTATATATCATGCTCTATTCGCTTTTTTATAGAAGTATCTCCCCTAAATCCGTTTACTTGTGCCCAGCCTGTAATCCCTGGGCGTACTTGATGTTTTACCATATAAAGCGGTATCTCCTCTTTAAACTTATCAACAAAGTGAGGAAGTTCAGGACGTGGACCTACCAAACTCATATCGCCTTTAAGCACATTAAAAAACTGTGGGAGTTCATCTATTGAACACTTGCGAATAAAAGCACCAAATTTAGTTTTCCTTGGGTCTTTATTTTTACTCCAACCAGTAGTTTGCGTATTATTTACTCGCATTGAACGAAATTTATACATTTTAAATTTCTTTTTATTAAGCCCTACACGTTCCTGTTTAAATATAATTGCTCCAGGAGAAGAAAGTTTAACACCAATAGCCACAAAAAGCATAATAGGAGAAGTTAAGATAATCAATATAATTGAACCTATTATATCAACAAAACGTTTTAAAACTGCATTTAACCAGTTATCAAGCGGTATATGTCTAATATTCATAAGAGGTATACCATCTATACTATCAAATTCAGGGTTAGATGGCATATATTCCGCATAAAATGGTATAAGCGATAGCTTAACACCTTCTTTTTCACATACATCTATAATATCTTTAGTATACAGCACTTGTTCAGGTGAAAGTGCTGCGACAACTTCATCTGTATGATTTTTAGATACTATTCTTGATAAGTTATCTATTTTTCCATAATACAATATATTAGCTATAAATGGTTTATCTGCAACATATCCATCTATTATATATCCAAAGTCTTTTTGAGCTTTTATTTTTTCAGTATATTGTAATGCCATTTTGCCATCACCAACAAGCACAACATGCTTTAAGTTATATCCTTTGCTTCTATAATAACGAAGTGTATACCTTAAAACCACCCTTTTTATACTTGATACGGTAAATGAAATGATAAAGAAAAGTATAAGAGTACCTCTTGAGAAGTGAACCTCTTTATAAAGGAATAATGCTGTTTGAATAAGTATAAAATCCAATACACATGCTAATAATAGTCGCCATAATTCCCAGTGTAAACGCTTATTTCTCAGTGACTCATATAAACCCATGGTTGCTAATATTCCTAAATGAATAGGAATAACAATTAGAACTAATTTTACATAACTATCCAGTGGAACTGTTACAACGCCATTATCAAATAAATGAAATCGAATCCAGAACGAAACAGGCATAGATATAAATAAAATAATTGCATCTAGGAATATATTTATATAGTTTAATGTTTTTTGATTTTCCTTAATCATGTATATTCTACCACCTCAATATCTGGTAATAACTTTTTATATTCATTCATAACATCAGGCAAAACATTTTCTAATAAATATGGCTCTATCGCTTTTCTGGCGTGTTCGCTTAACTGAATTTTTAGAGCTTTATTATCATATATCCTAAGTATTTGCTCTGCACAAGTTTTAAAATCTCCATAATTATATAACAATCCTGCACCTGTTTTCTCAAGTAAATCTGTGTGTCCCTTTATTCTGCTTGCTACTATTGGAAGTCCATTATACATTGCCTCCATTATATTAAACGGTAAGCCCTCGCTTTTACTTGATGAAACCGACAAGTCAGCTATTGGATAATATGATGACATTTTAACTTGACCTACAAAATATATTCTGTGTGCTAACCCTAAGCTATATGCATATTGCTTGCACTGCTCAAGCAAGTTCCCTTGTCCCGCTAAAATTAGTACAATATCTTCGGGAAGTCTTGTCAGTGCATCTATTAGCACATACTGACTTTTTCTTTTTGAAAATTCAGCTGCATATATTAAAACAAATTTATCTTCACTTATACCAAGCTGTTTCTTGATATCATTACTTTGCTGAGCTATTGCTAATTTTTCACCATCTACCCCCATACCCTTTATATAACTCACACATTTGCCGAGCTTATGTTTTTTTGCATAATCTGTATCCCATTCATTCATAGTCATAAGCAAATCTGTGACTGGTGCAACAAATTTTTCTGCACTACTTAAAATTAAGTTCTTTTTATGTGTTTCTAACTCATTAAATAGGTAACCATGTGCAGTATTTACAACAATTGGACGATTTTTAATACCTATAACCGCAAGACGTGTAAAAAATGATGCAAGCGAGGTATGGCAACTTATAAGCATATATTTATTTTCTATTATAAGCTTTTTAAGCTCTATTACAGCTTTTAAATTTTGGGGTGATGTCATACTTTTTTCAAAAGGTACGTGATATACATAATCTGCATATGGGATTTCCATTCTATCTCCCCCACATGCAACATCTACTCTAAAACCTTGTCGTTTAAACTCTTTTATATATGGCAAGTGAAAATTTATAATATGCGAATATGTGGAGGCTGTAAATAAAATACTCCGCATCATTTTCTCTCCTTTTATTCTATATTTACACTTGTTTTTTACTATTTTCGATTATATCTGTGTTATTATAGCATATTTTTATATAATATTAAAGAGTAAACAATATTAGTTGTTTTCCTTTTTTTGTAACCAGTTTCACAGATAATATATCTACTATACTTGAGCAAAAACTAAAAAACATTATTGTATATTTTTCAATTTGAATTTATCAAAAATATATAAATCAAAATATGCTGTTCTTATAATTATTTACTGTGATTGAAACATTTAATCCTTTTTATGTGTCTATATATATGACCGAGGTTAAAAGGAGGGGTTTTATGAATGATTCATATTTGATAAAGAAATTAAAATCACATGATAAACAAGCCTTTTATAGTATTATTGAAAAATATACACCATATGTCAGTGTGATTTTATACCGCACATTAAATAAAACAGCTTCAAAAGAGGATTTAGAAGAGTTAACTTCAGATGTATTTATAGCCTTATGGTATAATATTGACTCTTTAACTGGCAATAACTTATCTGGTTATCTCGCAACTATTGCAAAAAATAAAGCTAAAAATTATCTGCGTTCATTATCACAAACAAATCAAAATATAAATGATATTGAAATCTCGGTCGATGATAATACATCTAACATTTCTATATGCCATGATAGACATAATCAGTTGTTATCTGCAATAAATAGCCTTGGTTTTCCTGATGATGAGATATTTAAAATGTATTATTTTGATAATTTAAAAACAAATGAAGTTGCAAAAGAACTTGCACTTTCACACGCAACAGTCAGAACAAAACTTTTCAGAGGCAAATTAAAACTTAAAAAATATTTTAATGAAAGGGGTATCGGTTATGAGGAACTTATTTAATAAAAAACAAGCCGAAAATCTTACAGGCGTAAGCAGTGAGCGTGTAAAACTGCTTGTAAGTGAAAAGTTTGGAGATACTGAACAGGTATATACAAAACCAAAATATAAAAAAGCTACTGTTGCAATTATACTTGCCGCCGCACTTTGTATAACAACCGCCATTGCAGCTAATTCTTCATGGCTTATACACTATATTTTTAATGACAAAGTACCAGATAATATATCATCAGAAGTTGAGGATATAAACAAAAGTATTTCAGATGGTGAATATATAGTCACCTTGGAACAAGCCTTGTTTGGTGAAACAACATCTTATTTTATTGTATCTATTGAGGCATTAACAGATGAAGCTTTTGAAAAAATAGAAAGTAACTCAGGAGGTTTTGGCGGATTTATATTTGATTTAGGGCTTACATTTAAATATGATGGTCAAATGTCACAAGGTTTTACATCTCGTGACTTGTCTGAACTAGACAATGGTAGAAAAAAATATATAGCTATTGAATATACAGCAGAGAACCCTAAAAACTCAGACTTGCTTGTTTATCCTAATATTATTGATAAACCAGATTTATATATGCGTATACCTGTTAAAAGCTCTATAAAAACACTTGATTTTCAAATAAATCAGAAAGTTTCAAACGTTGTATTTGATAGTTCTCTTTGTGATGCAGGTCAAAATTCTATTGAAGATGTAAAAACAGATTTAACAATAAGAAAATTCTCAATTTCTCCATTTGATTTCACATTAGAATACAAAGAAAAAAATAAAATCTCATCTATTGGACCTGTTGGCTTAATAGCTTTTATTATGAATGATGGTTCTATACATGGTCAAGGTGAATTTTTAGAACATAGTATGTCTAATAGAATTGATAGCTACGAACAGTGTATCTTTGAATTTAAAAATATTATGGAATTTGATAATATTAAAGCTGTTATCATTGATAAAACTGTATATCCTCTTGATAAAAGCAAACCATACATATTAGATGAAGATATACTTTTTGAACCTTTTATATGTGATGATATATATGTTACCGATAGAGGTTTTATGCCTTCTATTGAAGAAGTGTGTGAAAAAATAGGTGCTAACTTCTCTTTTGATGAAAAAGCTCAAACTGTCACTATTACTTATAATGGAAAAACTACAACTTTAAATATAGGAAAAACTAATATTAAATTTGCTAATCGTGCAACCGAAACAGAAGTTATAACTGAAATAGTTGACGAAAATATAATTTGTAGTGATTTGCATAGTATTCTAGGCATAGAGATTATGTGTATAAACTTTGATGAAAATAGAGAAAATAGTGACTTATATATCGCCCCATAACGCTAAAAATGGACTGTTTAAAAAAACAGTCCATTTTATTTTTATCTATCTCGCTTATCATAATCACGATATCTTGCTTGTTTGGATTTCATCATCTTTTTACGTTTTTCTTTCTCATGTCTAACTCGTAAAACTAAGAATAAGAAATATAAGAAAAATAGCAAGATAACAGAAACAACTATAATTCTAAATGCATTGCTTTGGAAAAAATTCTCGATTTTATCCGCAACATATAAAACCTGTGACATTGAAATATCATTTAATGCTACTAGGTCAATAGTGCCATATTTAACACCATTATATGAAACGGTCATAGTGCCTATTTTTTGCCCACCTGTAATTGGTGCATTAACCGATGCTGGTAAATCTATTTTTCGCTCAATCTTGCTCATATCAGCATCTACTGGCATTATACCACTGAGCTCACTATCTGTTACAACAACAAGGGTATCTTGCTGCGTAGATAGTCTAACAGATACTTCGGTTACGGTTTCATCTTTTTTAACCATATCTACTGTTTCAAAATTATTAAATCCCCATCTAAATAGTGTTTTACTTGCTTCAAATGAATTTGCATATGTTGCACCCGCTGGACGTTCACAGCCTAAAACAACCGATATAAGCTGACTGCCATCATATATAGCTGTTGATACAAGACAGTAACCCGCCTCTGATGTAAAACCTGTTTTTACACCCTTTGCATATGTGTAATATTCTGGCTGATATCGGCTATATATGAGCATATTTGTTGTATATACCTTGAGTGGCTTACCATCTCGCACAGGTGTCATATTTGTTTCACTTAATGTCTTTTGTGCGGTATTTGCTATTAATGCAAATGTTTCATCTTTTAGAGCCTCTTGTGTGATTATTGCTAAATCCCTTGCTGTTGTATAATGGTTATCATCATGTAAACCATTTGGATTTGCAAAATGTGTACTTGTACAACCAAGCTCTTTAGCTTTCTTATTCATCATATCGGCAAAATTTTCAATAGAACCGCCTATATAGCGTGCAAGAGTATTTGCAGCTTCGTTACCAGATGGAAGCATTAAACCATAAAGCAAATCAATAACTGGTACTTTCTCCCCTACCATAAAGCCAGCTTTTGATGCATCAGATGCTACACCTATAAAATCTTCTTCAGTTACTTCTACAAGCTCATCAAGATTTTCTGCATTTTCAAGGGTTATAAGTGCAGTCATAATTTTAGTTGTTGAAGCTGGATAACGTTTTTCATCAGCATTCTTATCATATAGCACATATCCACTTTCTTTATCAATTAAAATAGCTGCTTCTGCCGCAGGGTTTGGGTCTGTTAGTGCGTATGCATTAGGTAGAAAAAATAATATAAACATCATAAATATCGCCATAAAGCGATGTGTTTTTTTAGTCTTCATCATTTTCCTCCAGAAGAAAATCGGAATCTTTAAAATCAAGGCGTAAAACTACAGGCTTTGGCGGTATTCTACGCAGTGGGTCATATTTAAAAGCTCTGCATTTACCTATTTGAGGTACTATACCACGTTTTCTACATGTCATATTTTCATCATCCAGTTTACTTGCATGTAAGCAATAAAAACAACGTGGCTCTATATCTTTACGAAATAATCTGTTTTTAAAAAACAAGGAAATACCTCCCAAAATATACAAAAAACGAGCTAAAAAATATTATTTTAGCTCATGCGAGTGTAAATATTATTATAACGTATTTTTTGTATGTTTGCTAGTAGTTAAAATATATAAAATAAAAATACTTACAATTAACATATAATTTACAGGTATCATAGGCATATATATTTTCATAGCTAAAGTAGGTACAGCAATAGGCAAGAATAAAGTTATTATAAAACTTAATATAAATGCTATTATGCTATGTAATATCTTACCTATAAAGCAATATTTAAACGAAAGACCTAAAGGTTTTACTATGCTATATGCTTGACACATAACGGATAAACCACCAAATGCAAGCATTGCACTCATTACTGAAACCAATATATTAACAGGCATATAAACTTCATGTAAAATCATAAGTCCACAAGTAAGCTCAAAAAAACTATATAAAACAGGATAAAAAATATCTGGTAAAATTATATTTATATGTCTTAAAAACGCTATTAAAACCGAGAAAAAAATTAAAAATCCAGTTATCTTTATACTTGTTTGTGCAGCTTGTTCACAGCCATTTACTAAAGCCGACGAAAAGTCAATATTTTGTGTTGGTTTACTTATTTTATCATAAGTATAACTCTTACTCACAAAAAATCTGCCACAAATTAAAGCCGAAACTATATGTATAAAATATAATAATAAGCCAAGTTTTACAGAACCTAAAATGCCTACACCACAAATTCCAACTATAAATGCAGGCCCTGTATTATTACAAAAGCCTAATAACTTTTCTGTTGTATCTTTGCTTATTTGCTTGTTTTTATAAAGCTCACATGCAGCAGAAACTCCCACAGGATAACCTCCTGTAAATCCAAGCACAAGCACTCCCACACATTCGCCTGACAAACCATATAACTTACGCATAACTGGGCTAAAAATCTTTCCTAAGACCTTTGTCACCCCCGTTTGACTAAGCAGTGTACTAGCAACAAAAAACGGAAATAATGCAGGTATTGCCGTTCTAAGTGCTAGACTTATACCGTTTAATGCCCCCTCTTTGGCTATATCCGCAAATAAAATAACAAGCACAAAAAACACAAATGATATAATACCAGAAATCTTATTTATCATTTTTATTTCCCCCTTTTTATAAAGCTATATTATAAATATGCTTTTATTTAAATCATATTACATATTTAAACTGCATATCATTTTGAGAAGGGAGTGTATAAATTATGGGGCAAAAATTTAGTCAAACTGAAATGATTGATGATTTAAATATAACTTTATCAAGGGTAGAACTTATTGGAAATCATCGTTTATCAATAGAAAATCATAAAGGTATTCAAGAATATAGCGATGTGTCTATGAAAATAGCTCTGTCTGATGGTTGTTTACATATAACAGGTCAAAATATGGAGATTTATAATTTAACCCTCAAGGAGGTAACTGTAATCGGCACAATAAATTCACTTGAATATATCAAGGGGGTGTAAAAAATGATAATAAAACTTCTATCTTTACTGTTTGGCTATGTTCGTATAACCGTTCGTGGAAGCACTATAGAACGTTTTTTAAATATATGTATCAAAAATGAGATAAAACTGTATAAAATAGAGCGTAAAGATGAAGTTTGTATGTGTGCATCTATTTCTGTTTCACATTTTCGCAAACTTATGCATTATATGGGTAGAACAGGCTGTCATGTGCATATAACCAGAAAAATCGGAATGCCTT
>CALWMO010000023.1 GCA_944381965.1 uncultured Butyricicoccus sp.
AACTTGCAGCTGTGCTGCTCATTCTATAAAGGAGGTACTTGGCAATGGAAGAAACCAAAAAGGAATTTGCTCCTCGTCCAGACCGTCAGCGTGGCGGTCGTCGTCGCAGAAAGGTTTGTACTTTCTGTGTGGACAAAGTGGAGTGCATTGATTATAAAGACGTTGCAAAGCTAAAGCGTTACATGTCTGAGCGTGGCAAAATTCTGCCTCGTCGTATGACTGGCACTTGTGCTAAGCATCAGCGTCAGCTGACTGAAGCTATTAAGCGTGCTCGTCATGTTGCTCTTCTGCCTTTCACTGCAGAATAATTTAGCTTTTTTAAGGACTGCTTTTTAGCAGTCCTTTTTTGATATTATCCAGTTTGTAAATTCATTTGGAGTTTTAAAGAGCTTGTATGCACCTGCATTTTCAAGCTCTTTTTTTGTTCCAAAGCCCCAAAGCACACCTATTCCCTTTATATTGTGCTTTTTTGCTCCCTCTATATCGTGCTTTCTATCACCTATCATTAAGCAATTATCTTTATCTAAATCATTTAAACGATTTAACACCTCTGCTATAACTGCATCTTTTGTATCTATCTTACCATCTAATGTCGCACCACATACTGTTTCAAAATAATCAGCTAGATTTATATTCTTTAATATTTGTTTTGCAAAAACTTCTGGTTTAGATGTTGCAACTGCAAGCTTAAAACCCGCTTTGTGAAGTGTTTCTAGCATTTCTGGTATACCTTTATAAACTTCAAGTTCTAAAAGCCCAATTTTTTCATAACGCTCTCTATATGCCTTTACACATCTTTTAGATGTTTCCAAATCTACATGATGATTTTCCATAAAACCATTTATAAGTGGTGGCCCTATATAATTTGTAAGTGTGGACAAATCTTCAGTTTTTATATTCATAACTGTTCTAAGTGCATAGTCAACTGAACGTGTTATACCAATCTGTGAATCTGTAAGCGTTCCATCTAAATCAAATAGTAAATACATACTTAATCTCCTTTTTATAGAAAAAGCTGTGACAAAATTTTGCCACAGCTTTTATTTTACTTAGAAAGCAAAGTTTTAATTCTCTCTGCTGCCTCAATAGTCTTTTCCTTGTCACCAAAAGCGGTTAAACGGAAGAATTTATCACCATTCTTGCCAAAACCTGCTCCTGGAGTACCCACAACATGAGCATTTTCAAGCAGATAATCAAAGAATGTCCAAGAATTCATATTATTCGGACACTTTAGCCATAAATATGGGCTATTTTTACCACCTGTATACCAAATACCAAGCTCATCAAGAGTTTTTGCAAGCACCTTTGCATTTTCCTTATAGTATGCAAGTGTTTGCTGAATTTGCTCTTGACCTTCTTCAGTAAATACAGCCGCTGCACCACGCTGCACTACATATGGTACACCATTAAACTTGGTAGTCTGACGACGTAACCACATTTTATGCAAGCTCATACCATTACGCTCTAAAGCAAATGGTACAACAGTATAACCACAACGAGTACCAGTAAAACCTGCTGTTTTGGATAATGAACAAAATTCAATAGCACAAGTTTTTGCACCTTCAATTTCATAAATAGAGCGTGGAAGGTCTCTTTCTACAATAAAACATTCATATGCTGCATCAAAAAGAATGATTGCATTTTTACGGTTTGCATAATCAACCCAAGCTTTTAAGCCTTCACGGTTATAAACAGCACCTGTTGGATTGTTTGGAGAGCATAAATAAATAATGTCTGCATCAATATTTTCATCTGGCAGAGGTAAGAAACCATTTTCTTCATTTGCGTCCATAAATACAATGTTTCTTCCTGCCATTGTATTGGTGTCAACATATACTGGATAAACTGGGTCTGGAATAAGTACAGTATTATCTGCATCAAATAAATCAAGGATATTACCTAAATCGCTTTTTGCACCATCAGAAATAAATATTTCATCAGCTTCTAGCTGTGTATCACGACGTGCATAATATTTCTGAATTTCATTTTTAAGAAAAGCATAACCCTGTTCTGGACCATAGCCATGGAAAGACTCCTGAACACTCATTTCACAAAGTGCATCTTGCATAGCTTTAACAACTGCTGGTGCAAGAGGTAAAGTTACATCACCAATGCCAAGACGAATAATCTTTGCATCTGGATTTTTCTCACCATATTCTCCAACCTTACGGGAAATTGTAGAAAATAAATAACTATCTTCTAATTTCTTGTAATTTTCATTAAGCTTCATATTTAACAATCCTTTCTAAATGGATAAAATTTAAATTTCAATCGTACCTTCAAATACAGTTGTAGCAGGACCTGTCATTAAAACAGTTTGGTCTGTATAATTTATAACCAAATCCCCTCCACGCAGATGTACAGTTATATCTTCACCCTTTTTAAATAATCCAGAAAGCACAGCAGTAACGCCAACCGCACAAGCACCAGTGCCACATGCCCAAGTTTCACCGCTTCCACGTTCCCAAACACGCATTTTTAATGTGCCATCTGATAGAATATTTACAAATTCTGTGTTTACTCTCTCTGGAAATAATGGGTTATTTTCAAATTTAGGACCAATTCGCTCAAGGTCTAAGCTGTCCACATCTTCTTTTATAAATACAACACAATGAGGATTGCCCATTGATACACAAGTTATATGATATACTTTTTCATCAATTACCAGTGGAGCATCTACAACTCTTTCACCATCTAAATATACAGGTATATCCTTAGGATTAAGCATTGCAGCACCCATATCAACACGAACAGTCTTTACTTTACCGTTTTCTGGATAAAGCTGTAAAGTTTTAATACCGCTTAATGTTTCAACTGTAATTTCAGTTTTATCAGAAACCATACCATAATCATATAGGTATTTACCTACACAGCGAATACCATTTCCACACATTTTACCTTCTGAACCATCAGCATTAAACATACGCATTTTTGCATCTGCTACATCTGATGGACAGATTAAAATTATACCATCTCCACCAATTCCGAAATGGTGGTCAGATAATGTTATTGCTAATTTTTCTGGATTTGGAACTTCACCTGAAAAACAGTTAAAGTAAACATAATCATTACCACAGCCATGCATTTTGGTAAATGATAGCTTCATAAATTTCTTTACTCCCTTCACATATAAGCATTTAATAAAATTCACTTAGTATGCATATTCTTTCATAATACAATATGCAGTTATTATAACACAGTAAAAGGGTAGTTTTCAAATAAATAAAGCATTTTATCATATAATCAAGAAGATTTTTACATTACAAACAGACTTTTATTATTTTTCAGTGCTAAATGTACGCAATTTGCATAGATTACTTATACATGATATATGTATCTTCGTCAAATGCGTGGAATATTCAAAAATAGCTAATTATTAGCCTTTGCACACTTGACGAAAATAGAAAAAAAATCCTATAATGTAAAGTAGTTTTGATTTTATTGTAAATTAGGAGGTTCGTAGCCAATGGAATCTTGTGAAATGAAACGTGTGCCTGAAATGTTTGGCAGTATGGTTTTTAATGAAAAGGTTATGAAAGAGCGTTTACCTAAAGAGGTTTATAAAGCTCTTATCCGCACAGCAGATGAAGGTACTGCTATCGACCCTGCAATCGCAAATGTTGTTGCTAATGCCATGAAAGATTGGGCTATATCTAAGGGTGCAACACACTATACCCATTGGTTCCAACCAATGACTGGTTTTACTGCTGAAAAACATGATAGCTTTATCACTCCTGTTGATAATTGCAGCATTATTATGGAGTTTTCTGGCAAAGAGCTTATCAAGGGTGAGCCTGATGCTTCTTCTTTCCCTTCTGGCGGTCTGAGAGCTACTTTTGAGGCTAGAGGTTACACTGCTTGGGACCCTACCAGCTATGCTTTTATTAAAGACGATACTCTTTGTATCCCTACCGCTTTCTGTTCTTATACAGGCGAAATTCTGGATAAAAAAACCCCTCTACTGCGTTCTATGGATGCAATCAGCCATCAGGCTTGCAGAGTACTTAAAATGTTTGGTAAGAATTGCCGACGTGTAAACACAACTGTTGGTGCAGAACAAGAGTATTTCCTAATAAATAAATCCGATTATGCTAAACGTCAAGACCTTATTTTTACTGGTCGCACTCTTTTTGGTGCAAAAGCTCCAAAAGGGCAAGAGATGGAAGACCACTACTTTGGCTCTATTCGTCCACGAGTTAAAGCTTTCATGGAAGAGCTTGACAATGAGCTTTGGAAACTCGGCATCACCTCCAAAACCGAGCATAACGAGGTAGCACCATGTCAGCATGAAATGGCTCCTGTATTTGAAACAACCAATGTTGCAACCGACCACAACCAACTCACGATGGAGGTTATGAAGCGTGTTGCAGATAAACATGATTTTGTATGTTTACTTCACGAAAAGCCATTTGCAGGCATTAATGGCTCTGGTAAACATAATAACTGGTCTATCTCTACCGATAAGGGCGAAAATCTACTAGAACCAGGTTCAACCCCTCATGCAAATGCACAGTTTATACTTTTCTTAACCGCTGTTATCAAGGCTGTTGATGAATATCAAGATTTACTGCGTATTTCTGCCGCATCTGCGGGTAACGACCACCGTTTAGGTGCTTCTGAAGCTCCTCCTGCTATTATTTCCATCTTTGTTGGTGATGAGCTTGAGGCAATTTTAGATGCTATCGTTCGTGAAATTGATTACACTGATGTAGAAAAAACCATGATGAATATTGGTGTGTCCGCCCTTCCACCAATTCCAAAAGATACAACCGATAGAAACAGAACATCTCCTTTTGCTTTCACTGGCAATAAGTTTGAATTCCGCATGCCTGGTTCTTCTTTCAACATCGCTTGTACTAACTTTATACTAAACACTGCTGTTGCCGATTCTCTGCGTCAGTTTGCTGATGAACTTGAGGCTGCTGGCACTGCTAACTTTGATAAGGCTCTTGCCTCTCTTATTCAGCGTGAGCTTAAAAACCATCGTCAAATTGTATTTAATGGCAATGGTTACAGTGACGAATGGCAAGAAGCTGCTGCACAGCGTGGTCTTATGAACCTAAAAACCACACCTGATGCTCTCAAGCATTACACAGATGAAAAGAATGTTAAACTGCTTGCTCGTCATGGTATTTGTACTGCAACCGAGCTGGAATCACGTGAGGAAATTCTGCTTGAGGAATACTGCAAAACAATTAATATTGAAGCTCTGACAATGGTTTATATGGCAACTCGTCAAATTATGCCTGCTTGTGTTGACTATTCTGGCAAGGTTTCAAATAATGTGGCTGTTAAAAAGAGTTTTGGTCTTGATTCACCTGCTGAAATCAAGATAGCTAAACAAATCACTGATGATATGGCAGTTATGTTAAATGCTATTGATGATTTAAAACAGGCTGTAAATGCCGTTCCTGAAGATGTTTCTATGCTTAATCGCTCTGAATATTTCAGAGACAATGTTATTCCTAAAATGGAAAAACTAAGAGCTGTTGCTGATGAGCTTGAAACTATTGTTGGTGAAAAGAATTGGCCATTCCCTACTTACGGTCAAATTCTATTTTATGTATAATTAAAAATTAAAGGCGGTGTGTTAATTCTAAACACACCGCTTTGTGTGTAAGGAGAAATAAATGGCACTTCCTATAAAATTTTGCGAAAGAATGAAAAAACTACTAGGTGATGAATACAATGACTTTGAGCAAAGCCTATTAAAACCTAGAGCACATGGACTTCGCATAAATGAAAAACGCTGTGATATAAATAATTTTCCTGCTAAAAATGTTTTTAGTTTAACTCCTGTGCCATGGTGCAAAACAGGATTTTATTATCCTAGTAATGAAAGAGCTGGTAAACACCCATATTACGAAGCAGGACTTTATTATATCCAAGAGCCGAGTGCTATGGCGGTTGGCACTCTTGCAGATATACAAAAAGGTGAATGGGTATTAGATTTATGTGCTGCCCCAGGAGGCAAAAGCACTCACCTAGCACCAAATGCTGAGCTTATTGTGTGCAATGAAATACACCCAACTCGAGTTAAAATACTCTCTCAAAATATAGAGCGAGCGGGAATTGAAAACAGCATTGTTACAAACGAAACACCTAGCAAGCTTGCAAATAAATTCCCAGAGATGTTTGACTGTGTGGTTGTAGATGCCCCATGCTCTGGTGAAGGTATGTTTAGAAAAGACGAAATTGCAACCAGTGAATGGACTGAACAAGCTCCTCAGTTTTGTGCGGACAGACAAGACGAAATTCTTGCTGATGCTGCAAAAATGGTCAGAAAAGGCGGAAGACTTGTTTATTCAACTTGCACCTTTGCACCTGAGGAAAATGAAGGCACACTCACACGATTTTTAAATAGTCATTCAGATTTTGAAATAGTTAAAACTGATATCTTCCCAATGTTTGAAAGTGGTAAACCTGAGTGGTATGAAAACGCACATGAAAGCGTTAAATATTCTTTTAGATTATTTCCTCATAAGATAGAAGGTGAAGGTCATTTTTGTGCACTTCTCAGACGAAAAGGCAATCAAGAAAGAAATACTGCTAAAATGAGTGATACCCTTAAAAAACTACCTGAAACACTTTCAGACTTTATAAAAGATATAAAAGGCTTTGATAAAGATATGAAGTTTATTCAGTCGGGTGACAGAATTTGGTGCACTAAACACCCGCTAGATTTAACAGGCTTAAAAGTTCTTAGAAATGGCTTAGAGCTTGGCACTCTTAAAAAAGGTCGTTTTGAACCCGCTCATGCCTTTGCAATGGCATGGAAACCAGAATATATGCCAAGAAAGATAAACCTTTCAAATGATGATGCTATTAAATATTTAAAAGGCGAAACCTTAAATGTCGAGGCTGATAACGGTTGGACGGTTGTATGTATAGATAACTTTGCCCTTGGCTGGGGTAAAGTTTCAAATAATACTCTTAAAAACCATTTCCCAAAAGGATTACGCTGGAAATAAAAAAATCTTGTTTCTGAGATTTAACTCTTGGAAACAAGATTTTTATTTTTTATTCGGTTAGATATTTATATCTGAAGTTATTTTGTTCACAGAATGATAAACATGCATAATCATATGCAAGATTTGCATATTCTTCTGGTAAAGTCTCTGTTACTGTACCATCTGCAAGCATATAAAGCCCATTTGTATTAATTACAGGCACTTTCTTACTCACTTCATCTATTGCCTGCATATATTCTGAACCTTTCCAACCACATTCTCTGAATAATAAATTCATTAGGAAATATGGCCCAATATCTGGCCCTTCTCCTACAAAATCATTATCTAAAACTTCTTTTGCTGCATCATTTGCCCAGATTAAATATCTTGTCGAATAGTAGTTTTTAAATCCTTCACTTTCTGTATTGTTTAGATTTATACCAAGCTCGTTATAAACCGAGTTGCTATCTCCAAGCCATGGCTTATGGTCACCAAATAACACTAATATAACTGGGTCTTCTGACTGCTTATAGTGGTCTACTAAATTTTTTAAATTTTCATTAGTATCTGCAATAGTTCCAAAGTAGTTATTTAATATATTTTCTGACTCCTTTGAATATGTTTCAGGCTTTACATAACTTGTACCGTAATAATTTGCATCTGTACCATAAGGCCCATGACCTTGATATGTTACATTAAATGCAAAATATGGTTTATCACTTTCTGCCTTATGCTGCTCATGTAAGTTTACTATTTCAGGCATAAAAATCCTATCCATAGCTATTTCATCATTTGCAAGCTCTGCATAATGATTTTCAAAGAAATTATATGTTTCAAAACCTAAATTTTGATTTATATTTGCTCTATTATAGAACCAGTAATAGCTAGGGTGATTACCTGTAACTGTATAACCTTGGTCCTTAAAATACCAAGCATATGAATTTGTAAGTCCTCTAAATGAGCCTTGCTCAGAAAATCCTGTTAAAAATGCACGTTCAGAATCTACTGTGCCACCTGCGAAAATATTTGTATATAGATTTCCTGATATGCTTTCCTCTTCAAGCTCATGATAATATTCATATGGGTCTACCTCAAATTCAATTTGGTCATATACAGAAAAATCCGCATATGCTTCAAGCATAATACTTATTATATCTACTTTTTCGTCATCTGGAATATCTTGTTTTGTATAACTTTCGATTACAGCCTTAGTTTCTTTTTCATTATAATTCTCTGGTGGCTGTTTAATTGCATCTTGTATACTATAAATAAATGGATACACAAAACCTTTTGATATATAAACCTCGGTTGCTGCCCACTGGTTTATGTATTCTATATTCGCTGTTTTCTTTGTATACATTGTTTCATCAAAATAAACCATTTTAATAGGTATAAGTAACGCTAAGCATACAATTATACCTGATATTCTTGGTGTGCCCGTTGGTTTACCTCTCGCTATAACCGCTAAGATAACGACTATTGAAACAATTATAATAAGTGCATTACGCATAGATTCTGTCATAAAAAGAGTATATCTTTCTGACATATTAGACGCTTCTTTTATAAGAAATAAATCACCAAACATCATAGGGTCATTCCTAAACTGTAATTTAAACCAGCTTGCTATTGTAAAACCCATTATAACTAGTGATGAAAGTGTAAACGCAACTGCTGCACGTTTAGTAATAAACCATAAAATGAATGTAAGCCATATACATGGCAGTATATTTAAAATAGCGATTATACTTTTTTCAAAATACGAATTAAAAACCTCTGTGCCAGTTGTTTCAGATGCAAAATATAATGACATAATACCAAGTGAAATAGAGGCACATAAAAGTAAAATTGCGGTTAAAATCCCATTTTGAAATAATTTTTTCAAAAAATCTTTAACAAACATGCTAATTTTTCCCTTTCATATCCTAATAAAATATTAAAATTTTTATTTTTCTATAATATTATACACAATATTATATAGTAAAGTATAAGCTTGTCAATAAGATGTAAAAACTTGTAAAAATTTACGAACTACAGCCTTTTTATTATAAAAGCATATAATGTATTTTTGGTGAAGTTTATATACAAATTTATATTTAACGAATATTTAACGAATATCCTCTTGACTTTATTTTTTATTTTAAATATCATTAAATAGATTAGTAAAAATGAGAGTGAGGATTTTAATGGTTGAAGAGCTTTTTTCTTGGCTGCTTGGTGCAGGCAAAGAATTCGCATTATTCGTTGTTTCTATGATGCCACTTGTTGAGCTTCGTGGTGCTGTGCCTATCGGTCTTGCAACTGGTATGCCTTGGTATGAAGTGCTTCCAATATGCTATATAGGTAACTTATTGCCTATACCTTTTGTTTTATTGTTTGGTGTAAAACTAATAGACTGGCTTTCTGGTTTAAAACCTTTTCGCAAAATTGCAACTCGTTACAAACAAAAACTTATGAGCAAATCCAGTCAAGTTACTAAATATGCTAAAATAGGTCTGCTCCTTTTTGTAGCAGTGCCTCTCCCTGGTACTGGTGCTTGGTCTGGTGCAGTAATAGCTGCTCTTTTAGATATGCCACTTAAAAAAGCATTTATATCTATTGCTCTTGGCGTTGTAATCGCTGGCTTGCTTATGACAATAGGCACTCATGGCGTTTTAGGAGCAGTTGGTCAATTCACTTAAATTTTATCAGTACATCTAAATAGATGTACTGTTTTTTTACTTGCAGTTTTTCTATTTAAGGCTTAATATATTGGTAAAAGATTTTTTAGGAGTGTGAGTATTTATTATGCGTAGAGATAAAACAAACTATTATCTTGATATGGCAGATGTTGCAAGAGAACGCAGCACCTGTCTTAGACGTACTTATGGTGCTGTAATAGTAAAAAACGATACCATAGTGTCAACTGGTTATTCAGGTGCACCGAGAGGTCGTGCTAACTGCATTGACTTAGGCTTTTGTATGCGTCAAAAATTAAATATACCTCGTGGTGAAAGATATGAATTTTGTCGCTCTGTACATGCCGAGCAAAACGCTATAATTGCCGCTTCAAGAGAGCAAATGTTAGGTTCTACCCTTTACCTTTGCGGTCGTGAAGTGGATACTGGTGAGCTTATAAAAGATGCTAATTGCTGCACTATGTGCAAACGTATGATAATAAATGCAGGTATTGAAAAAGTAGTTGTTCGCAGAACCAATGATGAATATGAAGAAATATCAGTTGATGAATGGGTTAAATATGATGAGCTTTTAGATGGCAAAATGGGGTATTAAATGAAAATCAGCGATATTAAATATGTTGTTTTAATAAATCTAGTATCTATTTTATTTATATATATCTGTTATATAATTTATAAAAAACGTCAGCCTATGACTATAAGGCGTATGCGTAAAGAGATAAAACCACTTATAAAACCGTCAAATTTTAACCCATTTGAAAATGATTTTTCTAAAATGCGTATGATGCTTGCAGTCGTAGACGATTATGTGCCACCAGAACGAACTATTGCATCTCTTTTAGTTCTTTGGCATATAAAAGGCTTAATTTCACTTGAAATCACACCCAAAAAGCATTTAAAAAGTTTTGGTGAGCAGAACCAAGAAAGCATAAGGTTTATAACCCGTCAGGATAAAAATTTAACTGGTGCAGAAAAACTTTTTTTTGAAATGCTTTCAAACTGGACTGATGAAAGCAATATATTACAACAAAGCGAGCTTTATCAGCTCGCAAGACAAAATTCTTCACTTATTTTTCATAGGATAGAGCAATTTATTATAGAGGGTAAACATGGTCTTAGAGCTACGGGGCAAATGAACCCAGAAAAAAAACGCCGTCATTTTGGATTCTTAGACGAACAACGACCTATTTTCACCTCAAAAGGCGTTAGGCAAGCCGCTGAGCTAAAAAGCTATCAAGCATGGCTTAAAACGCAAAATAATATAGATTGTAATATTTGGTCTGATGCGGTTTTACTTGAAGCTGAAAATGCAATTTCAGACAAACAAATACTTAATATTAGCAAAGTTTTATCACAAACAATAGTAACCGCAGCAAACGCAGGTAAGCAAAGCAAAAGCCTTGGAGATTAAACTCTCCAAGGCTTAATTTTTTACTTTTTTAATGCTTCCACATACTCAAGAAGTATTTGAACTGACTTATCTACACCTAATCTGCCAGCATTTACACATAAATCATAGTGGTCACATTTACCCCATGCCTTACCTGTATAATAATTATAATAAGTAGAACGCTGTTTATCCATTTTCTCCAGTGCTGCCTGTGGAGTTTTACCTGTGATTTCATAATCACCACATGTCTGGATTCTGCGGACTCTATCTTCTATACTGCCATGAATAAAGAAGTCAAATTTATTAGGGCATTCACGCAGTACATGGTCTGCACAACGACCAACAATAACGCAAGGGCCAGCTTCTGCAGCTTCACGAATGACTTTTGCCTGTGCGAGATACAGTTGGTCAGTAAGGCTCATACCATTAAGCCCAGTAGAACCGAACATGGTTAAGGAATATAGAAAACTGTTTGTTGCACGCTTATCGAGTTGGTCAAAAAGCTCCTCGCTAAAACCAGACTTTTTAGCTGCACGAGCAATAAGCTCTCTGTCAAGGAATTTAATTCCAAGTTTACCCGCAAGCTTGCGTCCTATTTCACGTCCGCCTGTGCCATACTGTCTGCCGATTGTAATAATGAGGTTATCTGTCATCGTAATCCCTCCGTTTCATATTTCTTATACAAAATATACACTTATTCTGATATTATTATCGCTCATTTCGTGCGTTTTGTCAAGTGTCACTTTTACAATCTTTTTCCACAAGTGCATATCCTATGCTATTTATATTACCTGCACCCATAGTTATTATTAAATCGCCATCTTTTGCATTTTCACGAAGGTAGTCTTCTATTTGCTCAAATGAGTCAAGTGCAATAGCACCTTCTACCTCTTTTGCAATATCAGATGAATATATACCTATTGTGTTTTGCTCTCTTGCGGCATAAATAGGTGCTAAAATAGCTTTGTCACACATTCTAAGTGCATCAACAAACTCATTAAATAACGCCTTTGTTCTTGTATATGTGTGAGGCTGAAATGCACATACAATTCTATTAAAATCCATTAAACGTGCAGTTTCCAGAGTTGCTCTCATTTCGCTTGGGTGATGTGCGTAATCATCAACTACTACTGCACCACATTTTAATGTGCCAATTTTTTGAAATCTTCTTGATGAACCTGTGAATTTTTCCAGTCCCTCAGCTACCTTATCACTTGGCATTTTAAGCTCATAAGCTGAGGCAACCGCCGCTAGTGCATTAAGCATATTATGCTTACCTGGAACTGAAAGTGTAACATTTGTATATTTTTCACCGTTTATTATTATATCAAATGAGTAATAACCGTTTTTACTTGTTATATTTTCTGCATAAACATCACAAGTTTTATTCAAACCAAAGGTTACAATCTTTCTGTTTATTCCTTCTACCGCCTTCATAGCGTTTTCATCATCACCATTTACAATTACAACTCCATTTTCAGGTGTTCTAAGTGCAAACATACGGAATGAATGTATAATATCATCTAAATCCTTAAAAAAGTCAAGATGGTCAGCTTCAATATTTAATATTACTGCGATAGTTGGTGAGAAATTTAAAAAAGAATTGCAATATTCACATGATTCTGCAACAAAACAATCCTTACCACCTATACGGAGTGTACCATTAATTGCTGGTAAATGACTTCCTACCATAACAGTTGGGTCTGCATGTGCCTTAATAGCAATGAGTGTCATCATAGATGTTGTTGTTGTTTTGCCATGAGTACCAGACATACAAACAACATTTTTATAATCGGTCATCAGGTTACCCCAAGCCTCTGCACGCTCCATAACTGGAATGTTCTTTTCTCTTGCTCTTATAATTTCTGGATTATCGTCATGTACTGCTGCTGTACGCACTACAAGAGATGTATCCTCCACATTTTCCGCAAGATGTGCATATGTTATTTTTGCACCTAGTCTTTCAAGACGCTCGGTAACTTTAGAATGTGATTTATCTGAACCTGTAACTGGTACGCCAAGGGATAACAATAACTCAGCAAGTGCACTCATAGACACACCACCAATACCAATTATATGTATAGGCTGTTTTTTTGATATATATTCTCTTATTGTCATTGACTAAATTCCTCCGTTTATATAGGTGATATCTACACCTTGTAAAATGTCAGAAAAATTTTTCCTGACACCTGTATTATTATATTCCAATCTGTACAAAATATAAATAGCAATTTTCCCGATTTGACGATTTATAAGGAGCATCTGGTTATGGAAATTACCGACATTAAATTCAGACATTTTCACACTGATGGAAAGCTAAAAGCCTTGGTTTCAATTACATTTAATAACTGTTTTGCAGTGCATGATATAAAAATAATAGAGGGAAATAACAGATTATTTCTTGCTATGCCCTCTCGCCTAATGGCTGATGGAAAATATCGTGATATAGTTCACCCTGTGGGACAGAAAATGCGTGAATATTTAGAAAACACGGTTTTAAACGAGTATAATAAACAAAATATTTAAACGCAAAGCAAGACGGTAACTTTAGACCGCCTTGCTTTTTACATTATAATTTCTTCTGAATAGAGCTTTGAAAAAGAATAACCTCTTTCATTTATATAATAATTAACCGCATCTTCAACTAGCTTTTCTGTTACATCGAAATGTTCTGCAAGCTCAAATGTAGAAGTTATTCCAGATAAAACTGCTCTATCAAGTTCATCAAATGGAATTAGTGTGTTTATTTGTGCCTTATAAGCTTTACTTTCGCACCAACTTTTAAGCTCATCATTAGCACCGACTAAATATGTGCTTCCAGTTACAAAATGACCCCATTCATGACCTAAAGCCATATTCTCATCTTTTACAGTTCGTATTTTGTCTATATCAAGAAAAAACCCGTACTGTCCTGCAACACAAATTATTGCCGCATCTGCACCACACTCGAAATTATATCTTCCGCTGAATAATAAAACATCATTTTCTGTTAACTTTTGATAAATTTCCACAGTTTTGCTCGTATAAATCACTCCTTACTGCTTTTAATATTAGCCTTTCTAAGCTGCTGAGCCATACTAAGCAGTATTTCCTTATCACTATCGGTTAAATCTTTACTTGCATTGTGCATAGCATAGGTAAAACTATCAAAATTTACGTTTGTATCTGTTGTATTACCTAGTAAATAATCAACTGTAACGCTGAAAAGTCCTGCAATTTTAGAAAGAGTATCAGCAGCTAAGCTTTGTTTACGTCCCATTTTAAGGTCTGTAAGCGATGCTCGGCTAACACCTGCTTGTCTACACATTTCTGTAATTGTAATTTTCTTTGCCCTACACAAGTCCTCAATATTATTATAAAGTTTTGACATGATTACATTCACTCCCTGTATTTTACGCAATCGCATGAAATAAAGGGTTGACAATTATATTAAAACATAATATAATTCACTTATAAGATGCGAAAGCGTAACACTTTCATTACCACCGAATATTATTTATTTTATTTATATTTTGACTATTATTATATTACATACTAAAGTATACGTCAAGACGAAAAATGTCATTTTCGCATCTTAAATTTTTTTATTTAGAGGTGATATACAATTTATAATTTAAATGAGCCTAGTTTAACACCAAAAGAAGTCAAAAATCAGCAAATTATAAATGATTATGCTAAAATGCTTGATGAACTTGTCGAAATAAAAGCTCTTTGCGATGATTTAGAAATTTTTCACGATATCATAAAAAATGCCTATGAAGATTGTATTTTAACTTGCAGTAACTTTTCTGCATAGTATAGATACGAAAGGAGGTATTCTTCTATGTATCCAATAAAACTATGCAACAAAGCAAACTACGGTTCAAAACGTACAAAAGATATAAAATATATTGTCATTCATTACACCAGCAATAAAGGCGATACTGCACTTAATAATGTCACTTATTTTGCAAGAGAGGCACTTAAAAACCCTGCATCTGCACATTATTTTGTAGATGAAAATGAAATTTGGGTTTCTGTGCCTGATGATTTTGTAGCTTATCATTGTGGTGGAAAAACTTATAAGCATAAAATCTGCCGAAACTCAAACAGTTTGGGTATTGAAATATGCATGAATGATAAAAACGGTAATATTCGCTATGACAGTATTAAAAAAGCTGCTATACTAACAAGAAT
>CALWMO010000024.1 GCA_944381965.1 uncultured Butyricicoccus sp.
TTATGCCTTTAACAATCTGACCATAAGCCATATTAGCAAAACCAAAAATAAGCATAGAAAGTTTTATTTTGCTACTGCCATTTTTTAAAGCTTCAAAGAATGAAACTGATAATGTTTTATGTTTCATTTTTTTACCCTCCCCTTATATACCGTCACTATTTATAGCATCATTCATTGCTACTGTCTGTTCTTTTGCATTATCTTTTGTCACGCTTGAATTTCTAAGACCTTTGCCCATATTTTCCATAGGAACCCAGAAATTATTCATTTTTGATACAAATGGTTGTAATTTAGATGTTCTATCAAAAGTATCATTTTGAGCCATTACAACTTCATTATTTGCAAATTCTGGTCTGTCAATTATTTCTGTATTACATGGTATAGCATCACGCAACTCATAATGCAACATCTGAGCTTCAGCGGATGATAAGTAAATAGCAAGTTCAACTGATGCAACCATATGGTCAGTGGCAGTGTTAACTCCAATAGCTGTAGAACCTGCAAATGAATACATCTGCTTTTGTTCACCGTTTAATGTATAAGTTGGCAATGCAGCAACACCCATATTATCACCTAACGCATCTTTTACAGCTGCTGCATCCCATGAGCCACTAAACATTGCACTTATACTGCCGTCTCTTATGCCTGCAATGCCTGAACCGTCTTGGTCTACTCTAAAATTAGGATTTTTAACTAAATCCACTAGATATTCTGTTACTTCTACTGCATTTTCACCGCCAAAATCTGCACCAAGTTCTTCTTGTGTGCCATCACCAAATAAAGTACAGCCATTTCCAAAATAAAAAGCTGGTGTATACCATGAGTTTGTAAGTGGAAATGATACCACGCCTTTTTGAAGCATTGTATCAAGATTTTTTATATCTTCTTCACTAAATACGCTTTTATCATAATACATAAACCATGTATTAGTTCCAAATGGAACACCATAAATATTTCCATTCATGGTTATTGAGTCCACTAAAGCTTCGCTATTTGTAGCCTTTATTTCTTCAGCATATTTGCCGCCAATTTTTGCAATAGCATTTGCATTATCCAAAACAGTCAAATTGTCGTTTGCATAAAAGAATACATCTGCACTTGCTTCTGGGTCTTGTGCTACGGCTGCTGGAGCAGTTGCAGAATCCGCAACACCATAAACAAATGTTATATCCCATTCAGGGTGAAGCTCTGCAAAGCGTTCACAGCAGTTTTGCAACCATTCTCCATTTTCTTTTGATTGGTCTTCTGCTGATGACCAAACCATAAGTCTAATCTGTTCTTTTTCTCCGCTTGCACTGTTTGTTGTTTTACAACCTGTGCCTGCAAGTGCCATACAAGCTGCCATTAACATAACAACAAATTTTTTTAATTTCTTGTGCATCTAATTCCCTCCCAAAAAAGTTTCGTTTTGTTTCGCTAACAATAATATAAATCTACATATATTATAAAGTCAAGGATATATTTAAATATAAAAAGAAATTTATACCATATATACAATATACAATAAATCATATTGTGTATTAACTACAATCACCCTTACAAAACTTTACGAAACTTTTTGTGTATTGTGCTATTTTAATTTACGTATAATTGATTTTTTATATTTCAAATATTATAATTAACAGTGTAATTATTTAGAAAAGGTTTGAGGAATATGGCTACAATAACCGATATTGCAAAAAAACTGAATATTTCAAAGGGAACTGTATCAAAAGCTTTAAACGGAGCATCTGACGTAAGTGAAACTTTACGAAAAACTGTATTTGAAACTGCTGTCGAACTTGGATATTCTCGTTCAATGCATAAAAAAGATGCAAAACGTCTTTGCATCTTCATTGAAAATATGGATTATTTAAAAGAAAGTGACTTCGGTTATTATATAATTCTTGGATTTAAACAAATGGCTGAACCTGCAGGTTTTATTGTTGAAATAAAACCAATTGACAAAAGTATTCAAACTCATATTAAATATGATGAATATATGTTAAAACATGATTATGTTGGAGCATTTTTTTTAGGCTTAACATTAGTGGATATATGGTTTGAGCAACTTAAATCTAGCAAAACTCCCGCTGTTCTTTTAGATAATTATATAAAAGCAAATTCTACAACGGCTTATGTAGGAGTTGATAACAATGAAGCTCTTGATTTAGCTGTTTCTCATCTTAAATCATTAGGACATAGAAAAATTGGTTATCTAAGTGGTGGACTTAGTTCATATATAAATCAGCTAAGATATACAGCCTTTTTTCATGCATTAAGAAAGCATAATTTATGTGATTATGCACACCTTGCGGGAAGTGCATATTTAGTATCTGAATGTATACATTCACATCTTCCTAAAATTTTAGGGCAAGATGTAACAGCAATTATGTGCAGTCATGACCTATTAGCACATGCAGTTATGACTCATTGTCAAGAACTTGGACTTCGTGTACCTGAGGATATAAGCATAATTGGTTTTGATGATTTGCAATTTTGTGCTTATACAAATCCACCATTAACAACAATAAAACAAAATCGTATACAGCTTGGTAAAAGTGCCTTTTATGCTGTTTCCAGTTTATTAAACAATGTTTCAATAAGTACACTATTACTTCATACTGAACTTATAACCCGTAACTCAACTGATGTTGTTCCAGATAAACCACCAGTACATTATATAAATAATAAAAAAAGATGAAATAATTATATAAAACTTATGTGTTTGGTGTATATCTTAGTGGGATTATAGTTAAAGTTTGACTTTTTAAATCTGACTAAAATCTAATTCATAATTTAATAAAAAAACTGCTATTTTTATTTTTAAATAGCAGTTTTTTTGAAAATCTGATACCTATAACGTAGGGGTTATAGATATTTTTTCATTTCTAATGTATTAAATTATGTTAAATAAAGTACTCACTAAATTTATCCAACTCTTTTTCATCATCGGTATTTAAAACTAGAACAATAGGTTTACTAATGTCTAAACTAAAAATGCCCATTATTGATTTTGCATTAACTAGATACTTGCCTTGTATTATATCCACATCATAAGGGCAAGCAAAACAAATATTATTAAATTCTTGCACTTGTTTAAATTCTTTTAATAATATATCTTTTTTAAGCATCTATATTTTCCTCGCTTTCAAGCTGTTGCCTTTTATCTAATTCTGCTTTTATTGTAGGATATAGTTTGTCTAAATTATAGAACATCATTATAATTATTGAACATATAAGCATTACAATCGGTATATAAATGTACATCATCTTAATAGATAGTAAAGCATTTTCTGTTTGTACAATCGCATTGCTATCATAATTTCCCCATGCTAACAGTAATCCGCTTAATCCTCCAGCCAATGCTTGAGCTACTTTGCCTAAAAAACCATTTATAGCAGATAATGAACCAGCTGTATTTATACCAGTTTTCCATTCACCATAGTCTACTGGGTCTGCCTGCATTGAGAAATAAATACTTTCTTTTATACCATATCCAAAAGCACTTATAAATGCTCCTATTAAAATAACTACATGATTTAACCCAGCAAACCAAATAACTATTAAACCTATCATTTGAACAAATGCGGATGTCACATATAGATTTCTTTTACCTATTAATTTAGCAAAAAAAGGTACAAAGAAGTTTGCAACCATCGGAACTATTGACATAATAGTTGCTATTGTTACTGATAAATTTTTATCGCCTATAACAACAGTATAATAAAATACTATTGCACTTGTCTGAATGAAAAATCCGCCCCACATGAATATAATATTTATAGCGAAAATAATCCAAGGTTTATTTTTGCTTAATGATAGCAAGCTATCTTTAAGTGAGGCTGTTTTTACATTTGTTATTACACGCTCTTTTACATTTGCAAATGTAAAAAAGAATATAAAACATCCTATAAATCCAAAAATTATCATTACAGCTCTAAAGCCTAAAGCTTCATTTCCGTTTCCAAGCTTATCAACCAGTTTTAATGCGGTTGAGCTTACGATTGTAGCACCTAAAAAGGCGAAAAATTTTCTAGCAGTTGACAGTGCAGTGCGTTCTTGAGTGCTTGCTGTAAGGCTTGGTAATATAGATGCCATAGGGATATTTACAACCGTATACATAAATGATAAACCGATATATGTGATATAAGCATATATTATCTTTCCGCTATCCGATATATCTGGTACAGAAAATGTTAAAACGGCAAATAATGCAAACGGTATAGCTCCAAATAAGAAATAAGGTCTTGATTTTCCCCAGCGACTATTTGTTTTATCTATACAATACCCTATAAGTAAGTCGGTCACAGCGTCTATAACTCTTGTAACTATAAACATTATAGCTATTGCATTTCCGCTTATGCCTGCGACATCAGTATAGAAATACAAAAGATATAACGATATCATTTGCCATATTAAATTACATGCAAAATCAGCCGAACCATAGCCTATTCTCTGTCGCCATATTTGAAATCTTATATTATTGGGCAAATTCTTTTCCATAAAGTTCCTCTCCTCAAAATTGACATATCTCTAAAACACTGAATTGTTGATATTTTATGAACTAAATGATATACTGAAAAAAACGGGGGTGAGCTTTTGGATATAAACGAGTTGTTATCTAAATTTTCCATATTAAATGAAGATGAGCAATTCTATAAAAAATATTATTATTCTCATTCAAGCGATAATGAACTTAAAACATTCTTGGAAAATATAGATTACGATGAAATTATAAATCGTCGTCTTATTATCACCGAAGTTGATACTGGATATATGCCTTCATATATGACAGACGATACATATTTTGAATCTACGGCAAAAAACAGTATAGCAATCAGTAAACATAACCGTTATACTCCCGAATTTAATCATAAACATTTGTTTTTTGAGCTTGTATATGTACTGAGTGGACAATGTCATCAAAATATATTTCACAATGATTTACAGCTTACTGAAGGACAGTTCTGTATAATTGCTCCAAATGTTGAACATACGGTCGGTGTATTCGATTCTGACAGCATAGTAATAAATATTCTTATAAGAAGAAATACATTTGAAGATATATTTTACGATATTTTAAGAGATGTAAATAAAATATCTGTATTTTTCAATGAGACCCTGTTTTCTAAAACACATAATAAATACCTCATATTCGACACAAACAGAGATGTTGAAATAAAACAATATATTTTGACAATGTTTTTAGAATATTTAAACAAAGACCGTTACTATGAAAAAATATTAAATAGTCAACTTATGATACTGTTTTCAAAAATCTTGCGAAAATATGAAAATAATATAATTTATCCTTTAAAAACATCTAAGGGAAACAAAAATTGTATAGAAATGATAACTTATATAGAGCAAAATTATCAGTCTGTAACACTTCAATCTCTTTCCGATTATTTTCATTTTTCCACATCTTATTGTTCAAGAATAATAAAACAATATACCGGAAAAAATTTTACCGAAATAGTTCAAAATATAAAATTTAAAAAAGCTTGCTCTTTACTTTTAAAATCCAACATAAGTGTTTCTAAAATAAGTACATTTGTTGGATTTGAAAATGTAGAACATTTTACAAGATTATTTAAAAAGAAATTTAAAATGACACCATGTCAATATAGACGGGAAGGATAAAATTTATCCTTCCCACTAATTTTTATAAATATTTGTCTATTAGGTATGCTGGTGTACAGCTCCATGCATGACAATAACTATTTACTATCGGACTGCCATATGGTGAATAATCAGGATTTGCAGGTTCAAATGCTTCCCAAAATGTGTCTGCACCCAGTTTTATCATGCTGCCCCAATAATCTTTTATGAGGGTTACAGCCTCATCTTTGAGTCCTGCCTCAAACATAGCTTCAACTATACAATGATACATATAAGGTGTAGCTATGCCTTTAACAGGGAATAGATTATTTATCATCTGATGCATTATTTCCTTATTCTCATCTTTAGACATAATATCTGCTAAAACCATCCAAACTTGACTTGCTATATTGTATTCTTTTTCAACTCCTGAAACAAACAATTTCTTATCTTTATCGTATAGGTTACTTTTTGAGTAATAAACAAGTTTATTTAGTATATCTTCATATTTATAAATATCAATATCATTAATCTGTTTTGCTAAATAAATAAACTGTTTTAAAGTATAAATAAGTTCAGCTTGTCCAGCAGTTGTTTTATCAAAATCATTAGACCAATCTACAAAAACAGGATAACTATCATCAGTCAGTAGTTTACCTTCTTCATCTACCATCTGCAAAGTTAAATCCATTTGTGTTTTTGCAACAGGATAAAGTTCATCTAATAAGTCTTTATCGAAATTGTTTTTCTGATAATCATACAATGTTGAGATAAAAAACAAGCTATATTCAAATAAAAATGTATCATCTGGTATATTTTTAGGACTTACAAACACATTTGCAGGAATTTTTCCTTGTTCGGTTGGCATAGCTGCAAATAAGTATAAACATCTCTTAACAAGTTCTAAATTGTTAAATGTAGAGTAATTTGCTAAGGCTTGTAATCTTAAATCACCTAGCCAAAGTCTTCTATCTCTTTTTGGACCATCTTCAAACACATCTTGCATACAGTCTGCAAGTGTTTTAACACTTACATCATATATATCTTTGAGTTCTTTATCTTTAATATCAATGGTCTTTAGTTTAGAATAATCTGCTGATGTTTCCGAAATAAAAATTGGATTTGAAAATACAGCTTTCCACTTAGGAGATGTATCTATAATTTTAATCTCAATATATCTGCAACTGTATCTTCTCGGAAGTTCTAATTTTGCTGGCAAACTGTCTATATGAATAAACTCTTCTTGTATCCATGATTTGCTAAGCCAGCCGTTATAATCTTTGGAATCAAATTTTAATTCGGAAGGCATTTCAGCGAATTTTAATCTGATATACAGTGGTGCGTCCATAGGTGAACCGACACAATCAATATCAATGCTGAATTTTCCAACATAATGGTTTCCTAAATCAAGAATCATTGTATCATCTCGACTCATGCCATATTCTTTAATTTTACCTATATCCTTTATGCTGTCTTTTATATAATATCCATCTAATTTGCTGTTATCTTCACATATATCAACAATTTTTTTAGGATACACAGATTTTTTATTTATCTTTGGACGATATTTTTCAGCTTTTGTGAGCAGAAATTCATCATGTTTAAATGTAATATCGCTATTTATTTGAAATGTAAAAGCCATATTAAATCCTCTCTATTACTTATCATTATCCATTTGTGCAATACTGTACTTTTTTTGTAATCTTGTCATAACTAAACCTGCTATACCGCCAACAAGTACTAATACAGCGAAGCCCCACATTGTAGTACGTATTTTATCTGGCATTACAAGTGCAGGAGTTACAAACGCAAATAGACCACAACATAATCTTGAAAAACCATTTATAAAGCCTTGTAGTGATGCTCTCGCCTCAGATGGGAAAGATTCTTGTGTCCATACTTTATACATTGCTTCACCGCCAAGCTGATTTCCAATGTTATAACAGCCTATACAAATAACGATTGGCCATAGGCTGCTACCGCTTAATGCCATTCCAACCATTGCTGCACACTGAACCAAAATACCCAAGAAAAATGCTTTATTACGATGCTTACCACCAGCAACTGATGCGAATAATGTAATTGTAAACAAACCTATCACATTAAGTACAATACCTGCACCTGTTGCAAAACTCTGAGATGCATTAGCCTGAACAAGGGTAAATGTTTGGAACTGACCGAATGTATTTGCAAGTAAATTCCAACAAACATAGAATACAAGAATACCTAAGAAAAGACTCATATATTTATTTTTTTCCTTGCCAAATAATAATTTTGTAATAGATATATTTTCTTGATTGTTAAATGATTTATCGTTTGCTCTGTAAATATCACCTTGTTTATGAAACTCTTTAAACTTAGGTGAGAATGTTCTCCATAAAAATGTTACTGCTGATAAAGCGGTTAATATTGCAAATACAACTCTCGCACCGGTTGCACCTGACATATTTGATACTATGAATGAACAAACATATGACATAAATACACCAATTTGCCAGAATATTTGAGTTGCAGAAACCAAACTAGCAGATGTACTTTCATCTGGTGCATCATGTGATATAACGGTTAAGCTTATTGGAAGGTCTGCACCTGATGCAAAACCCGCAATAATTGCACCAACTAATAGCATATTAAAGCTACCTGAAAGTACACAAATTAACGCACCAATTGCATAAAATAAATTCATAATATTAAATGCACGAATTAAACCCAGTAATTTTGTAATGTTACCTGCCATAAGTGAACCAGCTGCAATAGCAAATGTCAATGCACCTGATAAAACACCAACTTGTGATGTTGTCAAACCTAAACCAGATTGCCATACTGTAATTGTTGCAGAAAGACCAACAATTATTCCTGAACCTAACATAGAACCTATGCCAGCACCAAGAACAAGAGGTCTATATTTTTTGACCATATTTGTTTCTCTTTTTTCTTGAACCATTCTTAAATCTCCTTCTCAAAATAATGTAATCTTTGGTCATTTTTTGCCTTTGATAGCATTATAAAATGTGATTGAATTTTATACTATGAAATATAATGTTCAATTTTATTGATGTTTTATGAACTAATATATAAATATTAAATATTGCAAATAACATATTACGATAAATCTATATTGATAAAATAATCAATAAATGTTAAAAAATCATTTATTTATATAAAATTAATATTTAATTTATTTAAAAGTTTGTTTTATAATTAAACTGCTTTTCAAGAATATATTATTAAATATATTTGATATAGGCTAACATAAAGAGCCTAGATTATCAATTTAGATAACCTAGGCTTTTGTATTGGATAATTAAAATCCTAAAACTATGTAGTATTGCATTATAAACTTTTTTCATAATATCATCCTTTAGATTAGTTTTATAAGAATGCAAACTATCTTTGTCTATTGTTCTTATCTGTTCAAGCAAAATAACTGAATATTTAGGCAATAATTTATCTTGATGTATATAAACATGTGTTGGTAAATTTGTTTTTTTAATTTTATTGCTTATAGCTAAACAATAGTTGTATTGCTTTTTTAATTTACTATATCATTATATATTTTGCCCTTTTTATCTAAAAAAACGGTATAAAAAATCAGGAAACCTCTTGATTTCCTGATTTAATATTAAATTTAATCATTTATTGCTTTATTCTCATTTATAGAAATAGTCAATATTGTGTTATCATTTGTAAAATAAATTATAACTTCTATTTTATTATCATCAGTTAGCCAAAGATATCCGTTTTCTATTGGAAAATCTTCTGTTTACTCTGTTTCCCATGTATCTGATGGTTCACCCCATGAATTTATAAAATCATCTAATGTATATTTTTTAAATTCCTCATTCGCCCAATCAATCCCGTTTTCATAAACAGTTTTTATAGATGGAACTTCTTTAGAGCAACCACTAAATACTATAATTATTAAATAAACAATTAAAAACACCTTTATTCTTTTCATAAAAATCATTCCTTTTATAGTTTTTTATATGTTGTTCTAAATTTTATACTTTGAATTTAAAATTTCTAAACACTCATTTAAACTTTTACTGCCATTTATAACAGATAAACATAATTTTTATATTTCATCAGTAATATTTAACCCTTCCATTTGAAATGACATCTTTAAATTAGCAATCACATTTTCAATATCTTCATTTTGTACTTTTTTCATATGCATCACCTCATTAAATATTTTTATTAACCTACATCAATATGTTGCTTTGTTTGAAGTTTGGACAAAAGACATACAGTCTCGATATGTGTTGAGCATATGATTCGGATTCAAGAAATGCAGAATTAGTCCTTGGCGGAAGCCGCATTTTTCAAAAATAATTGCTGATTTTTATAATTTCTTTTGATATTATAGCAGAGGCGTTGCACTGAAAACAAGTGCCATATCCCTTTGGTATATTTCACACAATCCTATAATGTCAAAAAGAAAACTCTTGAGTAATTATACATCAAGAGCTTTCGTTTTAACAGTATCTGATTTTGATTTATTATGGCATGAAATTATGCACCGATATCCTGTGCCAATTCTTTTACCTTCTCAAGAGGCAACTGGGTATACAATGATATTTCTTCATAAGATAGCTTATGAGACAGAATCAGATTTTTTGCCAAGTTGATACGCTCTGCTTTGGTGGCTTCTTTAAAAGCTCTTTCAGCAGCTTCTTCAGCAGCTTCATTCCGCATATCTTCCATCATCTTACACATAGTAGCCACTCCTTCCTTTGTTTCCTTGAAATATTTAGCTCGCTCATACAGTGGTTTGTAATACATATCCGATGGATTTGTACAGGAAAAATCCTTCATTAAGATACCAAGAGGGGAATCATCTTGGTATGCACCGTTCACATATATGATATGTGCCTCGTCACCGAAATACTCTCCGGTTTCCTGAATCATACGCTCAATGTGATAAATTGGGCGGTTCTTTTTCAGGATATCATTTTCTGTTATAAAGATTACATAAGTTTCAGGCAGTTTATCATAGTCCTGCTTTGCATTGATTGTGTTTGAATCAATTACACTGCTGTGATATCTGGCTCGTTTTGCACTTGCACCTCGATCAGCCCTCTGGATTTCTATGTTATACAGTTTGCCATTTGTATCTTTTGCGTAGATATCCAAGATAACAGAACGACCTTGCAGATTTTTTATTTGATGCTGTGCATGAACCTGCTCGATTTTTAAATCATCACGATTCAGCACAATCTTAACTACCAGCTCAGTACATTCTATGTTATCCTCAAAACACTTGGACATAAAGTCGTCATCCATCAGGCGAAACCTACGCAGACGTTCGAGATCCTTTTCCTGAAACCCTTGCTCTATCAGCTCCTGTTCCAGAGCTTTTTGAGTGTTCTCCATTTCTGCACATCCTTCTTTCCATGCCTGTTTTCTATAATTTATTATATCACACTGTGTGTTTCATAGCAATGTGATAGTGATTTTTAACACAAATAATATCAAAATGAAGATTCTTGAGTAATTATATAATCAAGAATTTTCGTTTTTATGGTATCTGTTTTTAACTCAATATCATTTTATATGATTACTCTTTTCAGGTTTATTTTATGAACAATAAAAAGCAGCACCCATTAGAGAACCGAAGGGTACTGCTGATTTTTTAGTGGTTTTGGATACATTCAGAATATAACTCTTTGGCAAGTTCAGTGCTTATATTATATTTCTCGGTCACTTTTTTGATGATAATATCTTCATCATTACAAAATTCAATAAGTGCGGAAATCAAAGTAATTATGCTGTTTTTTCTTTCTTGTTCAATGCCTTGTTCAATGCCTTTTTGGATACCCTTTTGCAGTACACCCTCACTGTAATTACACATATTACTTACCTCCCTTCCAAGCCTTTCGGTTGTGCGAATGTGAAAGTTTTCTTTGAGTAATTCAAGTTTTTCCTTAGCTGAAACCTCATCATCAAGAGCGATATTCAGAAGAGAAACTACATTTTTCTCTGTGTTATCCGACTTATCATCCAGGCAAATCAGAGTTACCTGTATCTTATCATATGCATTTTTATCCTCGGATACACTTCCAAGCAGATTTTTTTCCTGTATTTGATATGTGTTAATCTTTCCACGCCACTGCTTATCAGGGTGCAGACAAATCCAAATGGAATGTACTTTTTTGAGTTTGGAATAATCGGAGTGATGAAATTCAGCCCCTTTTTGAGAAGAAATCATTCGTCCGGCATAGTAAAGACCTCTGGTAACCAGTCGGTATCCTGGATTGAAATTGTTTTGTGATTCCACATTGACAATCAGTTCGCTTTCTTTTTCATCAAGCAGGCGAGAGCGGAAACGGATATCATAACGAATTGTGCCTTCATATTTGGAAGCATCTTCTGTGGACATACCACTTATTTTCTCGGCAGTATATTTGTTTTCAAGACCTTCGCCAACAGGAACTGTTCCGACTTCAGGCTCTCCCTCAATGCAGTCAATGATTTCATCGATGCTTTTATCTTTATAGGCATCTTCACAGCTTTGGAGAATCCAAGCAAGGAATTGCTTTTCAGCAAGCAGTGCTTTGCAGCATTCATCAAGCTTTGCCTGACTTTCCGAAGTGATGAGTGTTTCGCCCAGACTGTTGTATAATTCCGGTGACACATCCATACCTCCTTTCTTCTATCATTCTATCACAAATAACAACTTCTTTCAATGAAATGACATGAAATACAAACAATAACGAGTGTATCTCTGAATATTTAACCACCGATACCATCTTTTTAAGACAGCATCGGTGGTTTTTGCTTGCCTATTTATTCATCTATATCAACCCTTTGGTTGATTAAAATCCCAGACAGGAAGTGAATTTCTATTTTATCCTGATTTATAACTCTCACTGTTTTAAGCAGACGCCTTATCAGTTCATCATCAAACTCTTTTTGAAGATATCCCATCTTCTTCAGGTACTGCTCCATATCGTTTATTCTCTGTTCATAAGAGTGGGCGAGTTGGTGTTCCTTGATGTTTTTTTCTTTTTTCTGCTTGAGTTCTTTCAGCTGATTGGTTATGATTTGATATTGCCTTTCAAACTCAGCATCTTTTACGTTGCTTTTTGCACTCTCATCAATCAGACACAGCATTTTTTGCTGAAGCTCGTCTATTTGTGTGTCATATTCATCAGGCTGAACCGATTTTGAATAACTTCCTATCACCTGAATGACATTTTCACGAAATGCTTTTACAAACGCAGTGTCACAGTCTACTACACTGTTGATGGCTGTCATAATCGCCCCATGGAGCGTTTTTTCCTTAAGGGTGGGGGAATGCTTGCATCGTTTTGAACCATGCTTTAAACGGTTGTCACATCGCCACACAGCCTGTTTTTGCCCGTACTTTGACCATACCTGTCTGCGGTACGGCTGACCACACTCGGCACATACCATAATATCGGACAGAACATATTTGGAGCTGTACTTGCTCTTTTGCGGTGTATCCCGTTTATGTGATGCAGGCTTATAAATACTTGCTCTGCGTACTTTTTCCTCCTGCACCTGATGAAACAGTTCTTTTGAGATAATCGGCTCATGGTCATCTTCGATATAATATTGCGGAACGATTCCTCTGTTTTTTACTCTCTTTTTGCTTAGAAAATCTACAGTATAAGTTTTTTGCAGAAGGGCATCACCCATATATTTTTCATTGGAGAGCATTCTGTCAATTACCGTTGCATTCCATGTGGTCTTGCCTGTTGCTGTTTGTACACCATCTGATTCTAAAATCCGTTTGATTTTATAACTGCTGTTGCCCTCTAAGAACAGCCTGAATATTCTTCTCACAACCTCTGCTTCTTCAGGTACTATGACAAGGTTTCCGTCCTTGTCTTTTGTATATCCTAAAAACTTACTATGATTTACAATAACCTTTCCATCTTCAAATTTTCTAACGATACCCCAACGGCAGTTTTCGCTGATGTTTCGGCTTTCTTCCTGTGCCTGACTGCTGAGGATTGTAAGCAGAAGCTCTCCACTGCCCTCCATCGTGTTAATGCTTTCTTTTTCAAAGAACACAGGTATATTCTTTTCTTTCAGCTTTCGGATATATGTGAGAGCATCTACTGTGTTGCGGGCAAATCTGCTGATAGATTTTGTTATTACCATGTCAATTTTGCCAGCCATACAGTCATCTATCATTGCCTGAAAGTCCGAGCGTTTTCGGATATTGGTTGCACTCTTTCCATCGTCTGCATAAATTCCTGCGAGTGTCCAGTTTGCATTTGCGGTTATCTTTTCTGTGTAGTAGCTTACCTGTGCCTCATAACTGCTTTCCTGTTGTTCCTGCAGGGTGCTGACACGACAATATGCAGCTACCCTCAGTGTTTTAGCTTTCGGTGTTGTTCTTTGGTCATATTGTATCGTTGCAGGGATAATGGATATGTTCTTTTTCGTGGGTGCCATTTATGTTTCCTCCTTTGTTGGTATTGTAATGGTTCTTCCGTTTTTAAGATGAAATTCCAAGCCTGTATGCTTTTGCACCACTATCTTGAATATGGTTTGTTCAAGCAGTGCTGAATTAAATTCTGTTTGGATTGGCGTACTGTTTAGGATTTCTGTCAATTTCTCATTTTGGTAAGCTCGGTCATCCAATTTTATGTTTTTGTATTGCTCACACGCTTTCTGGAACACCAGTTGCCGAATGCTTTGTGTGTCACATACAGGTTGTAATAACATTTGTTCGATTTGTGCATTCAGCTTTCGTTCAGTCAGGCTTTGTGAGATAGGGGAGTTGGTGAAGTCCGACTTTAGGTATTTGGGATTTTGCAATATCTCATTGATTACAGTCACGAAAGCTGTTTCCAGTTGCTTTTCGATTAGAAATGTATTTTTACAAAATGCTTTGTTTTGGTAGATATAGTGCTTGCATTTCCATTTAGGCGTTTTTTCTTTTCCAGAGTATTTTCGATATGGCTGACCACATTCACCACACACCAGAAGTTTGCTCCAAACGGTTTGGTTTGCATAACTGTTATGTTGTTTGGACTTGCCTGTGGCAGATGCCTGCTGTTTTCTCCTTTGCTGTACCTGCTCGAATATATGCCTTTCAATGAGTGGGGGATAGAAACCATCACCGATATATTTGTGGTTTTCCAGAATTTTTCCGACCCCTCCATGATTCCAAGATGGTTTTTGGTTGGCATTCAAGACCCCTCGTTCCGTCAGCAGTTTTGCAATTTTCAGGGTAGACATTCCTTGCAGATAGCTTTCAAAAATCTCACGAACCAGTGCAGATTGTTTTGAATCAATTTCGGCTTTTCCGTCTTTGACACAGTAGCCGATGGGAGTTCTTCTTTGCATATGTGGTTATTCCTTTCCATAAGGTTCTTTAAGTTCCAGACCGTTTTTGAGTGTGAAACATATTTTGTCTGGATATATTTTTATATGTTCTGTGATTTGAAGGAACAGATTTTCATCAAATTCCTCTATGATTGTAGGATTATGTTTAAAGACTTTTATCAGCTTTTGTGTCTGTATGATTTCGTGTTCAAACGGTGTGTGGCTTTTAAGCATTTGCTGTTTTTGCAGTAT
>CALWMO010000025.1 GCA_944381965.1 uncultured Butyricicoccus sp.
ATAGATTTTGCAGATTTACATAAATTAAAATTTATGCGAGGAGTAAGAGATTTTTATTCTATGGAGCACCATTTAGGGCATGTCAGTATGGGGGCAATAGATACAAAAAATTTAAACCATGTGGTATATACAAATAGTGACCACCTTAATATTGATTTACTTTTACATACGGATATTTGCAGCTTGGGACTTGATTTTATGTATGAACCTTACGCTCAATATAATATAAAATCTTTGCAAATAAACGGCTGTGAACCATTTTTAGAGATAGGATATATTAGAAATCCTGAAAAAGAACTTTCTGAGCAAGCCATGTGGATAATATCTCGCTTTAAAAATATGTTATAACTAAAAGTTATACATTGATATAAAAATTTGCCCTCTAGTAAGCTATGGCTAACTAAGTTATAATTATCTACGGAATTTTAAATTTATATTTTTTGGAGGGAAAAATGAAAAAAAGGTTTGTAGCAGCTATGCTTGCTGGTACTATGGCATTTTCAATGCTTGCCGGCTGTGGAACAAGTGGAGATACAAGCTCGGCAGGGACATCTGAAAACTCTAACAGTGAACTTGTATTCGTAAACTATCGAGATATCAGAGATTTAAACCCGCATTTATATGCAGGTGAAATGTATGCACAGAGTATGCTCTATGATACACTGGTTAGTATTACTGATGATGGTTATGAAGGCTGTCTTGCTGAAAGTTGGGAAATCAGCGAAGATGGTAAAATCTATACTTTTAAAATCCGTGAAGGTGTTACATTTTCAGATGGTGAAATCTGTGATGCTAATGCGATTTTAGCAAACTTTAATGCAATTATTGCAAATAAAGAGCGTCATACATGGCTTGAAATGATGAATTTATTAGTTGGTGTATCTGCACCTGATGATTATACATTTGTTATCGAACTGAGTGAAGCTTATTATCCAATGCTTACAGAACTGGGCTGTATTAGACCATTTGCAATGATTTCGCCAAACTGTATGATTGACGGTGAAACAAAAGACGGTGTAAACGGTTATATTGGTACTGGCCCATATGTGCTGACCGATTTTGTAACAGATGAATATGCGGTTTTCGAGCGTAATGAAAATTATTGGGGTGAACTGCCAGCGATTGAAAAAATCACTGTAAAGGTAATTCCTGATAATCAGACCCGTATTATGGCTTTAGAGTCTGGTGAGATTGACCTTATTTTCGGTAAGAATATGTTAGATGCTGATGCTATAAGCCAGTATGAAAACAGCGATAAATTTACAGTTGCACTTTCCGACCCTACATCTACAAGACATATTGTACTTAACACAACAAATGATATTTTAAGTGATGTAACCATTCGTCAGGCTTTGCAACATGCAACCGATAGAACTGCAATTTCTGAAGGTATTTTCTATGGTTTAGAGCAGCCAGCAGACACACTTTATTCTAAAACAGTTCCATATTGTGATATTGGTTTAGAGCCTTATGAATATGACTCTGATAAAGCTTCTGAAATGCTTGAACAAGCAGGCTGGGCAATGGGAAAAGACGGCGTTCGTTATAAAGACGGTAAAAAGCTAGAGCTTGAACTACTATATAACAGTGATAGTGTTACAGAAAAGACGATTTCCGAATATCTGCAAAGTGAATATGCAAAAATTGGTATTTCTATTAAAATCCATGGTGAAGAAGAACAGTCCTATCGTGACAATATGAAGGCTGGTAATTTTGATATGGTATTTAATATATCTTGGGGTATGCCATATGACCCACAATCATCACTTTCAGGTATGACAGCACCTGTTTATGGTGATTATGCTGCACAACAAGGTTTAGAGGATAAGGCTGAGATTGATAAGGCAATCGCAGAGGTTTTAACAACCACAGATGAAACCGAAAGACAAGAGTTATATACATTTGTGTTAACTCGTCTGCATGAAGACGCTGTTTATATTCCACTAACTTATGAGTGCAATAAAGCTCTTTACACATCAGACCTTGAGGGTGTACACTTCGGTACTGACCAGTATGATGTACCATTTGCAGATATGTATTTTGAGTAAGTTTAATTTACAGCCGTTTCGATTATTGAAACGGCTGTTTTAATCAAAAAATATTTATAGAAAGGTAAAATATATGAAAAGATATGTTGTTCGCAGATTGTTGCTTGCAATACCATTACTTCTGGCAATTTCCTTTGTATGCTTTATGTTTATAAATCTAATTCCATCAAATCCAGCAGAAGTTGCACTTAGAGTTCAGCAAATGCCTGTTATAACACAAGAGGCTATTACCGAAATGGAGGAAATGCTCGGTTTAAATAAACCATTTATAGTGCGTTATTTTGATTGGCTTATCGGCTGTTTACAGGGTGATTTTGGTATAAGTTATGTAAATCCTACCCGTACTGTTGCAGGTGAGATTTTAAGATGTTTGCCAGCCACTTTACAGCTTGCAGGTGCATCATTTGTTATTGTTTTGGTGCTTAGTATTCCGATTGGTTTTCTGTGTGCGGTTTATAAAGACAGTGTATTCGACAGGGTAATGAGAGGTATTGTTTTTGTGTCAACTGCTATGCCTCCATACTGGGTAGGTCTGCTTTTGATGTGGGGAATAGGTGTAAAGCTTGGCTGGTTGCCAACCAATGGCAGTGGCACACCACAGCATTTAATTTTGCCAGCTTTTACAGTTGCACTCAGCTATATTTCTACATATATCCGTTTAATTCGTAATAATATGCTTGAAAATATGAAGCAAGACTATGTTTTATATGCAAATGTTAGAGGACTTCCTCAAAAAGCTATTTTAGTTAAACATATTCTTAAAAATTCAATGCATACATGTATAGTTGCTATGGGTATGAGTATTCCTCAGCTTATTTCCGGCACTATTGTAGTTGAAAATGTGTTCTCATGGCCGGGGCTAGGCACACTTTGTATAAGCTCTGTTTTCAATCGAGATTATCCAGTAATACAAACATATGTACTGCTTATAGGTGTGTTATTTGTAGTATTTAACCTATTATTTGATATTTTACAGACAGTATCTGACCCTAGACTTAGAAAGGAAAATTAAGAAAAATGGGAAAACGCTTTTTGCAAAATAAAACCGCTGTTATAACCGTTCTTATTGTGCTTTTAGTCGCTCTTATAGGTATTTTTGCACCAGTTATAGCACCTAATGACCCTTATGAAACAAATATTATAAATAAATTTGCAGATTATAGCTTAGAATATCCTTTAGGCACTGACCAGTTAGGGCGTTGCGTGCTTTCTCGTATGATTTACGGTATACGTCCAACACTGGGACTTGCAATTTTAACCATGCTTGGAACTATAGGTATAGGTGCTATTTTAGGTATTATGGCAGGTTATTTTCGTGGTATTGTTGAAGAAGTTATAATGCGTGTAGTTGACGTTATGCTGTCATTTCCAAGCCAGATTATGGTTTTTGCAGTTGTTGCCCTTTTGGGTGTAAGCGTGCAAAATGTAATCATAGCTAATATTTTTATTAAATGGGCATGGTATGCACGAATGATTAGAACTGGTGTTATGCAGTATCGTGATAGAAATTTTGTTCAATTTTCAAGATGTGTAGGTATGCCAGAGCGTTTTATATTATTTAAACATTTGCTTCCATCTATAACATCAGATTTAGCTGTTTTAGCGTCATTAGATGTAGGTTGGGCAATTATCAATATATCCACACTTTCGTTCTTAGGTTTAGGTGTACAAGCTCCAACTCCTGAATGGGGTGCAATGCTTAACGAGGCAAAAGAAGTTCTGACAAGTAACCCTGTACAGATGATTGCTCCCGGTATTGCAATAGTTGCATTGGTTTGCTGTTTTAACCTAATGGGTGATGCTCTGCGTGATGTATTAGACCCTAAGGAGGTAAAACAATAATGAGTGCAGTATTTGAACTTAAAAATATAAAAGTATCATTAAATAATAAACAAAAAACCGAACTTGTAAAAGGTGTGTCGTTTTCGGTAAATGCAGGCGAATGTTTGGGCATTTTGGGCGAATCGGGCAGCGGTAAATCCATGTCAATAAAAGCTGCTATGGGACTTTTAGATAAAAACTTTAATGTTTTAGGCAGTGCCAAATTTAAAGGTGATGAGCTTATAGGTAAAAATCCAGAAGAACTTAGAAAACTTAGAGGCGGTAAAGTAGGTATTGTACTTCAAAACCCTATGACCTGTTTTGACCCACTTTACAGAATAGGCAATCAGATTGCAGAAACTTTTTTAGCACATAATTCATGGTCAGCTGGTGAAATTAGAGAACGCTCAATAGATATGCTAAATAAAATGCAGATTAGAAACCCTGAAGAAGTGCTGGAAAAATATCCTCATCAGCTTTCGGGTGGTATGCTTCAGCGTATTATGATAGGTATTGCAACCTCTATGAAACCAGATTTACTTATAGCCGATGAGCCTACAACTGCGATTGATGCAATAACTCAGTTTGAAATTTTAGACGAGTTTGTAAGAATAAAAAATGAACATAGTGTAGCTATGATTTTTATATCACATGATTTAAATGCAATTTCCAGAGTTTCTGATAAAATAGTTGTTTTAAATAAGGGATTAGTTGTGGATAAAGGCGATTTTAATTATATAATGAGCCATGCAAAAGATGAATACACTAAGCTTTTAATTGAAAAACGATGTGATGTTATGAGAAAATACAGACAAGTATTAGAGGGTAGAATAAATGCTAAAATTAGAAAAAGTGTGTGTCAGCTTCAAAAGTGAACAACAAGATAAAATTTTTGGTCATACAAAACAGCAAATATTATTTGATGTGTCATTAGATGTAAAAAAAGGCACATGTTTAGGTGTTTTAGGTGAGTCTGGCAGTGGCAAATCCACTATGGGGCGTGTACTTTGTGGACTTTTAAAACCAGATAGCGGTGAAGTTTTAATTGATGGTGTATCTGTATACACTTCTCGCAAGGGTAAAAAAACACTTCAAAATAAACTTAGTATAGTTTTTCAAGATTATACAACCTCTGCAAATCCACGCTTTAGAGTTTGCGATATAATAAACGAAGGGTTAATGGTGCATCAGCGTCGTGATAAAGTAAAGTTAGACAGAAAACAAGAGATTATAAGTTTACTTGAGCTTGTAGGACTTTCGGCTGATTTTTATGAAAGATTTCCGCATGAGTTATCTGGTGGACAGTTGCAAAGAGTATGTATTGCAAGAGCTGTTGCTTGTAAACCAGAAGTTATTTTATTTGATGAAGCCATTTCATCACTTGATGCACATACACAGGTTCAAATTATGGATTTACTCATAGATTTAAAAAATAAATTAAATCTTACTTATATTTTTATAACCCATGACTTAACTTCTATTACATATTTATGTGATGATGTACTGTTTTTATATCAAGGTCGTGTCACTGAATATTTACCAGTTGAAAATATCGGACAGACAAAAGATGAATATGCAAGAAAACTGCTTGAGTCTATTGTTGTTTTTGATGTTCAGGAGGAAGAAGCCGTATGATTCTTTGTGGACATGAGATAGCTTATGGACAAAAGAAAGAAATTGAAATACCTGTTATAAATTCTAGTCCAATAAAAGCAAGCATTTTTTGCGGTAAAAAAGAGGGGAAAACACTTGTTATAACCTCTGGAGTTCATGGCTGCGAATATGTTGGAATTGAAGCTGCTCAAAGGCTTAAAAATATAATAAACCCAAATGAGCTATGCGGAAATATTATTTTAGTGCCGATAGTCAATGAAAGCGGATTTTTTAGCGGTGCAAAACAGGTTGTACCAGAGGATAATAAAAATTTAAACCGAGCTTTTCCAGCCGATAAAAATGGCACACTTTCAAAACGTATTGCATATGCAGTTGAAACATATTTATATCCATATGCTGATTTTTTAATTGATTTACATAGTGGCGATATAAATGAAGAATTATTTCCGCTTGTATTTTTTCCAGTAGCAGGAGAACAAATAGTAAATGAAAAAGCTCTTAAAGCAGCAAAATGTTTATCTGTGCCATATAGAGTCAAATCTACTGCAAAAAACGGTTTATATAGCTATGCTGTGCAAAAAGGCATACCATCGCTTTTAATTGAGCGTGGTTTTGGCGGTCTGTGGTCGGAAAACGAAATTTCAGAATGTATAGAAGATATTTTTCGCATTATGTCACATCTTAAAATAATAAATAAAAGCTATGATAATATAAACCAAATAGAAATTAGCAATGCTATATACGAAGAAACGGACTGTAATGGATTTTGGTATCCCAATAAAAAAGCAGGCGAAGAAATAAAGCAAGGCGATTTATTGGGAGTGTTTCAGACTGCAAATGATAAAAAATGCATTTTTGCTGAATTTGACGGAGTTGTTTTATACTATACTACAGCACTTGGTGTTCAAAAGGGTGATGCACTTATAGCCTATGGACAAGCGTAAACAGTTTTGGATTCTTGCAACCCCTGCTGCTTTAGAAGGGTTGTTTTTAATGCTTTTATCGGCAGTTGATTTATTTATGGTTTCTTCTTTGGGAACATTATCTGTTGCAGCAGTTAGCATTTTTTCTCAGCCACGCATGGTTATATTATGCTTTTCTAGGTCTTTTTCAGTTGCACTTACTGCGTATGTTGCAAGACTTAAAGGTGAAAAAGCAAATAATAATTTTTCAGCTTGTGCCAAACAATCGCTTTTAATAGGTTTTATTGGCTCTGGTGTTTTACTTATTTTTACACTTATTTTTTGCAAACAGATTTTGTTGTTGGCAGGTGCACAACAAAATTATTTATCACTTGCAATAAGTTATGCCGTTTTAGGATTTTTTAGTTTGTTTTTTTCTGCACCAGCGATTGTACTTCATGGAATTTTAGCAGGTTTAGGTGATACTAAGTCTGTTTTAATTGCCAATGTGCTTGGAAATTCAGTAAATGTATTATTTAATATAGTTTTTATACCTTATTTTGGTGTTGTTGGTGCGGGGATTGGTACACTTATAGGAACTTTTTCCACACTGATTTTTACTTTGATTTTATTTATAAATAAAAATCATATTGCTTCATTAAAAGGATATGGGAAATGGATTCCAGAAAGAGAATATATAAACTGTATTTTACCTATAACAGGTGGGGTGTTTACTGAGCAAGCGGTAGAAAGAGTGGGTATGTTTACATATTCTCGTATGGTTGCAAATTTAGGAGCATCAGCTTTAGGTGTACATAATATCTGCATGGGTTTATGTGATATTTATTATAGTTTTGCTCAAGGAATGGGAAAAGCAAGTTTAATTTTAGCTGGTAATGATTTTGGAAAAACAGGCGGAAAAAATATAAAAAGCATAGCTAAAATATCTAAAATAGAAAGCTTATGGACAGCTTTAATAGCTTTTATAATATGCTTTATATTTAGAAATAATCTATTAGAGTTTTATCATTTAAGCGGAAGTGAGCTTATTTTAGGTGCAGAAATAATGTTATTTGTATCGCTTGTCAGCTTTCCAGAGGCTCAAGCAATGACACATGCGAGTATTTTACGGGGTATAGGGCAGACTGCATTTGTAGCTAAATATTCGCTTGTTAGTATAGCTATTTTACGTCCGATTATAACCTATATTTTGGTTTATAGCTTGAATTTAGGTTTACATGGTGCATGGATTGCTTTATGCTTAGACCAAAGTACTAGAGCTTTATGTTCTACTATAAAATGTGATATTAACAATAAGTCAAAATTACATGCGTAGTAGTTTAATCTCTGCTACGCTTATTTTTTTATTATTTATAATAAAGATTAAAAACACTATAAAATTACAAATCTCTATCATTTAAAAAAATATATAATGTAAAAAAGAGAAAAAGTGATATGCTTTAATATTTTTCACAAGATTTCATAGATGTGAAATCGCATAATATATTGTGTTTTTTATGGTTTACTATTTTATTTGAAATCAATATATGTTATACTGATAAATATGTTAAAATAACAATCTTTGAAAAAATATTTGACCTTTTTATGATACCTATTGACAAACTTGTATCTTTTCAGAGAAAAGGCGAAAGAGATTTTTCTGTTTGGAACCAAGATAAGCTCAATGATATGGCAAATAAAATGGATACCGATGGAGCTTACAACCTAATTATTGTCAGACAGATAGACAATGATAAATATCTAACCACCGCTATAAAGCCGTCTGAGAGCCGTTTTAAGGGGCAGTATGAGTTTAAGGTTATAGAATATGTCAAAGATAAAAAAACGCATTACAAAGCAAATTAAGCCAGTCTATTATGATAAGGCAGATGATATAATAACTGAGGCTCTTTCTGAGTTTCTTGTAAATCACCCTGAATACAAAGTGTAGGTAAATATGAAAAATTCTAAAAAAAATGAAATCAACCCCTACAAAAATTTAGAACTTTATGACTCATTAGGTTTATCATCTATTTCAAAAGTTTTAAATTCTGAATTTTCATCAAATAAACAACTTATAGAAATGGTTAATGATGATGAAAAATCAATTATTATAAAAAACTCTTTCATAGCGGAAACCAATTTACTCACAAGAGATAAAATTTCAAATACACTTTTAGATAAAGATGTTATAAATAAAGGTGAACAACTGTTGTCTATGGAAAAGCAAGGTAGCAAGGATACTGTAACTACAAAAATCATTGTTACCCTTGAACCAGAAGATATAACACAAGTATCTCCTAATTTAACACAAGGCTATAATTTTACTTATTTTGACAAATGCGTATTTGATTCAATATGTTCACTTCTTGTAGTTGGAAATAAAGCTATTTCGCTAGGAATGATAGCAAGAAATATGATGGGTAAGAAAAATCAATATCACCCAAGCGAAAAGATGTTAAATGAAATAGATGAAACAGTTAATAAATTAGAAAGAATAAAAATTTGTATTGACTTAACCGAAGAAATATATTATTTTACCCAACTACAAGGTAAAAATCTAGGTGAGTCAGTAATGCAAAGTCGTTTTTTAGAATTTAGACGAGTTAAAACCATATTAAATGGCACTGAAACCCATGTATTACTCTTCTCAGCTGAACCAATTTTATTACAATATGCAAAACTAAGATCACAAATATCTAATATAAATGGTGAACTTCTTGACACACCTACTCAGAAAAGTAAAAATCTACTTACAGTTCAAACATTTTTAATTCAAAAAATAAATATGCTTAAACTTAATAAATCTTTGCCACAGTCTATTTTATATGAAAGTATATATAATTTATTTGCAAATGAAGATTTGACTGAAAGGGGTAGAAAAGGACTTCATTCAAGAATTAGACAAGCTGTTACTGATATTTTAGATTATTGGGTGTATAAAGAATTTATACATCACTATGAAATAGAAAGTAAAAACAGATCGAAATTTTATAAAATTAACATTTTTTTTGAATAATAATTTTAAAGCACCTAATACTTGTAAATTAGGTGCTTTTTATATTAAATTAATAACTTTTTTATTGTTGTCAAGATAGTAAATCTATGTACTTAATAGTTTGTCAAGATAGTAAATATGTGTCTTTTTTAAAACTTTTCACATATAAAAACCAACTCTATTTTCCTTTATTTTACATAAATTGAATTCTTAAATAATTCGATTAGAATTTTTACGAAAAAAAATAAATTAAAAAGTAATTATAAAAAATTTTATACGTTTTTGATAATTTATTTTTTACTAAAAATAGATAGTAGATATGTGTACCATAAAAATATACTGATTAAACATTGTTAAATTTTTCACCCTTCATAGTAAATTCGTGTACTTACGATAGTAAATTCGTGTACTTATGATAGTAAATTCGTGTACTTATGATAGTAAATTCGTGTACTTATTCTTGATTTTTATTTGCTTTAAAAAGTTTTTAATTTTTCATTTTTTTTGCATTTTTAGCCTTAAATTTGCCTAAAAAAATTTCAAAAATCGCCATTTTAAAAATTTCAAAAATCGCCTATATATAATATATATATTATATATATTATATGTACTATCCGTTACTTTGAGAAATGCTTGACAACTTAAAATCTTTATGATTTCTTTTTTTACTATCTATTTTTAAAACCGTTCCACTAACTTACAACAACAGAAATTTCAACAGTTTACATTTTAAATTAAAGTATTCTTTCTATAACAGAAATATATATTTAAGCTCTTAATGTATTAGATTTAAGCATTATATGAATTTTTATGATATATACGGTATTCACTAGGAGTTTTTCCTTTTTTATTCTTAAATAATCTTGAAAAATATAAAGAATCTTCATATCCGACCGAACGTGATATATTAGTTATAGTTAAGTCTGTATTTTTCAGTAAATCACAAGCTTTACGAATTCTAAAATCTAGCAAATATTCTTGAGGAGATATACCAGTTATTGATTTAAATAGACGGTACATATATGAACGGTCTAAATTTAACCATTTAGCTATTTTATTTATAGAAATTTGTTCACTGTAATTGCTTTCTATATATTTTAATGCTTCTTCAATGTAAGAAATATGTTTTTCACTTTGAGATATATCTGTTTTTGGAAAAGTGATTGATAAATTATATAAGTATTCATATAAAATACTATTCATCATTAAATCTCTATTTTTTGGTAATTGATATGCTTTAAACATTTTTTCATGGCAGCATTTAAGAATTTCGTTTTCATTATAATTTACACATGGATTTTCCATGAGTGTTGTGCGGTTTAGATATGCTTCTATTTTTAGACCTTGAAATCCTATCCAAGTATAAGTCCAAGGTTCATCAGTATCAGCTTGATAATATATAAGTGTATTTGGTTTAATTAAGAATGCATCGCCTTTTGATAAATGATAAATTTTATTTTCACACTGAAAAAATCCTTTTCCAGATAGAATGTAATGAATAAGATAGCCACTTATTACAGCAGGACCATAACTATGTTTTGGTTTGCAAGTTTCATAGCCACAAGTATAAATCATTGCATCAATATTTTTAGAAAAATCGTTTGAAAAAATATAGTCAATCATTTAATTCCAACTCCCAACAAAAACACATAATAAAACAACATATGTCTATATATAATAGATTTTAAATGTCTATAATTAAATTTGCAAGTGAGAATATAAAAATATGATAACTACTTATATATTCTCTGTATCAAAGTATATTTTAAAAAAAGGATAAGAAAAATGGCTATATTATATGATAAAAATGAGAATATATTTCACTTAAAAACAAATGCTACAAGCTATGTTATGCAAATTATCAGAGATAAATATTTATCACATTTATACTGGGGTAGAAAAGTAGAAAATTATAATAATAGCAGAGCTATAATATGGAAAGATAGAGGCTTTGCTCCTAACCCTGATTACACTGATAGAACATTTTCATTAGATACACTTCCTCAAGAGTATCCTCAAACTGGTAATGGTGACTTTAGAATATGTGCATATTCAGTAAGAGATGAAAATGGCAGTAGAATAAGTAATTTAGAATATAAAAGTCATAAAATAATTAAAGGTAAAAATCCACTTAAAGGTTTACCTGCATCATTTGCATCAGAAGATGAAGTACAAACTCTAATCATATATATGCAAGATAGCGTTATAAATCTAGTTGTTGAACTAGAATATAATGTATTTGAAAAAAGCAATGTTATAACTAGAAATGTTCGTTTTACAAATAAATCATCAAGTCCATTAACACTAACTAAAATGCTTAGTATGTCCGTAGATATTCGTGAAAAGGAATTTGATGTTATAACCTTGTATGGTGCACATAATAACGAAAGAAATATAGACAGAAGAAGTTTAAAGAGTGGCATAATACAAATTGAAAGTACAAGAGGTACAAGCTCACCGCAACAATCTCCATTTATGGCACTTGCAAGAAAAAACACAGATGAAGACCAAGGAGATGTATATGCTATAAATTTTGTTTATAGTGGTAATTTTATTGCATGTGCTCAAGCTGATGCGTTTGAAAATGTTCGTTTGCAAATGGGCATGAATCCATTAAATGGTGAATGGTATCTTAAACCAGATGAAACTTTCCAAACTCCAGAAGTTGTTATGGTTTATACATATAAAGGTTTAAATCATATGTCACATATTTTTCATGATTTTTATAGAAATCATTTGATGAGAGGAAAATATGTACATAAAATTCGTCCTATACTTATAAATAACTGGGAAGCAACATTTTTTGATTTTAACGAGCAAAAACTTTTGAATCTAGCAAAAAAAGCTTCAGATGTTGGTATTGAGATGTTTGTTTTAGATGATGGCTGGTTCGGTCATAGAGATTCAGATGACAGCTCTTTAGGTGATTGGTTTGTAGATAAACGCAAACTTCCACATGGACTTTCATGGTTATCAGATGAAATTCATAAACTTGGTATGAAGTTTGGTTTATGGTTTGAACCAGAAATGATTTCAGAAGATAGTGAGCTATATAAACAGCACCCTGATTATGTACTTCATACCGAAGGAAGACCATATACAATAGGTAGAGGTCAGCTTGTTTTAGATTTATCAAGAAAAGATGTCTGCGATTATGTAATAAAAAGTGTAAGAGATATTTTAAATAGTGCCAAAATAGATTATGTTAAATGGGATATGAACCGACATTTAACCGATGTTGGAAGTAGTACTTATTTACCTTGTCAACAAGGAGAAATAACACATCGCTATGTACTTGGACTCTATTATATAATGCAAACTCTTACAGATGAATTTCCAGATATATTGTTTGAAAGCTGTTCAAGTGGTGGCGGTAGATTTGATGCTGGAATGTTATACTATATGCCACAAACATGGTGCAGTGATAACACAGATGCAGTATGTAGAATGAAAATACAATACGCTACATCTTTTATGTTCCCGCCAATTACTATGGGAGCACATGTAAGCGTTGTACCAAATCAGCAAACAGGCAGAGTTACACCACTTTCAACAAGAGGATATGTAGCTATGAGTGGCAATTTTGGCTATGAGTTAGACTTAAATACATTAACAGATGAGGAAATTGAACAAGTTAAAGAGCAAATATATTTATATAAAGAAATTAGAGAAACAATTCAAAATGGAATATTTTATAGAATAAAAAGTCCATTTGAAGAAAATATTGCACAATGGAACTTTGTTTCTAATGACGGAAAAAATGTAGTTGCTTTTCATTTTGAAATATTAAGTCAACCAGCAGCTCCAGTTAAGCTCTTAAAATTAAAAGGTCTTGATGCAAACGCACAATATAAAAATTTATCTGATGGCAAAATTTATGGTGGTGATGAACTTATGTATTCTGGAATAAGTGTTCCACTAAAAAAACAGGATTTCCGTAGTCAATGCTATAGATTTTATAAAATTTAATGAGGAGGAAAGAAAATGGATTTGGCAAAAAAAGAGCGATATGAGAAAATATCGCAACAAGTTATTGAACTTGTAGGAGGAAAGGAGAATATTTTAGGCATAGCACACTGTGCTACAAGATTAAGATTTGTACTTGAAGATAACGATAAAGTTGACATTAAGAGTATAGAAGATGTAGAGCTTGTTAAAGGTGTATTTGTAGCAGGTGACCAGTTACAAATAATTTTTGGTACAGGCATAGTAAATGATATCTGTAAAGTGGTGTCTGAACAGGTTAATATAAGTGATATGAGCCTTAGCGACTTGAAATCAAAAGCAAATCAAAGAATGAACCCTTTACAAAGAGCAATAAAGGCATTATCTGATGTATTTATTGAAATAATGCCTGGAATTCTTGCAACAGCACTTTTAACTGGTCTTTCCAGTGTACTCGGAAATTTATCATTTGTAGAAAGTAATCAGACTTTATATGGTATAACTAAACTGATAAATATTTCATCTGGTGCAATTTTCGGTTTTTTACCACTTGCAGTTGCATATAGCACAGTTAAAAGATTTGGTGGCAGACCAATAATGGGCATTGTTATGGGCTGTATAATGCTATCAAACAGTTTAGCAGATGCATATGCGGCAGCTCAAGGGACAGTAGATGTAACCACATTACATATATTTGGTATTGGAGTAGATTTAATTGGTTTCCAAGGTGGTATTATAGTTGCGTTACTTATTGGTATTGTAACGGCAAAACTAGATATTTTCTTTGAAAAGAAAGTGCCAGAAATAATTAGACTTTTAGTTTCTCCATTGCTTACAACTTTAGTAAGTGCATTTTTGTTATTCCTTATTATTGGTCCTATCGGCAGAGGATTAGCATCAGGTATTACTGCTGTATTGGTATGGATGACAGAAAACTTAGGCGTAGTTGGTTATGCAGTATTTGGAGGATTACAACAGCTAATAGTTATTACAGGTTTACATCATGTTTTTGGTGCAATCGAATCACAGCTTATTGTTGATACTGGAAGAAACTTTTTAAATCCTCTTATGTCAGTTGCTATTATTGCACAAGGTGGAGCTGTACTAGGTTATCTTGCTAAAAATATCAATAATGCTAAAGCAAAGGAATTATGTATTCCAAGTTTTGTTTCTGTTTTATTTGGTATAACAGAGCCAGCACTCTTTGGTGTTAACCTCAGATATCGTTATCCTATTATTGGTGGCTGCATTGGTGGTGCAATTGGCGGTGTAGTTGTTTACTTTACAAATTTAGCTGCTTTGGGATTTGGTACAACTGTGGTTCCAGGCATTGCAATAGCAGACCCTGTTAATAATGGATATATAAATTATATTATCGCACATATTGCTGCTTTAGTTTCAGGATTTATATTTACTATTATATTATCAGCTGTGTTTAAGAAAAAAGAAAATTGATATAAAAATCACCTCGGACTTTATTTGATATGCACCCTATTTGTTAGACAGTATGGTATACTGATAACAAGTGAGGTGCTTTATCATGCCAAAAGGAATAC
>CALWMO010000026.1 GCA_944381965.1 uncultured Butyricicoccus sp.
TTTCTTGTGTAAGGATATAGAGTTACACCCTTAACAACACGGTTTACTTCACCAGTTGGACATGGATTATCTGGAGTAATACCCATAGATAGAGATTTTAGAACAGCTAATGTCTGAGCAAACAGAATATCATCAAGACCTAACATAACACTCTGATAATCAGCATCAAGATTATAGCAAACTGTGTAATCAGCAAGCTCAGAAGCTACTGCATCTGGCTTAGAAGTTACAACAACGATTTTATTGCCCTTACGCTGAGAGCTCATTTCCTTTAATAAATCAATTTCATATTGACGAGTATAAGCATCATCACTTAAATAAATAACAGTTAATGTGTTATCATCAATGATAGACTTAGGGCCATGACGGAAACCAAGTGGGGTATCATACATTGTAACAACCTTACCTGCTGTCAGCTCTAACATTTTAAGAGCGGACTCTTGAGCGATACCCTTTAAGCAGTTGCTACCAAGATATACGATTCTGTTAAAATCATATTCATTTACAACAGTCTGAGCGATTGTGTAATTCTCAGTTAAGAACTTCTCACCAGCATCAGCGATTTTTTCAACCTTTGCGATAGCCTCATCAAGGTTATCAATGCAGAAGCACAAATAAGCTGCAAGATACATATTACTGAAACTTGAAGTCATAGCAAAGCTTTGGTCATGTGTTTCCGGTGTTAAGTTGATAGCATAGCACTTATCAGTAGTTTGTGCACGCTTAGAAAGAGCACCTTCATTGTTACAAGTGATAAACAGATGATAAACATTATCACAAACAGCCTCTGCAACATCAATAGCACCAACAGACTCTGGAGAGTTACCAGAACGACCAAAGCTAATAAGCAGAGTTGGCTTTGTGCGTGATAGATAAGCCTCTGGAGTTGCAACTAAATCGGTTGTACCGTAAGATTTTACCTTATGATTCATAAGAGTTGCAAGGTGTGGGAATAATGCATTGCCTACAAATTCACTTGTACCTGCACCCGTTAGAATGATATCAAAATCTTCTGCATCAGTTACATTTTTAATAAATGCCTTTATTTCGTCCTTAGCGTCCTTAATCTGCTTACAAGTTTTACGCCATGTTGCTGGCTGTTGTGCAATTTCTGTTACAGTATAGACAGATGATGTTTCATTCATCTTTGCTTCATCAATATTAAAAATTGTTTTCATTTTTTAGATTACTCCTTTTTATATCAAAAGATTGTTTTAAATACCATCTTCAGGGATATCCTGAGCCACATTTACAAATTCATATTTTGCAATTTGCTCTACACCGCTTTCAAGAGCAGCTTTTGTAAGAGCATTTAGGTCTTCTTCAAACTTTCTTGTCATTGTCACTTCTAGTATCATAGACAGGTTAGTACCTGCTACAACATTTACATTTTGCATTTGAGTGCTTATTTCAGCCGCCTTATTAAATGGAGTACCACCGAGTAAATCACAAAGAATAAGCACACCATTACAATCCTTGAGGTCATCAAGTGCTTTTCTCATCTCACGGTCAAGGTCATCTAGATTATAAGTAGGCAGAAAATCAACATACTGATAATTCTCCTGTTTACCTGCAATTAAATCAACTGCACTTGTTATGCCGCTACCAAAGTTTCCATGTCCTGTTACTACTAATCCAATCATGATATATCTCCTCTATTTGCATTGTTTTTTATAATTTCTTCTATCACTGGAACATATATTGCCTTTGGATGAAAACAAACTTTAGAATTTTGATAATAAGTTTGTGCGTTTTCGGTGTCGCCTAGATACTCATATTGTTTTGCGAGCAAAAAGAGCATTACACCGAGTGGAAAACCATAATAATTTTTTGAGTTTATCTCGTCAATTATAGGTTTGATAAATTCTGTGCTTTTATCAAGCATTACATAAAATGACTGTTCGTTATAAACGGTAAATTTATCATCACCTAATTTTTTAATTTCATCAAGCAATAATTTTGCGTGTTCTCTGTCGTTTCTAATTAGAAATCTGTGATAATACTGCTCGACAAATGTTTTTTTATCCTGATTATTAGGATAATCTTTCCCTGTCATTTCCTTGAGTTTTACTTCAAAGTTTGACATATCTTCTGCTAGATAATATGCTCTAAGCTGATATAAATCACAGGTATAATCGCCTAAGAATCTTCTTGTTGTTGCCATATCAGCTATTTTTTGCACAGTATCAAAGTCTTTTTTTCGAATGCTCATATTAAGGCTTCTCAGCTGAAAATTTTTCATTCCCTGATATGCAATATAAGCTAAAAATGCAATAAAAATAATCAAAGCTGTAAGCTGACTCATATTTGCACCCGACTTTCTAGTTTTATTTTTTAAAAAAAGGGAGGAAATAAGTATTCCCCCCCTTACCAACTTTCCATTATATCGAATGTTAAGTTTTTATTCTGGCATAGTAACTTCTACGCCCTGTTCATTGAGGCTATCAACAACTGCTGTCAGAGCATCCCAAGCCTGTTGACCGCTCTTTTCAGCTGGAGCTGGAGCTGGGTATTCATACCAAGAAACCAGTGGATTGTAACCACCAAGAATGGTATTACCATCTTTATCCATAGCCTTAGAGTCACCAGTCCAGATACCGAATGCACAACCACCAATACCAACAACTAGGATAAGAAGGATACATTTAACTGGAGTCCAGCCCTTCTTAATCAGTGCATAGATACCAAGAGTGATAAGCAGTGGAATTAACTTTGGCAGAATACCATCAAGTAGTCCTTGAATATGGATTGCAGGGTCACCTACATAAATTCTTAAAGTTGTACCGCCGTAGTTAGCAATCAGACCACCGACAACGAATACACCAAGAATACTAGCTGCACGAGTAAATTCCTTAGCGTTAGAGGTAAGCAATGTTACAGCCTTTGTACCAAGACCATAAGACCAATGCATTAGCCACCAACGAATAACGAACTGACAAACGTTAAAGATAAGTAGGAACAGAATTGCACCGATGATTTGACCTTGCATAGCCATATTAGCGGTTAAACCAGCAGTAATAGGAACAAGAGTCAGCCAGAACAGTGCATCACCAATACCACCTAGTGGGCCAGCAGCGGAGATACGAACAGAACGGATAGTCTGTGTATCAGCCTTATTCTGTTCTAGTGAGAGAACGATACCCATAACAAATGTTACTAGGAATGGGTGAGTATTTAAGAAATCGAGGTTATGAGCCATGGAAGCTTTAAGGTCTTCCTTATTTGTATGGATTTTTTTAAGACCTGGAAGCATAGCCCATAGCCAACCACAAGCCTGCATTCTTTCATAGTTGAAAGAAGCCTGTAAGAAACAAGACATCCAAACCATTTTATTCAAAGTAGCTTTATCAAGCTGCTTGGCTGGTGTTAAATCTTGGTATTTATCAGGAATATTATATGCCATCACAGTCACCTCCACCGTTTGACATGCTCATGCCTGCGTTTTCACGAATCTTTGTATGGATTGTGAAGTCATAAATAGCAATAGCGATACCTACGAATGCACACAGTAACAATGTAGCACCTGCTGTTGTTGCGTTTGCACTGCAAATTAAGCTCATTGCGAAACCAGCAAGTAAGAAGCCCCACATTTCTTTAGACATCATAACCTTCATTAGGATAGCAAAGCCTACGAAACGCATTGCACCACCTGCAGCGTCCAGACCAGCCATTACCCAAGAATAGCTATAAGATAGGTCTTTTAATGTATCGCCCAGTGCAGTACCACCGTAAAGACCTGCAACAGCAAGCAGACCGAACAGAGTACCAAGGATACCCATTTCAATAAAGTTGATGTTACGAATACCCTTATCATCAGCGTTTTCAGCACACTTATCAGCCTTAGCCATCATACCAGACATAATGGTAAATGTAAGAGTAACAGCATACTGACCAAAAACTGCAAATGGAATTGCAAGACCCATTGCAGCACCTACACCATCTGCTGTAGCTTCCATATCAAGTGATACAGCAAATATTGTAGCCATAATACCGCCTAGAATAGCGTTAGGTGGCTGAGCACCACCGATTGGCATACTACCGATTTGGATTAGCTGATAAGCACCACCAACAACGATACCAAGTTCAAAATTACCTAAGATTGCACCAATTATAGGACAGGTAACAATTGGCTGATACAGAGATTCCAAAAAGCTGAACTGGTCAATACCCATGATAAAAGCAACCACGAAAACCAGAATCGCTTGGATAATAGTAATTTCCATTTTGTACTCCTTTCTCAGAGAGTCCCTTTTTTGTATTCCCTAAATTAGGAAATACAGTTTACTTAAATAGTTTGTCAATACTTTCGGCAGGAGTGTCAGGAACACGCTTGATTTCGAGTTCTACTCCAAGCTCCTGAAGGCGTTTAAATGCTGCCACATCGTCATCATCAACTGCAACAGATGTAGCCACTTGACGCTTCCCTTCCGCCATGTGCATATTGCCAATATTGAGCTTTTTGATTGGCACACCACCCTCAACCAGCTTTAGCACATCTTGTGGATTTTCACAGATGATAGCAATATGCTGGTTTGGAGATGCCTTATGAATGATATTGATTGTTTTTTCGATGGTGAAGAAACGAGTTTGAGCATAAGCAGGAGCTGCCATGTTCATAAGACCTTGTCTGAACTCGTCAGCTGCAACAGCATCGTTTGCAACAAGCAGTAGGTTTGCACCTACAACTCCACACCACTGAGTTGCAACCTGACCATGAATTAGTCGGTTGTCAATTCGGGTTAATACAATGTCTGGCATAAATTGGTTTTCCCCTTTCTCTTCTAGATTTAACTAATTTGGACTAAATGACTTGTTTGCATTGGAAACGATAACGGATTGCTATATTTCTGGGAAGTATGCGAGCCAATGTCCTTTTCATTACAGGTTCATTTTAACAGATTGTTCACAAATTGCATTTGCACTTTTTATTAGTTCTTTTGCATTTTTGATTTATATAATTTCTACAAAAAATCGTCATTTTAACTTCATAACATGATATTTTTTCACATAAAAACGCAAATTTTAAGGTATTTTTAAAGTTTTTTCACAGGTCTATTTCCATTTTGTTGAAGCGGTTTTTGTGAACTTTTTAATCTTTTTTAAAGGTTTTTATAATTGGTATAGCGATAACCTCGAAACATTTTTTAAATATTTTTAAAGTTTTTTTAAGTTATTTTTAAGCCTTTTTGTATTTTTTGCATTTAACATTTTAACTGTTTATATTTTTTATTTTTATCAAAAGGTAAAAAATAAAGACACTAAAGCCTAAAACTTTAGTGTCTTAAAAATTTTAAAGCACTTTACTTAAAAACTCCTTGAGCCTTGGGTGCTGTGGATTTGTAAAAAATTCCTCTGGTTCATTTTGCTCAGCAATTACACCCTTATCCATAAACAATACTCTAGTTGCAACTGAGCGAGCAAAACCCATTTCATGTGTTACAACAACCATTGTCATGCCTTCTTCTGCAAGCTCTTTCATAAGTTCTAAAACTTCCCCTACCATTTCAGGGTCAAGAGCAGAAGTCGGCTCATCAAAAAGCATTACATCAGGATTCATAGCTAACGCTCTAGCTATTGCTATTCGCTGCTGCTGACCGCCTGAAAGCTGTTTTGGATATGCATTTGCCTTGTCTGGTAAACCTACACGTTCTAAAAGCTCTAAAGCTTTTTTCTCTGCCTCCTGCTCTGTCATAATGCCAAGCTTTACAGGTGCAAGCTTTATATTTTCCTTAACAGATAAATGTGGGAATAGATTAAACTGCTGGAAAACCATGCCCATTTTCTGACGTAATTTATTTATATTTTGTTTTTGGTCGGTGATATCCGTGCCTTCAAAAGTAATTGTGCCTGATGTAGGCTGTTCAAGCAGATTTAAACAACGTAAAAAAGTAGACTTACCAGAGCCAGAAGCACCAATGATAACAACTTTTTCGCCTTTGTGAATATGCTCATTTACACCTTTAAGCACTTCATTTTTACCAAAATACTTATGTAAATCTTTAACGTCTATCACTTTGTGCCAGTCTCCTTTCGATTTGCTTTTGAATCTGGGTCATAATTATTACAAGCACCAGATAGAATACCGCAGTAATCATAAGAGGTGCGATATTATAAACCTTATTTTGAATATTAGTTGCCATTTTTAAAATATCTTGAACAGCAACATAACCTGCAACAGATGTTTCTTTTAAAAGAGTGATAAATTCATTAAAAAGAGCAGGTAAAATATTGCGAATTGCCTGAGGAAGTACAATTAAACGCATTGTTTGACCCGAAGTAAGACCAAGAGAGCGACCAGCCTCTGTTTGACCTTTATCAATAGACTGAATACCAGCTCTAATAATTTCAGCAACATAAGCACCAGAGTTAATACCAAAACCCACAATAGCAGCTATTGTACCATCTGTCATAGTTACAAAAATACCCGCATAAATAATAAGCAGCTGTACCATAACAGGAGTACCACGAATTACAGTTAAATAAATATCACAGATTTTCTCTAATATTTTAAGAGCTAATGGGCATTTACCACTATTTGAACGCTGATTAACAGATACCTTAATAATAGCGATAAAAATACCAATAATAATACCTAAAATTACTGCACCAGCAGCAATTTGCAAAGTTTTACCTAAACCTTGAAAATACAGCTTCCATCGGTCACCTTCGATAAATGCACCTTGAAAATCGCTTACTACTTTTGCAAACCATTCATTCATTGACCCATCTCCTTTATTTAAAAATAGCAGGAGCTTTTATATTCAGCTCCTGCTGTAGTGTTTTTTTACGCACCCATATGCTTTGTGATAAGCTCATCAACCTTATCGCCCTTGTATTCAGCGATAACCTCATTAATTACAGCCTTAAGGTCATCTTGACCCTTTTGTATAGCAAAAGCATATTCTTCATCTGTCAGTTTAGTATCAAGAATCTTTAGCTTGCCCTCATTTGTAGCAACAATAGCTTCTGCAGGCTTCTGGTCGATGATAACAGCATCAGCCTTACCATTTATAAGATAAAGAGCAGCTTCGGTTGCAGACTTATACTGAAGAACATTAGCGTCCTTAATAGTAGAGCCAGTTTCTTCTTCACCAGCTGCATACCAATCACCAGTTGTACCAGTTTGAACAGCGATATTTTTACCAGATAGAGCAGCATCAATAGCAGCTTTATCTCCCTCAAGCTTGGAATCAGCACGAACTACAACCACCTGAGAAGAAGTAACATATTCGTCTGAGAAATCAACTTGCTTTAAACGCTCTTCTGTGATAGTCATACCAGCGGCAGCAAAATCACCCTTACCAGCCTTGAGAGAATTTACAATAGGGTCAAAATCCATATCAACGATTTTGAGTTCAACACCTAGCTTATCAGCAACAGCCTGAGCGATTTCAACATCAACGCCCTGAACAGAACCGTCATCAGCCAGATACTCGAATGGAGGGAAAGCAGCATTAGTAAGCATTACAATTTCGCCTTTTTCCTTAATAGCATCAACAGCTGATGTTGTAGATGTACCATCTGCTGCAGAACCTGCATTTTCATTTGTGTTTGTAGAGCCACAAGCTGCCAAAGTACCCATCATCATAAAAGCAGCAAGAGCCAGAGCAAACTTCTTTTTCATAGTTTCCTTTCCTCCTAAAAAAAGTTTGGTAAATTCAGTATTTACCTTTTTCCGTTTTTCATACAGGTTCTATTATACACTCTTTTGCATGAATAGCAATGGCTGTTTATCCAAAAAAAGCAATATATTTTTATAATTTTTTAGTTTATACACTATTAAAATATATAATTATCTATCAGTATATACTATATTCAATTTAAATGTATAATACTATGTATAATACTATGAAATTAAAAAATAAAAAACTTACTTTTTTGAATTTGAAAAAAGATAAAAAAAAGCACCAGAATATTTTTCTGGTGCTTTTAAACATTATTCGTCCACTGTACTTACATTTTGAGGTAAACTCATGGTGAATACACTGCCCTTACCCTCTTCGGACTCAACACCAATACTTCCTCCATGAAGTTCAGCAATATGTCTTACTATTGCAAGACCTAATCCTGTGCCTTCAATGGTTTTGCTATGGCTCTTATCTGCACGATAAAATCTTTCAAAGATATGCTCTCTATCGTCTTTTGCAATGCCAATACCATCGTCTTCAACTTCGAGATATACCATATCATCACGCTTAGTTACTCTAAGCCATACATTACCACCTATGCGGTTATACTTAACGGCATTTGAGCATAGATTTTGCACAGCCTCTTCAAGCATACGAGGCACACCGCTTGCGACTACACTTTCCGCCTTAACATGTATTTTAACTTGTTTTTTCTCAGCGTAGTCCTTCATTTGAGTGCCGACACTTTCAAGTAATTTCTTAAGGTCAACTTTTTCAAACTGAATGGTCATAGGTGCTTTTTCATCTAGTTGAGATAATTTAATAATATCATCAACTAATACAAGGAGTCTACCTGCTTCTGTATGGATTTTTTCGGCAAAGCCAGCTACATCTTTTGGCTGAGCCATACCATTAGAAATCATTTCTGCATAACCAGAGATAGAAGTTAAAGGAGTTTTAAGCTCATGAGATACATTAGCAGTAAATTCTCTGCGGCTTTTTTCAGCGGCATATTTTTCTGAAATATCCACTATAAGTAGCACACAACCTCTAACTTGGCTATCAACCTGAACAGGGTTACAGAAAATTTGTAATTGTCTATCATTTTGGTTTTCCATACGATGCTCGGTTTTTCTGCCTTTTATAGCTTCACTTGCTCTGCGGTTTAGCACTTGGTCACGATTAAGAGAGATAAGACTTTGACCTGCGAAGTCTTGAAAAGCAGCACCAAGAAGTCTAATAGCTGCTTGATTTACAGATAAAATTCTAAGCTCTTTATCTAATACTACCATACCTTCTGACATATTAGAAGTTATAGCTTCAAGCTCAACCTTTTGGTGACGCATTTTATCCATTTGCTTTTGAAGTTCTTCGTTTTGTGTATGAATTTTGTGAAGTAGCGGAGAAATTTCCTCATAGATATCATTTTCTAAAGGATTGTCGAGTTTTAAAGTATTTATTGGTCTAACAAGTCTATTAGTCAAATAAGTTGCAAGCCAGATACTAAAAGCTATAACTACTATTATAATGAGTAAAAGTGGAGCGATTGCTCGCTGCAAGTCATCTGTTACAAGGTCAGTTGTATTTGAAACACGAAGAATCTGACCATTAGATAAAAGCTTTGCAACATAATAAGTCTGTTGACCAAGTGTTGCAGATGTTCTTGAGGATTCACCTGTACCATTACCCATTGCTTCCTGTACTTCTGGACGCTCTAAATGGTTTTCCATTTGTGAAGGGTTGTAGTTTGAGTCATAAATAACTGTACCATCAGGCTCAATAAGAGTTACACGAGAGCGGTCACTTTTACCTATAGCTTGCATATAATCCTGTCGTTCATCTTTATCTAAAGCATCTATATGCTCAAGTCCTGCTGCAACAAGAGATGCTTGACGCATGGTCTCGGTTTCCATTCGTACAAGTGCAGTTTGATAACTTATAGTAAGTGTTGCCACAAAAGTAACTATACAAGTAGCGATTGCGAGCAAACACATACATAAATTTATGCGTTTTTTCATAGCTCCTCCTTTTCCTATAAAGCGTTAATCGTCGCCACTGATTTTATAACCGACCCCACGAACAGTGCCAATCATACTGCCCGCATCACCTAGTTTTTTTCTCAGTGTTTTAACGTGCATATCCACAGTTCGGCTTTCCCCTTCAAAGTCAAACCCCCAAACCGCAGCCATAATTTTTTCACGAGAAAGTACTAAACCTGCATTTTGCATGAAATACTGTAAAAGTTCAAACTCCTTAAAAGTTAAAATAATATCTTCTCCATCAACACTTACATTTCTTCTGCCTGCATCAAGCGAAATTTTTCCAAGTGTTAATACTTGAGGAGATTTTGTTTGTTCGGTTCGGCGTAAAACAGCCTTTATACGAGCCATAAGCTCCATTACTCCAAAAGGTTTTGTAACATAATCATCAGCACCATGGTCAAGACCACAAACCTTATCATATTCGGTGTTTTTAGCTGTGAGCATAATAACTGGCAACGCTGAAAAACGTGCGTTTTTACGAATTTTGCTAAGTACAGTCATACCATCCTCACCTGGAAGCATAACATCAAGAAGAACAAGTGAAGGTACTTGTTGTTCAAGTCTTGAATAAAAAGCGTTTGCATCTCTAAAACCTTCTGCAGCAAATCCACTTGCTTTTAGTGCATAAACCACGAGTTCACGAATATTTTCATCATCTTCCACACAAAAAATTATCTGCATCTAGTACCTTCCGCCCTTTCTCAACCAGCAGGAATTTTTATTTCTCGTTTTTAAGTTTTCCTGTTAGAGAAAACTCAACCCATTCTGCGATATTTACAGCATGGTCACCAATACGTTCAAAATATTTAGAAATCATCATTTCATCAATAGCATATTCGCCGATATTTTCATTTTCACGAATACTCTTCATAAGCTTTGTTCTTATATCATTAAATTTCTCATCAATAACATCATCATAAGCGATAACTTCATGAACTAGCTCAATATCCTTACGAACAAAAGCATCAATAGCACCACTTACCATTTTAATAGTAGCCTTTGCCATTTCTTTAAGCTCATCAGCGGTAATAAGCACAGCATTTTGCTCACAAAGCATAACAGTAAGCTGAGCGATATCAGCCGCTTGGTCGCCCACACGCTCAATATCTGTAATCATCTTCATAGCAGCAGAAATCATACGAAGGTCTGACGCTACAGGCTGTTGCTGCATAAGCAGTTTAAGACAGATATGCTCTATCTCACGTTCTTTTTCATCTATTGCATTATCTGACTCAGCCACCTTAGCAGCAAGTGCAATATCACGATTTGAAAGTGCACGAGCAGCCGAAGCTATGGCTGACTCTACCATTGCACCCATAGTAATAATTTGTTCATTTAGATTATGTAATTGTGCTTCAAAACGATTTCTCATAATTATATCACCCGAATCTTCCTGTAATATAGTCCTCTGTACGCTTATCATTTGGAACAGAGAAAAGTGTGTCTGTGTCATTCATTTCAACAACTTCACCCATAAGGAAAAACGCAGTTTTATCAGAAATACGAGTTGCCTGCTGCATATTATGAGTTACTATAACGATAGTATAATCTTTTTTAAGCTCTAACACAAGGTCTTCTATTTTAGCGGTGGAAATTGGGTCAAGAGCAGAGGTTGGCTCGTCCATAAGCAAAACTTCTGGAGTAGTTGCAAGAGCACGAGCAATACAAAGACGCTGCTGTTGACCGCCTGACATACCAAGAGCATTTTTATTAAGTCTGTCCTTAACTTCGTCCCAGATAGCTGCTTGTTTTAAGCTTCTTTCAACGATTTCATCAAGTTTAGCACGATTTCTAATGCCATGAGTTCTAGGGCCATAAGCTACATTGTCATAAATAGACATTGGAAATGGGTTTGGCTTTTGGAAAACCATACCTACTCTACGTCTAAGCTCGCTTACATCTACACTTTTTTCGTAGATATCTTGACCATCAAGTTTAATACTACCTGTTATAACGCAGCCTTCTACTAAATCGTTCATACGATTTAGAGATTTTAAAAGTGTTGATTTACCACAACCAGATGGGCCTATAAAAGCTGTAATTTCTTGTGATGGAATATTTAGTGATATATCTTTCAACGCATGGAACTTACCATAGTGTAAGTCAACGTTTTGGACTGTAATTTTATCCATAATTCTCCTCCGAGTTGGTTATTATTTATTTACACCTATTTTCTTTGCCGCAATATTACTTAAAGCATTGATTGCAAATACCATTATAAGCAGTATAACACCAGTTGCATAAGCTTCACCTGTATGAAAGCCTTCGCTTGAAAGAATGTACATATGTACAGCAAGTGTACGAGTAGAGTCTAAAAGGAAATCACTGCCGACAGCAATTTCTGCAATAGTACCCGCAGTATAAATAAGAGCCGCTGTTTCACCTACAATACGACCGATAGCAAGAATTACACCTGCTAAAATACCTGGAACAGCACTTGGAAGCACTGCTCTAAAAACAGTACGCAGTTTACCTGCACCAAGTCCAAATGATGCCTCACGATACATTTGAGGTACAGAAATCAGTGCTTCTTCTGTTGTACGAATAACAAGAGGTAAAATCATAATTGCAACTGTTAAAGCACCAGAAATCAGAGAATAACCGAGTTTCATACGCTGAACAAAGAACAGCATACCAAACAAGCCGTAAACAATAGATGGAATACCAGAAAGTGTTTCCGCAGTCATACGGATAACTTCAACCAGTTTATTTCCCTTTTTAGCGTATTCAACCAGATAAATAGCGGTAAATACACCTAAAGGCACTGCAATAATAAGTGCAAGCACTGTCATAAGCAGTGTGTTTATTAAAGCCGGAAACATTGAAACATTATCCGAATTATATTCTATAGCAAACAAAGAAGGTTTTAAGTAAGGAATACCATTTATAAGAATATAAGCAATAAGAAAAATAAGAGCTGCAAAAGTTATTAAAGCTGCTGCTACAACTAAAATCTTTAAAATTATGCTAAGTGGTCTTTTGCGTTTTGATTTAATCTCAGCCTGCATTTGGGTCCCTCCTCTTTAGGATAGAGAATGATATATTTATAATAAGGATAAATACAAAAAGAACTACACCAGTTGCAATAAGAACTTCTCTATGCAGACCTTCTGCATAAGCCATATCCATAACAATGTTGCCAGTAAGTGTTCTAACGCCCTGAAAAATGCTTTCTGGCATTCTTGGTTGGTTGCCTGCAACCATAATTACCGCCATAGTTTCACCTATTGCACGACCAATACCTAAGATTACACCTGCAAGTACACCAGATTTAGCAGCTGGAAGAACTGTGCGGAAAATAGCTTCTTCATGAGTTGCACCAAGAGCAGTAGCACCCTCATAATAAGACTGAGGAACAGCTCTAAGAGCTGATTCAGATACACCAATAATAGTAGGTAAAATCATAAGACCTAAAAGTATTGATGCAGCTAAAATTGACTGACCTCTGCAGCCTTGTTCATCAAATAAATCTCTTAAAAGAGGAACGATAACAACAAGTCCAAAGAAACCATAAACAACAGAAGGGATACCAGCTAAAAGCTCTGTTGCAGATTTAAGAGGACGATATAATTTTTTAGGGCAATAAAAAGCCATAAACACTGCTGTAAGTACGCCAATAGGCACACCTATAATAATAGCACCAGCTGTTACATAAATAGAGCCGATAATCATTGGAAAAATTCCGAACTCTGGATTACTTGCTGTTGGTTTCCAGCTTGTACCGCCTAAAAACTCTAAAAATCCCACTTCTTTTATTGCTGGTACACCGCTTGCAAACAGAAATACACAAATAAGCACTACGGCAAAGATGGAAGTTAATGCCGCAATTGCGAATACGCCATGCATAATTTTTTCTTTCATCTAGACACCTTTTTCTATACACAATGTTAGGGCGGTACAAACGCCGCCCTAACAAGATTTTGATTTTATATTAATTATTCAGCAACTTCAGACCAATCGGTGATTTCACCAGTGTAAATCTTCTGAACCTGCTCGCTAGTTAAACCTGAGATAGTATTCTCATTGTTTACGATAACTGCGATACCGTCATTTGCAATTACAGTGCCAGTAAGCTCTGCAGCTTCCTCGTCCTTAAGTGCACGAGATGCCATACCAATATCAAAAGTACCATCAGCCGCACCGCTCATACCAGCAGTAGAGTCAGAGCTTTGAACTTCGATTTCAGCTGCACCGTTGATTGCTTCGTAACCTTCTGCAAGCTTTTCCATTAGAGGGAATACAGAAGAAGAACCACCTACAACAATCTTACCAGAAGAACCATCTGTTTCAAAAGCAGCTGCATCATCGCTTATAGAAATATAGTCTTCAGAAACAATCTTCTGACCATCAGCGGAAAGAATATAGTTGATAAAGTCCTTAGCAACGCCGGTTGGTTCGCCCTTTGTTGCAATGTTAAATGGACGAGAAACCTTATAAGTACCGTTCTTTACATTTTCTGGTGTAGCTTCTGCACCATCAATCTGGAGAGCCTTTACATTATCATTTAGAGAACCTAGTGACACATAACCGATAGCTGCTGGGTCACCTGCGATAGTAGACAGCATAACATCAGTCTTGTTTGTAATCATAGCGTCAACGGTTGTCATATCGGTTTTGTTGCCGTCAGCGTCCTTTTGCTCAATACCCATAAGCTCAATGAAAGCACCACGAGTACCAGAACCGTCCTCACGGCTTACAACTGAAATCATACCAAGGTCGCTGCCACCATCTGCTGCACCGCTGCCATTGCCAGAGTTATTTGAAGAACCACAACCTGTCATCATAGCTGCAATAGCTGTTGCTGTTAATACTGCAAAAATTCTCTTTTTCATGTTCATGATTTAAAATCTCCTTTTGTTTGCGTGTTTTTCATCACTGAAAATAGTCTATAATAGTTTTGTAAAGTGTGCATGCGGTGTTTTGTAAAGGATTTGTAAAATACTTTACAAAGTAAAAAATCTAATTTTACAAAAGAAAAAACCTCCTATTTATCATTTAAAATAGAAGGTTTTTTATATTTTAATTATTTTTATTAACTTTTATAGATTATTCAAAGTAATCAAATGTA